>MKRZ01000089.1:13425-105221 GCA_001897075.1 Mesorhizobium sp. 61-13 | reverse complement strand
CGTCCATATTCACCCCCTGCCGGTTCGGCTCAGTTGGAACCCGGGAACATCCGGGCATTGCCGGGCTGGTAGCCGTCGCCGGGCTCAAGGAAGCGGCGACGCTGCTCACGGCCCTGTTCGGCCGCGGCTGCCTGCTCGGCGGCCGACAGCGCATCGGCCCGGCCGTTGACGGCCAGCAATGCAGTGAGGTCGGCGAGCTGCTGGGCCTGCAGCGCGAGAATCTGATTGCCGGCCTGGGTCGCCTGAAGGGCGCCGGTCGCCCCCTGGCTCTCGCCGACCAGGTTGGAGAGTTCGGCACGCTGCGTCTCGATATTGCCGACAACGCCGGCCTGAACCCGCATAGCGTCCTGCAGGGCGCCCACGGTGTTTCCCCAGCGCTCGCGCGCCAACTCGACAAGCTGCTGGTCCGATGCGGTGAGATCCATGTTGGAGTATTGCTGGGTGAAGATCTGGTCGATCTGCTGCACATCGAAGGCGATCCGCTGCGCCTGACCCAGGAGCTGCTGCGTGCGCTGGACGGACTGCTGAATCTGCTGGAGCGAGGAGTAGGGCAAGCTTGCCAGATTACGCGCCTGGTTGATCAGCATCTGCGCTTCGTTCTGAAGCGAGGTGATCTGGTTGTTGATCTGCTCCAGCGCCCGCGCTGCCTGCAGGATATTCTCGGCATAGTTCGACGGGTCGAAGACGATGTCGCCGAAGCCAAACAGGGCATAGGCCGGCGTCACGATGACCGGGCTCAATGCCGCGGGCACGGCAAATACGGTGGTGGCGAAAAGCACGGCGCGCATACGGGAGCGAAGGCGGGTCATAGGGACATCTCCTTGATGAGGTCGTCGATCGCCTCTGGCGCAGCGATATTGGTGAGGTTGGGGATGAGCTCGGCGGCCCAGTCGAGGTTGTGGATGCGCAGCCAGGTCTCGAGGAATCCGTCGCGGCCGTGTTCGGCCAGCACGTGATCGATCAGCGTGTGGTCTTCCTTGGAGGAAGCGGCACAGATGGACAGCGCCAGCTCGCCGAGACCGAGTTCGAACAGGCGGTTGCCGCGACGGGACTGGCAGTAATAGTCGCGCTTCGGCGTGGCCCGCGCGAGGATCTCAATCTGACGGTCATTGAGGCCGAAGCGCCGGTAGATGACGGTGATCTGCGGTTCGATTGCCCGATCATTCGGCAGCAGGATGCGCGTGTGGCAGGAGTCGATGATCTCCGCCGCGATCGTGCTCTTCTCTAGCTGGGCGAGCGACTGGGTGGCGAAGACGACGCTGGCGTTCTTCTTGCGCAGCGTCACAAGCCACTCGGCGAGCTGCTTGGAGAAACCCGGGTCGCTGAGCGCCAGCCAGCCCTCGTCGACGATAACCAGGGTCGGCCGCCCGTCGAGACGGCCGGCGATGCGATGGAAAAGGTAGGCCAGAGCTGCCGGTGCCGCGCCGGTGCCCAGCAGACCCTCGGTCTCGAATACAAGCATCGACGCATCGCCGATGTTTTCGCACTCGGCATCGAGCAGCCTTCCATAGGGTCCGCCCACGCAATAGGGCTGGAGCGCGCGTTTGAGGTCATTGGACTGGAGGAGCACCGTCAACCCTGTGATGGTCCGCTCCTCGACCGGCGCCGATGCGAGCGAGGTGAGCGCGGTCCAGATATGCTCCTTGACCTCGGGTGTGACGGACACGCCTTCTCGGGTTAGGATGGCGACGATCCAGTCGGCCGCCCAGGCACGCTCCGGCGTGTGGGTGATCCCGGCCAGCGGTTGCAGGGCGACGCTGGTTTCGGCGCCCTCGGTGAGTTCGCCGCCGAGATCGTGCCAGTCCCCGCCCATGGCCAGCGATGCCACGCGGATCGAGCCGCCGAAGTCGAAAGCGAAGATCTGGTTTCCCTCGTAGCGGCGAAACTGCAGCGCGATGAGGGCAAGCAACACGGACTTGCCGGCGCCGGTCGGCCCGACAACCATCGTGTGGCCGACGTCGCCGACATGCAGGGATAACCGGAACGGGGTCGAGCCTTCCGTCCTGCCATGCAGCAGTGGGGGTGCTTGGAAATGCTCGTCCCGTTCCGGCCCCGCCCACACCGCCGATAGCGGGATCATGTGGGCGAGATTCAGCGTGCTGATCGGCGGCTGCCGGACATTGGCGTAGATGTGTCCGGGCAACGTGCCGAGCCATGCATCGACCGCATTGATCGTTTCCACCATGCCGGTGAAGTCGCGACCCTGGACGATCTTCTCGACCAGCCGCAGCTTCTCATCGGCAATCCGGGCGTCCGCGTCCCACACCGTGATGGTCGCGGTGACATAGGCCTCGCCGGCATAGTCGGCGCCGAGTTCCTGCAGGGCGAGGTCGGCATCGGCGGCCTTGTTCGCGGCGTCGGTATCGACCAAGGCCGAGGCCTCGTTGGTCATAACCTCCTTGAGGATGGCCGCAACGCTCTTGCGCTTGGCGAACCACTGGCGCCTGATCCTGGTCAGGAGCTTTGTGGCGTCGGTCTTGTCGAGCAGGATGGCGCGCGTCGACCAGCGATAGGGGAAGGCCAGGCGGTTCAGTTCGTCGAGGATGCCGGGCGTGGTCGCGGCGGGGAACCCGACAATGGTGAGGATGCGCAGGTGGGTGTCGCCGAGGCGCGGTTCCAGACCCCCGGCCAGCGGCTGGTCGGCGAGCAGTGCATCGAGATAGATCGGCGTCTCGGGGACGCGAACCCGTTGGCGTTTGGTCGAAACGGTCGAGTGCAGATAGGTGAGCGTCTCGCCGTCGTCGAGCCAGCGGCATTTGGGCATGAAGCCATCGAGCAGCGACAGCACGCGATCGGTTCGATCGACAAAGCCGCGCAGAATCTCCCACGGGTTGATGCCGGTCTGCTCACGACCCTCATAGAGCCAGCTCTCGGCGCGGGCCGTGTCCTCGGCGGGCGGCAGATAGACGACGGTGAGGAAGTAGCTCGACTCGAAATGCGTGCCGGCCTCTTCGAAGTCAGCCTTGCGCTCCGCATCGATCAGCGCCGAGGCCGCTTCCGGAAAACTGCTGCGCGGATAGGTGGCCGCCTCATGGCGCTGCGCTTCGACGAAGATGCTCCAGCCTGAGCCGAGGCGGCGGAAGGCGTTGTTGAGCCGGTTGGCGACGCCGACCAGTTCGGCCGGCACGGCGCTGTCGAGATCGGGGCCACGGAACTTTGCCGTGCGCTGGAAACTACCGTCTTTGTTGAGGACAACACCCTCACCGACCAGGGCGGCCCAAGGCAGGTAATCCGCAAGGCGAGCGCCGGTGCGGCGGTATTCTGCGAGGTTCATCATCGGGGTGCCTCAAACATTGAGATGCGGGGGGATGCGCAGGTGCCGGCGCACGACCTCGACGAAGAGCGGATCGCGCCGCGCCGCCCAGACGGCGGCCAGGTGGCCGATCGCCCAGAGCACGATGCCGACCAGCCAGAGGCGTAGGCCCAGACCGAGCGCGGCCGCCAGCGTGCCGTTGAGGATCGCGACGGCGCGCGGGGCGCCACCGAGCAGGATCGGCTCGGTGAGCGCGCGATGCACGGGCGCCATGAATCCGGGAACGGGCTCGTCCATCAGATCAGCGCCCCGCCACCGAATGAGAAGAAGCTGAGGAAGAAGCTCGAGGCGGCGAAGGCGATGCTGAGGCCGAAGACGATCTGGATCAGCCGGCGAAATCCGCCGCCCGTGTCGCCGAAGGCCAACGTGAGGCCGGTCGCGATAATCACGATCACCGCAACGATCTTGGCGACCGGACCCTCGATGGATTCGAGGATCTGTTGCAGGGGCTCCTCCCAGGGCATCGATGATCCCGCCGCGTAGGCGGCTTGGGTCAGGGCGAGGCTCAGCGAGGCGGCGATCGCCGTTGCCGTGATGCGTGGACGGAAGCAGGTAGTCTTGAACGTCATGACGATGCTCCAGAGGATTCGGGGTGTTTGATGACTGGGGAGATTTCGTAGTCGCCGTCTGCACGGAGGCCGGTGACCGCTGCGAGCTCGGTGAGACGGCGGCCGGCACCGCGGCCGGAGAGCACGGCGATGACGTCGATGGTCTCGGCAATGAGTGCGCGAGGCACGGTGACGACGGCTTCCTGGATGAGCTGTTCAAGGCGTCGAAGGGCGCCGACGGCAGTGCCGGCATGGATGGTGCCGATGCCGCCGGGATGGCCGGTCGACCAGACCTTGAGCAGGTCGAGTGCCTCGGCGCCGCGGACTTCCCCGATCGGAATCCGGTCCGGCCGGAGCCGCAACGAGGAGCGCACCAGGTCGGATAGAGAGACCACGCCGTCCTTGGTGCGGAGTGCCACGAGGTTAGGCGCCGCGCATTGGAGCTCGCGCGTATCCTCGATCAGTACGACGCGATCGCCGGTCTTGGCGACTTCTGCGAGAAGGGCATTGGTGAGCGTGGTCTTGCCCGTCGATGTGCCGCCTGCGATTACCAGGTTCTTCCGCTCGGCAACGGCTCGGCGGAGCGCGTTTGCGTGCGACGCGGACATGACGTTGGCCGTCACATAGTCGTCCAGTGTGAACACCGCGACGGCGGGCTTTCTGATCGCGAATGCCGGGGCCACCACCACCGGCGGCAACAGACCCTCGAAGCGCTCCCCCGTTCCGGGCAGCTCCGCCGAGACCCGGGGCGAACCGGCGTGGACCTCGGCGCCGACATGGTGGGCGACGAGGCGGATGATGCGTTCGCCATCGCTGGGCGTCAGCTGCTCGCCGGTATCGGCGAGGCCCTCGGTGAGCCTGTCGACCCAGAGCCGCCCATCGGGGTTGAGCATCACCTCGACGATCGCGGGGTCTTCCAGGAACCGGGCGACGGCGGGACCGAGCGCGGTGCGCAGCATGCGCGTTCCACGTTCGACCGCCGCCGATTGCCGGGAAGTATTCACCACGTCGTCCCCACTCCTTTGCGGGCCTGCACGACGCGCGGCCCTGGATCGGGGACAAGTAGAAGAGGCAGGAACGGGCGAACCGCAACAAGCCTCAAGGGGGCATCGTACCCTGGCGGGGAATGACAGGGAAACGGCGGAACGGGTCCGCGGCGATGAACCTAGTGCTGGTCGCCGGAAGCCGAATCGGCGCCGGGATGAACGTCCTCGGGGATCTCGCTGCGCAGTTTCGGACCTTGGGCGAGGCGGCGGCCTAGCGCCGCGACGAAGGCGTCGTAGCGCTTGCCTGACTGAGCACGGGCAGCCGCCTGCGCCGGCTCCGGGAGCTGTGGCGTCGTGGTCAGCCAGAAGCGCACGAAGACAGCCAGCGTTTCTACCGAGATGCCGAGATCTCGTTCCATGCGGTTGAGGCGCCGGTCGATCTGATCGAGGCGCTTGGTCATGGCCGCTTCCTGTCGCTCGGCGGCATCCGGCGACAGGAAGGAGGCGATCGCAGCCTCGGCCACTAGCGAGCGGGAGACGTCGCGGCGCGCCGCATGCTCGACGAGCGCCTTCATCACGGGCGGGTCGAGATAGATCGAGAGCCGCTGCTTCTTGCCGAGCTTAATCACAGTCGGCCTCACAACATGCCGTCGCCGGGATCGAGATCGGCCTGCCGTGCGACCCGTTGCATGGTGCGGTTGAGATTGCGGGCCAGGACGGCCGGGTTCTCGTCCGCATCGCGATCGGCGTCGAACTCATCCTCGATGACCGGCTGCCTGTCCACGATGGCCTTGCTGCTCAGTTCGGGCTGGCGGCGTTTCTCGGACTCAGTCGGGTCTTCGTCGTCACCCGCCAGTATGGGCGGCAGATCGCGTGTATCGAGGATCGGCCGCGCTGGGGTAGCAAGAGCGCTCCAATCGTCGTTCGGCGCGTGCGCGACATGCTGGAGATGTGGCGGCGGAAGGATGCGCTCGGTGAGGCGGACATCCTCGTAGTAGCGAGCCTTACGTGCACGGATGGGATGGATGCCGGCGACCATGACGATTTCGTCGCTAGGTGGCAACTGCATTACCTCGCCGGGCGTCAGCAGCGGTCGGGCCGTCTCCTGCCGGGACACCATGAGATGGCCGAGCCACGGCGAGAGGCGGTGGCCGGCATAGTTTTTCATCGCCCGCATTTCGGTGGCAGTGCCGAGGGCGTCCGACACGCGTTTGGCCGTGCGCTCGTCATTGGTGGCGAACGAAACCCTGACGTGGCAGTTGTCGAGGATCGAGTTGTTCGGACCGTACGCCTTCTCGATCTGGTTCAGCGATTGGGCAATCAGGAATGCCTTCAGCCCGTAGCCCGCCATGAAGGCCAGCGCCGACTCGAAGAAGTCCAACCTCCCCAACGCCGGAAACTCATCGAGCATCAGCAACAGACGATGGCGGTCTGCTTTGGCGTTGAGGTCTTCGGTCAATCGCCGACCGATCTGGTTGAGCAGCAGACGGATGAGCGGCTTGGTCCGATTGATGTCCGACGGCGGCACCACGAGATAGAGCGTCGCTGGTTTCGTGCTGCCGACGATATCGGCGATACGCCAGTGGCAACGGGCGGTGACCTTCGCCACCACCGGATCGCGGTAGAGAGCCAGGAAGCTCATCGCGGTGCTCAGCACCCCCGATCGCTCATTATCCGATTTGTTGAGCAGTTCCCGGGCGGCCGATGCGACCACGGGATGCGGACCGGCCCCGCCGAGGTGCGGCGTCTTCATCATGGCCGCCAAGGTTACCTCGATCGAGCGCGCCGGATCGGACAGGAAGTTGGCGACGCCGGCGAGCGTCTTGTCCTTCTCGGCATAGAGGACGTGGAGAATGGCGCCGACTAATAGCGCGTGCGAGGTTTTCTCCCAATGATTGCGGCGCTCCAGCGAGCCCTCGGGATCGACCAGGATATCGGCGATGTTCTGGACGTCCCTGACCTCCCATTCGCCTTTCCGCACTTCCAGCAGCGGATTGTAGGCGGAGGAGTCGGCATTGGTCGGATCGAACAGCAGCACGCGGCCGTGTTTCGCACGAAAGCCGGCGGTGAGCTGCCAGTTCTCCCCCTTGATGTCGTGGACGATCGCCGAGCCCGGCCAGGTCAGGAGCGAAGGGATGACGAGGCCGACGCCCTTGCCGGACCGGGTGGGAGCGAAACACAGCACATGCTCGGGACCGTCATGCCGGAGATACTCCCGCTCGATCCGGCCGAGCACCACGCCATCCGGTTCGAGGAGGTGCGCAGTTTTCACCTCAGCAGGCGTCGCCCAACGGGCCGATCCATAGGTCTCCACATTGTCGGCCTCTCGCGCCCGCAGGATCGACATGAGGATGGCAGCGGCGATGGAGACGAAGCCGCCGGATGCCGCGACGATGCCGCCCTCCTGGAAGATCGAGCGCGCATAAGCGTCATAGGAAAACCACCACCAGAAGAAGGCGGGCGGACAGTAGACCGGCCACCCCGCGAGCTCGAACCAGGGCGTGCCGAGCTGCGGCTGGAAGCCGAGCCGCCAGGCCGTCCATTGCGTAGCGCACCAGACTGCGCTCAGCACGATCAGGCCAACGACGATGATCTGGCCCCAGAGGATTTTCGTTCCCGACATGACTGCTCTCCTCCGCCAGGAGGTCGGGCTGCCGCACCTGAAACTTCAAGACCTTCGCTGCGGATGTGGTGTGGTAGCGCGTCACAGCGCGGAAAGACCGGGTGTGCATCCGCCACGGCTTGCCTGCTCCGCCTACAGGATGCCCTGCCATCGAGAGCGTGGATCAGCTAAAGCCCCAAGCACAGTCCCCGGTGGAGAGCGCGACCGCAGCGGCCACATAGATTGCCATAAACCACGGCTGCCCCCGCTCCCAGCGAGCGCGGTACGCTGCCTGCCAATGACATTTCCGTCATGACGTGGCATAGGCCGGGCATTCGCATTTGAACGAGGATATATTTCATGACGACTGCAAACGAGATCGCCGACAAGTTGGCCGCCGAGCACAGCCTGACCAAGGCCCAGGGTAAGGCGCTGGTCGACGGCGTGTTCAAGGCGATCGCCGAGGCTGCTGCCGGTGGTGAGGAGATTTCCCTGCCGGGTTTCGGCAAGTTCAAGGTGAAGGCGACACCAGCGCGCGAGGGCCGCAACCCGTCCACCGGCGCCACCATCAAGATCGCCGCCGCCAAGAAGCTGACCTTTGCACCGGCCAAGGCGCTCAAGGACAGCCTCAACAGCTGACACCCGCAGCGGTATCGCGGCCTATAGGCCGATTCCCCGCTTCCGGCCAAAGCTCCAATCGACACCTGCGTCGCCGCGGGCGACGCCGGATATGTGCTGGCCGAGCTTCCTGTCCAGCGATGGTGTCCATGGCACGAGCTGGAAGCCGAGCCCGTCATCGATCATCGCGAAACGGCCCGACGCCAGGGTGAAGCGCTGGCTGTAGGTGCCGGCGACATACTCGCCCGTCGCCGCCGTGTTGAACGGCCGGCCGAGATCTGTCGCCAGCTTCTCGCCAAGTGCCTCGACCTCGCGGCGGCGCAGCGTATCGAGCAGTTGTCGCGCGAAGATGATCCTGCCGCCCTGCCGCTGCGCCAGACCTTCTTCGACTAGATGCTCGGCGCGGCGTTCCAGAGCGTCCTGTACCTCGCGGCCGAACCCGCCATCGCCCAGCGCGACAGTATCGTGGGAGATGGCCTGCCGGTCGAGCCAGGTCGCGCCGCTCGCCGTCACCTGCCGCTCGATCGGAAGGTCTGATCTCACGGCGATGGCCAACCGCTGCCGTCCCTGACTATCGGTGAAGCTGCGCAACTCGACGATCGAGCCGGGAGCGCTATCGCCGGCGGCGTCCAGGTCGGGAAGCTTGATATGGTGAGCCCGGCCGTCGACGCCGTCGATCACCGCATAAGCGGTGGCCTTGAGTTCGTCGTCGAGCCCGCGATCGACGAGACGGCCGATGACGGGATCGCCGAGGCTTTCTCCCGCGAGCACGAAGCTAGCTGCACCGCGTTCGATACCGCGCTCGGTCAGGGCGCGATGCATGCGCTTGATGATGTCGCCACGTTCACCGAGCTCGCGCAGTGTGGGTTTTGCTTCCTCGGTGATGTACCATTGGCCAGCCCCGATCTGGTGCGCGAGGCCAAAAGATTCGAGGGTGCGCAACCGCCCGACCTTGAGCACATGAAATTCGTCGGGCTGGTGATCGCCCGATGGAGCGAGGTCGATGATGCCGCTCTTGTGGGCGTCGCGCAGGAGCTGGCGGTCGAGATTGGTCCAGCGTTCCGCCTCGACCTGGCGCGCGAGGTTCCGGTGGATTTCATGGTCGTTGCGTGGGCCGAGTTCCATGGTGACCAGATCCTGTGCTCGGGCGCGCATGCCTTCCTTGATGTAGTCGCGTGAGATGACGAGGTCCTGGCCGTCGTCGGTTCGGCCGCGCAGGAGGACATGGACGTGCGGATTGTCGGTGTTCCAGTGATCGATCGCCACCCAGTCGAGCCTGGTGCCGAGGTCCTTTTCCATCTGGCTCATCAACTCGCGGGTGAACGTCTTGAGGTCGACCATTTCGGAAGCGTCCTCTGGTGAGACGATGAAGCGGAAATGATGCCTGTCGTACTCGCAGCGCTCGCCGAACTCCTTCGCATCCAGATCGTCGCCGCCGCGCCCGAACAGGCTTGCCTTCTCTCCATCCCGGGTGACCCCCTCGCGCCGCAGATAGCTGAGATGGGCACCCATCGGCGCCGAGCGCTGCGAGTGGCGCACAACGCGGGTCTTGATCACCGCGATGCGCGAGCGGCCGGTGAGCAGCCAGTTGGCCTGGACGGTCGCGCGCTTTCCGCGCCCGAAGCGGGAGCGATTGCCGGGATTGATGTTGCCCGAATAGGACAGCCTCCCTCCGGCGCGCTGTGCCGCCGCAAGCGCCTGGGCGATGAAGGGTCGCGCCCGTTGCGCCTTGCTCGATCGGATGCGTCCAGGCCGGACGCGAAAAGGGCGCTCGTCGCTCATGGCCGTGAGGCCGCACATCGCGTCAAGGCGCTGAGATAATGGAAAGAACGTGCAAAGTGCGATGTAGGGGCAAACGCTGCACATCGCACGAGCGTCTCGTAACCCATTGAAAAACAACCAACCGACCGGGGCGCACCTCGCCCGATTTTATCTCGCCATCGTGCGGTTGTGGTGCTGGGTCGCCGCCCTGATGCCCGCCATGCCACGCTGCTGTTCGCCATGAAGCGACGGGGTGGAAAGCGCCTCATTGAGGTGCACCAGGCTCGGAGCGTGCGACGAACATGCCGTGTGACGACGGCGATGTCGCCTCGTCGTGCTGTGTTGAATCTGCTGCCGAGCTGCTGTCGGGCTGCAGCGAACCGGCAGAGGGGCTGCTGCCGAGAGGGCCGACAAAGAGCGGTGCCTCGCGCCAGTCAGTGGGGCGGGAGAGGTCCGCATCCTCGCCAGTCGGGAGAGGCTTGCCGCCCAGGAGAGGCGCAAGCGCGGCGACATAGGCGCGGGTCTCGGCCGGCAGCGCGCGGCCGTTTGCGAGGTATTCGTCGTAACGCGCCGGGCCGGCATTGTAGGCGGCGAGCATGCCGCCGATCGTGCCATAGCGATCGAGCATCTCGCGCAGATATGCGGTGCCAGCAAGGATGTTGTCACGCGGATCGAACGGATCGTCACCAAGCCGATAGCGGTCGCGCAGTTCGTCCCAGGTGTCGGGCATGACCTGCATCAAGCCCCTCGCGCCGGCAGAAGACACCGCGCGAACATCGTGCGCACTTTCGGCCGCCAGCACGGCGCGTATCCACGCCTCGGGAATGCGGAAACGCGCCGACGTCTCGGTGATGAAAGGATCAAACCGTGCGTCGATGGTCGGCCCGCTGACCGACTCGTCCTGCGCCTGCACGCCGGGCGCGGGCGTCAGGATCGTGAGGCCGGAAAGGAGAAGGACGGCGACGCGACCGTAGTGGCCGTGTCGCCGAACGACGGACCCAAGGCTGAACGGTGGCATCGATCAGTCCTGGGGCGTGTCCTGATCGTCGCGCTTCTTCTGGCGCGTCCAGTGCAGGCCCCAGTCGCGTCCGTCCTCGTCCGACTGGAACAGGCGCGCGCGGATCGGTTGCGCGAGGGAGGGATCGTCGAGAACGACCGAGATGTAGGCGCCGGCGCGATCACCGGTCTGCAACCAGCCCGCGCCGATTTCGATGCCATCCTCGTCGCCGAGCCGAATGCGATAGTCGGGCGCGTTCTCGACATCGGCATTGTCGGTGGGAATGAAGACGATCGCGAGGTCGAGCGAGAGCGTGCGAACGCGCCCGGAATAGCCCGTCTGTGTGCGGGTGAACTGACCGATCTGCGCCATGGGAAATCTCCTTTGTCTGGCGGTTGGGAAGGCGTCA
This sequence comes from Mesorhizobium sp. 61-13, assembly GCA_001897075.1. Taxonomy (GTDB): domain Bacteria; phylum Pseudomonadota; class Alphaproteobacteria; order Rhizobiales; family Rhizobiaceae; genus Mesorhizobium. The sequence goes on along the minus strand of MKRZ01000089.1, from coordinate 93,987 downwards.
GGGCGCGTCGGGCGGGTCGCCGACGTGCCAGTCGAAGCGGTCGTCGCCGTCCGCGTCCGTCCAGATCGGCAGCGCGCGGGCAGTGACGGAACTGGCGGGGAGCGGCCCGAAGTACCGGCCGTCAAAACTGTCGGCAGCATCCCAGTTCATGAGGAAGACCTCGCCCTCGGCGAGCGTCCGGCAGCCCTGCCAGACCGGCAGCGGGCGGCCCTGGCCGTCGCGCTCGCGCGCCTCCCCATAGGCGTGGTCGAAGGCGACGATGGTCCTGCCCTGACGGCAGACCCTGTCGCCGGCGACCGCCCGCACGCGCTTGAGCAGCGGCACGCCGCGCGGCAGGTAGCCGCGCTCGGCGAGGAAGCTGGCGAGCGGCTCGGGCGGTTCGACGACGACGAGATCAGGCGCTTCGATGTGGCTCACCGGCGCGAGCCGGTAGAGCCCGATCGGTACGCTGGGCGAAGCGTTCCATATGAACGCAGGGCCGCCGTCGCGCCACGTCGGCTCGGCGACCAGCGCGCAGGAGACGAGCACCGTGAGCGTGATCGCTGTGCGGCTCATGGCGCGACGCTCCGGCGCTTGAGCCACGCACCGTGACGCTCGACAGTGTAGGCGCGGGGCTCGGCACCCGTGGCGATGCAATGATGGACGTGACGCCAGTGATCGGCCGGCACCGCGCCGGGATCGATGTCCAGGGCATCGATGGTGTCGATATGCTCAAGCACGCGAGCGACCTTGGGCCAGCCCTCGGCGCGGAGCAGAATCTCGCCGCCGGGCCGCACAAAGGGCAATGTCTGGAACGGCTCTCCAGGTGTGATGGCGCGCACGATATCGATGCGCGACAACACGGTGCCGTAGTCGTTGGCGGCCCAGCGCACGAACGCGAAGAGCGTCTCCGGTGCGAAGCCGACGATACGGCGATGCCGGTCGAGGATCTGTTCGTAGGTTTGGAGACCGAAGCGGATCCAGTATTCGATCCGCTTCTCGCGCCAGGTGAGTTCGACCAGTGTCGTTGCGGGCGGCGGCCCGTCGACCGTCGGTCGCATACTGAGCGGGAGCGAAGCGCGGTGGGTCATTTGCTGCCCCTTTCGTCGGCGGGAAACTCGCGGGCGAAGAGGTCGCGCAGCATGTCGGCGACAGTGATGCCGCGCTGGAAGGCTGCCACCTTGATGCGGCCGCGCAGATCCGGGGTGACATCGATGGTGAGGCGCGCCGTGTATCCGGCAGCCGCGCCAGCGCGTGGCGACGCCTCGGCGGACTTGATCCAGCGATCCGGATCGCCCGGACGAGCAGTAAAACGGTGTCGGGAGGATGCGCCGGTCACGACGTCACCGTCCCGACGCGGAGCCGCTCGATCTCGAATACGAGCGCGGCGATCTCACGCGCGGCGAGACTGTTGTTATCGAGCTCGCAGGCGAGTTGCCCGGATTGCGCCGCCGCGGCGAACAGCACGCGCTGGCCAATCGTTGCGGCGAGAACAGGTGGATCGTGATCGGCGAGCGTCTCGGCGGTGTCGCGCGCGATGATCGTGCGCGCGCTGCACCGGTTGAGCACGAAGCGAGCGGCGAGTTGAGGCCGGTAGATGCGCGCCTCGGCGAGGAGCGCCAGCATCTCGGCCGAAGCCCAGCCGTCGAGCGGCGACGGCTGCACCGGGATCAGCACGAGTTCGGCGGCGAGCAGCGCCGAGCGCATCAGGCCGGCGACACGAGGCGGTCCGTCGATGACGACGTGGTCGGCGCCGCGGGCGAGCTCCGGCGCCTCGCGATGGAGCGTGTCGCGCGCCAGGCCAACGACGCCGAACAGGCGCGGCGCGCCGCTGCGGCTGCGCTGCTGCGACCAGTCGAGCGCCGAACCCTGCGGGTCGGCATCGACCAGGGTGACGCGCTTGCCGCGTCGTGCCCACTCGCCGGCGAGATGCAGGGCGAGCGTCGTCTTGCCGACACCGCCCTTCTGATTGAGGAGCGCGACGATCATCGGCCGCGCCCCCGGCGGGAAGGACCGGAAAGGGACGGGTTATCCCCGGACTGCCCGTCCAAATAATAAGATTTAGGTTCTTCTTTAGAGTCTTTACGGGCGCTGTTTGTCTCGCCGGTCCAGAGGCTTAGGTGAGATCCGTGCGCCTGATGTACAGATAGGTTTGCGCCCGATGTACGGATACCGGATGCGCCCGATGTACGGATATCTGGCGAAGTTGCGCACAGCTTTTCCACAGGGCGGATGTGAACAAGCTCGGCGCCATCCGAACGACGTTCCATGGCGAGCGCATAGCCAGGCAACGGCTGGCGGCGCGCAATGGAGCGAATGTCGATGGCGAAGTCGGAATAGCGCGCGAGCGAACCGCTCTTGGCATGGAGATGCCGCAGTTCGAACCGCCATCCGCCAACCTGCCGGCCGGCATGCTTGCGCGCGATGCGGTAGAGCCAGCGCTCGATGCCGCCCGTGAGGTCGAAGTAGTCGGGGTCGATGGCGAGGACCAGGCGGCGGTCGACGATGCCCTGGTAGAGCCACTCGGGGAGAACGAACTCCATGCCCTCGACGCGGCCGCCGCGCGTCGCCAGTTCTTCCCACTCGTTGATCCAGGAGAATTGCTGGCGTCGCCAGTGTTCGCCCTGGCGGATGGTGGTGCGGATCACGGTCGATTGCAGGCGGGTCAGCGCACCCTTGATCAGGAAGTAGCTGCGCGCGCCCGTGGTACGACCGATGCCGTTCAGAAGTTGATAGGGCGTGAAGCGGAAGAAGCGCGAGGTAGTGAGGCCGCGATCCTGGGCGGCGAGTATCTGGCTCGCTGCCCAGATCAGCACGTCGGCATCCCAGATCGTCGCCATGCCGTGCTCGGCGACCGCATAGACCTGCAGTTCGACGTCGCCGGCCTTGTAGTGGATCGGCGCGACGCGGCGCGACTTCGACAGCGAGAAGAAGGGATGCGCCATCAGATCGCGCTGATCGCGCGGCGGCACGTCGCCGCTCAGCGCCTCGAAGGGATCGAGTTGCGCACGTTCGCTGCGCTCGCGCGATGATGCGGTCATTGGCATCACCGCTCAGCGGGCGTCGAGACGGCGGGCCGGATGCACCGTGCCGCGACCGGGATCGGAGGTCGAGGTCTTGGTGCCGCGATCGGCCCAGGCCTGGAGATCCTCGAGCCCATAGACGACGCGGCCACCGAGTTTCCGGTAGGCCGGGCCGGTCCCGTAGGTGCGGTGCTTTTCGAGCGTGCGGTCCGAGAGGCCAAGGAAGCGGGCGGCCTCGGGGGTCCTGAGATAGCGCGGCGGCAAGCCGGCGGTATTGGAAGTCATGAGGGGGTCTCCGCGAGTGCAATCAGACCGCCGGTGTTCGACGGCGGGCATGGATCACGGTGGCGAAGACGGGGCGCGAAGGAGGATGAGGAAGTTTGCAGGGCGAAAATCCTCACCCCTGCCGGTGACGATTCTCGACTATTCCTTGCGGCGATGACGCAGAAGCTGACGGTAGCCGCCCTCGATCATGGCACGGCCGCCATGGACAAGACCGATGACGGTGGCGCGCAGGGGCGAGGTCTTCCAGGGCTCGGCCGTGACGCGACCGGAGCCGAACAGGACGATGGCGACATCGCGATAGCTGGCGCCGTCCAGGTGGCCGTCGGTCGCCTGCAGCATCTGCCGGTGCCGGCGCTTCTGCTGAGGCGTCAGTCGTCGGTCATCGGCAACGGCGCGGCCCTGCAGGGCGCGCAGCAGGCGGTCGATCGCGTCGATCCTGTCAAAGCCGTCGGCATCAAGCGGCACCAGCGCGGCGAGCGCAGTTCCAGACGGTGTGCCGGCAATCCGCAGCAAACGTATGGCCTGGTTGCCGATAGCGAACACCATGTGGTCGCCCTGCTCGTCCGACCGCGCGGCTGGATCGCGCAGTTCGCAGGAAAGGTTGCCCGCCGTCGGCAGCACGATGGGCGACTGCGTGAGCAGCACGGCGCTCGTGTCCGCCTCGACGGACCAGAACACGGAACCCTGGCCAGCACTCAGCGACGGCGGGACAAAAAAACTGCAATCCCCACTTTTTGCCGAGCTCTACCCGTGCGGAGGTATGCTCGGCACGGGCATAGTCCTGTTGATAATCCTTGTTGCGCCTGAGCCATTCCCAGGCGAGTTCGGTCGAATGCAATTCGTCGAGATAGTCGTATGTCTCCGAGGAGCGCCAGTGGGAGATATCGGGCGTCATCGTTGGTCCTCGTTGCCGCAACGTGGGGCGGGAAGCGTCCCGGAAACTTGACGGCTTGGGAAGAGTTTAAGAACGCACCGGGCGATGCCTGAGGCGCACCGCGGCGTACTATAGCGGTTTCCCGTGAAGCAGCCTGCGGTAGCCGTGCTCCGTCATCCAGCGGGCGCGCGCGAGATGGCTGTCGTGGACACGCCGTGCCCGCTCGGGTTCGGCTTGAGGATCGATCTCGAAGATCACCGACACGGCCTCACGCCAGTCGGCGCCGTCGCTGGCTGCGTCCAGCACCCGCATATAGGCTTTCATATGCGCGCGATCATAGTCTGTCAGCTCGGCGCTGTCGGGTGGGGCGTCCAGATAGTCGGTTGGCGCCATGGTCGTGTTTCTCCCCTCGAACCGAGCATATATCGACATCCCGGGTCCTGTAACGATGAAGATGAGCGGCGTGTCAGTACCACGCCCTCTCGCGAATCGGAACTATCGTTCCTAGAACGATCGTTCCGACGCTGGTTCTCGTTCTGCCATGGACCTCAAGGAGGTCATGGCGATCAATCTGCGTCGGATACGCCATGACAAGGATATGACGCAGGAAGAACTGGCGGACCGGGCTGGCTTGAGCGCGCGGTATATCGGCGCGATCGAGCGCGCGAACAAATCTGCAAGCGTGACCGTTCTTGGCCGGATTGCCGAGGCCCTTGGGGTGGAAGCAGCCGCACTGATCAAGCGCCCTCGGCAGTGATGGTCTGATCGGGACATCGGGGCGGCATCCGCCGCGCGCGCGATGTAGAGAATACTCCGTGGCAGAATTCTCTACAAGGCCGTGTCCTCTCGTGCATGGAGATACGAGAGATACTGGCCCACAATCTGAAGACCTACCGTCGTGCGCGGGGCTTGTCGCAGGAGGAACTGGCGCACCGTGCCGGCATCGACCGGACCTATATCAGTTCGCTCGAGCGCTGCGTCTACGCGGCCGGCATCGATGTCGTGGACAGCCTGGCCAAGGTGCTCGGCGTCGAGGCATCCGACCTGTTGAAACGGCCGGAACGCGGCGCGTCCCGGCGCCGGTCCTCGACCGGCAGTAGCAGTTGAAGGCCCCGCCCGGACCAGCCGGGCGGGGATGTTCTGGAACCCTCAGTCACCGCTGCGGCGGGTCGGGCGGGACCAGATGAGGCTGTAGCTCTCGCCGTCTTCGTCCTCGACCAGGTTGGCGTAGATCGGGGCGGTGAAGCTGGGATCGTCGAGCTTGAAGCCCAGGTAAGGACGGCCCTCGTTGGACTGCTTGCTCCAGGCGGCGCCGATCTCGGCTCGACCGACGAAGACCCGGTGGCTGGGGGCGTTCTCGCCGCTGGCGCGGGTGTCGGCGGTGACGCGGACGTTCTTGGCCTGGACCGAGAGGGTGACGATTTCGCCGGTGAATTCGTTGTTGGCGGTCTTCTTGAAGGTGCCGATAGTGGCCATGGTGGTTCTCCTTGGTTTCTGGCTCGAGCCCGCACCATGCGGCCTCGATGGCGATCGTCCGGCCGAAGGCGATCGACGGCGCACCCCGCAGGGGCCCGACGGCAGAGGAGAAACTATCTTGTCTCGCGAGGAACCCGGCCTCCTGGCCGGGAGGGGAAGATAGTTTTGACGGCGCTGTTGCGCCTTAGGCGATCGAGGCGAAGCCGGCCTTCGGACAGATCAAGCCAGACAAAGAGGCCGTACTGGAGCGGTCTTGAAGTTGGAAGGTACCGGGGAGATCTGCTTCTGGCGACCTGGTGTGCCTTGGGACCGTCTGACGGTTTCACTTGCGGGATTGTCTCCCTGCGTCCCAAGCAAGCTGCTGTCCGCACCGCCGCCGCCCGAGCGGTCGCTCACCGCCCGGACCACGCGTTCCGGGCATGACGCTGGTCCCAGCGCTGGAGCAACCGATGACCAACGCCGCCCCCGTACGGGCCCCTCGAGTTCGACGAGTCGCTCGTTCACGCCCGCGCTTCCCACCTTCGAGGCGCGGCGGATGTGGTGCGGGGCTGCGTTGTCCTGGCCGGTCGCTTCGGTCACGAGGCTCGCGCGACACCCTGTCCGGCTGGTCCGGGCGGGGCCATCATGGTGAGACGCAGGAAGGCGGTGATGCCGACTGCGATAGCGCCGGCAACGGCGAAGACCACCTGCCAGGTCTCGGACGGCATGGTCAGCTTCACGATGCCGAAGGTCGCGTGGTATCCGGCGATGAATGCCGGCGCGACGAAGATGAGCAGCACGAGGAGCTTCAGCCACGCGGGCCGCACCACGAGCAATAGGACCTGGAAGAGGCCGAAGGTAGCAGCCGCAGCCAGCGCACCGACGATAACGCCGCCGAGGCCGCCGGCGCCGGTACTGTTCGCCCAGAGGCCGATGGAGATGCCGGCAAACAAGGGGAGCGCGAGGACGGCGAGATTGAAGAGCAGCCAGCAGAGCGCGACGATGCCGGCGAGCGATACGAGGATGCCGATGATGATCATGGCGGTGGTCTCCGTGGACGATGTCGAACGGTTGCGCCTCCACCACCACCGCGGCGCGAGGTGAAGTATAGCGCAGCGCGCGTGTGGCGCAAATCACGCGCGTCGCTTCGGTGATGGTGGTGGACGGCGCTCACGCGCCGTCCCTCTTGCGGAAGTCGTAGGCATTGATGCCGAGCTTTTTCGCCTTGTCGGCGAAATTGTCCTGGATGCCGGTGCCCGGGAAGACGATGACTCCGATCGGCAGGATGTCGAGCATCGCGTCGTTGCGCTTGAAGGGTGCGGATCGGCCGTGCTTCTCCCAATCGGGCGCGAAGCCGATTTGCGGCACCTTGCGATTGTCCGCCCATTTGGCGGCGATCAGTTCTGCGCCCCTGGGCGACTTGCCGTGGATCAGCACCATGTCGGGGTGCTTGGCGTGGACCTTGTCGAGCGCATCCCAGACGAGGTGGTGATCGTTGAAGTCGAGGCCGCCGGTCAGGGCGATCTTCGGACCGGTCGGCAGCATGACCTCGTTGCCGGCCTTGCGTCGGGCGGCGAGGAAATCGCGGCTGTCGACCAGGGCGGCGGTCAGGTGCCGATGATTGACCATCGACCCCGAACGGGGCCGCCAGGCGGAGCCGGTGTGCTGCTCGTAGCGGTCGGCGGACTGGTCGCGCATGAGTTCGAAGGCGTCGCGCCGTTCGAGCATGGTCTGGCCCTGGGCGGTGAGGGTCTCGAGTTCGACCGCCTTGATCTCGGTACCGTCCTGTTCGCGCTGCAGGCGGCGTTGGGCCTGCTCATTGTCGTCCAGTTGGCGCTCGATCCTGAGGACGGCGCGGTGGAAGACATTGCTGACCGACCAGAGCAGGTCGTCGAGATCGGGTTCGAGGCGCGTATCGGCCAGGGTGGCGATGAGGGCATCGAAGATGTCGGCCACCGCTCCGGCCACATGGTCGCCATCGGGCAGCGGTCGCGGATCGGGCTCATCGCTGTAGGGGCGCCAGCCGTAGAGCTGGAGTTCGGTGAGGACGTGGTCGGTCGGGGACGATGCGTGCTGCGGTTCGGTGTCGTCATGCTCGCTCATGGGGATCTCCCGTCGGCTGGACCGCGACCCTCGCGGCCTTCATGGCGACGAAAGCCCACGGGCGGGACGGCACGGCATCCGGAGCGGAGCGGAGGGCCGAAGCGCCAGCGGAGGATGGCAGAGGCCGACTATTTTGCCTCGCGATGGAAAGGCGTTCCTATTGATCGGTGACCGTCGCCAGCAGTTGCCCGCCGCCGGAAAATAGTCGGCCGCCGCCATTGCCTGGCCGGCCCGTTTGTGGGCGCGATCGCCCTCTCGAAGGCCGGGTCGCGGCCCTCCTTCGGCGGGGTCCACAAGCGATTCAGGCGGCCCCGGACGTCGCCCTCGTCTCCTACCGGCTCATGCCGCCTGCTTCAGATAGCGCAGCCGATCCTGGCGCAGGAGCTGATGTGCGATCGCTGCCCGAAGTGCCTCGAGGCCGAAGTGGCGGAGATCGTCATTGAAGTCCTCGAGTTCGGGCGACAGCACGATCGCTTCGATCCCGGCCGCGCGTGCGCGTTCGGCGAGCGTGTCACGGGCGGAGTCGCCGGCCGGATCGTTGTCGCGGATGACATAGAGCCGGTGCAAGGTCGGCGGGAACAGGATGGCTCCGAGATGGGCCGCCGAGAGCGCCGCCGCCATGGCCATGTCGGGCAAGGCGCATCTCAGCGACAGTGTCGTCTCGATGCCTTCGCCGGCTGCCATGACGCTGGTTGGTACACCGAAGCGGACCGCATGACCGAGGAGATCGCCCATGGCGCGTCGGGGCGTGTCGAGGGGCGCCTTGCCGTCACCGTTAGGGTCAAGCCAGGTGCGGTGGGCACCGGTCTGATGTCCGCTCAGATCGGTGACCGCGGCGATCATGGCCGGCCAGGTCTCGGTCGGTCCGTGGTCCTCGGGCCGGTAATAGCAGCGCGGATGGAACCGGAGCGATCCGGTTCCGTGCAAAGCCGTAATGCCGCGCCTCCGGAGATACGATTCCACGAGCGTGCCGGGGATCGGTTGCGACATGGCGAAGAGCCGCCGCGAGGCTTCCGGCGATCCGGCCGGGGCCGGCGTCGCGCCGGGGCGCGAAGAACGCCGTTCCGGCTCCGGTCGGGGCATGGCCAGGAATGTTCTTGCTTCGTCGGCGACGGCCTTGAAGTCGATGAGGCCGAGCGCATCGCGAATGACGTCGAGCAGGTCGCCATGCTCGCCGGTGGCGGCGTCGGTCCATTTGCCGGCCGGTCCTTTGGGGGAGTCCCTGAGCCGGACGAACATCGAACGGCCCGGCGCGTTGCGGACGTCGCCCACCTGCCAGTAATTGCCCGAGCGGCGTCCATTCGAGAGGTAGTGCCGGCACACCGCCTCGGCATGTTCGCCGAGACGGTGCGCGAGTTCGGCGGCATCGTGGCGCGGCATCATGCGGTCTCCCGCTCAATGACGCGCGCGACCGGCCAGCGTCCGAGCACGCGATCCAGCACGGGGATGCCAGCGGCATCGGTCGGCACGAACATCCTGAGCTTCCACGAAATGATCTCGTGGAAGAGCCCGTAGGCCGTGAGCCGCTCGCGCATCGTGTCGGTGAAACCGGAGAGCTCGATGCGCCAGGCGCCCATGACGCGGACGCGTCGCAGTTGCAGTCCCGCGGCGAGGTCGAGGGTGGTGCGCCCGTCCACCAGTGCCGCAAACGCCTGCTCGGGCGTCAGCGAGGGGACGCCGGTCGTCGTGGCATTGGCGGCCCAGGCCGGCGAGACGCGGCGGCCGATGACGCGCTCGCCGGCATCGGTCTGCAGCCGATAGACCCGCGTCGACTCGTTCGGCAGGCGCCGCCAGATCGGCAGCAATAGGCCAGTCACCATATGCAGGACGCTGTCGGAGAATTCCGGCACCTCGGCGATCTCGGCCTGCCATGCCGTCGCGAACGCGTCGCGATCGGCCTCCGTCCAGCGGGTCTCTGCCATCGCCTTGAGCGGCAGGTTCTGGGCCTCCATCGGCCGGATCAGGCGGACCCGCCGTTCGATTTCGCCATCATCGAGCATGATGCTTGTGGTCGGGATCTGCACGGCGGCGCGGCCGGACTGCTCGTTGACCAGCAGCATGGCGCGCGGATCGCCGAGCTGGTTCAGCGCCGCATCGAGCGTGACCGGCCGGTTGCGCTGACGCTCGGTGATGGTCAGCAGCCGGGTCTCGGCGCCGGTGCGCGGATGGGTATAGATCACCTCCCGGCCGGTGACGGCGAAGCTCTCGGCCCGGAGTGTTTCGAGCCCGGCGTCATAGGTGCCTGACGCGATGGCGCCCTCGATCCGCGCCGCGAGCAATTGCTCGAAGGCCTCGAACAGCACGTCCTGCAATTCGATGGTGAGCGCCAGCATGCGGTTGAGGAAGGTGGTGATCGGCGGCAGTTCGTCCTTGATGCCGGTGTCGTCCATCAGTTTGAGACCGGTGGCGGACTCGAAGCGTTCCAGCGAACAGCCTTCGACCTTGCCGCGCACGATGACCATGTAGAGCTGGCGCAGCGCGTCGCGGGCATAGTGGCTTTCGAGATTGTCCTCGGGGCGGAACAGCCCCTGGCCCCCGGTCTGCCGCTGCCCGCGGGTAATGGCGCCCAGCGTGTCGAGGCGGCGAGCAATCGTCGACAGGAAGCGCTTCTCGGCCTTCACATTTGTCGAGATGGGACGGAACAGCGGCGGCTGAGCCTGGTTGGTGCGATGCGTGCGGCCGAGGCCCTGGATCGCGGTATCCGCTTTCCAGCCGGCCTCGAGCAGATAGTGCACGCGCAGCCGCCTGTTCCGGGCGGAAAGCTCGGCGTGGTAGCTGCGCCCGGTGCCGCCGGCGTCGCTGAAGACGAGAACGCGCTTGTGGTCGTCCATGAAGGCCTGCGTTTCGGCGAGGTTGGCCGATCCCGCGCGGGTCTCGACCACGAGGCGGTCGCCGCCAGGGACGGCGCCGGACTTCCGCACGATGCGGCGCGAACGGCCGGTGACCTCGGCCACGATGTCAGTGCCAAAATGCTGGACGATCTGATCCAGCGCCCCAGGCACGGGCGGCAGGCTGGCGAGCCTTGCGATCAGGTCGTCGCGGCGGGCAACGGCCTCGCGACTCTCGACCGGCTGGCCGTCGCGATAGACCGGGCGCGACGACAGATTGCCCTCCGAGTCGGTGAACGGCTCGTAGAGCTGGACCGGGAAGGAATGGGCGAGATAGTCGAGGACATATTCGCGCGGCGTAATGTCGACGCGAACGTCGTTCCATTCCTCGGTCGGCAACTCACTGAGACGCCGTTCCATCAGCGCCTCGCCGGTCGAGACGATCTGGATGACGGCGGAGTGGCCATCGGCAAGGTCGCGCGTGATCGAGCGGATCAGGGTCGGCGTCTTCATCGAGGTGAGCAGGTGCCCGAAGAAGCGCTGCTTGGCGCTTTCGAAGGCCGAGCGGGCGGCAGACTTGGCCTGTGCATTCAGCGTGCCGGAACTGTCGGTGATGTTGGCCGCCTGCATCGCCGCATCGAGGTTGTTATGGATGATGGCAAAGGCGCCCGCATAGGCGTCGTAGATCCGGACCTGCACGGGCGTCAGTTCGTGCTCGACGAGTTCGTATTCGACGCCGGCGAAGGAGAGCGAGCGGGCGGTGTAGAGGCCGAGCGCCCGCAGGTCACGTGCCAGAACTTCCATCGCTGCGACGCCGCCGGATTCGATCGCCTCGACGAATTCGGCGCGGGTCGAGAAGGGAAAATGCTCGCCGCCCCAGAGGCCGAGCCGCTGGGCATAGGCGAGATTGTGGACCGTCGTGGCGCCTGTCGCCGAGACATAGAGGATGCGGGCGTTCGGCAAAGCGTGCTGCAGCCGGAGCCCGGCGCGGCCCTGCTGGCTGGCGGCGACATTGCCGCGGTCGCCTTGTGCCCCGGCGGCATTCTGCATGGCATGGCTCTCGTCGAACACGATGACGCCGTCGAAACCGGCGCCCAACCATTCGACGATCTGCCGGACCCGCGAAACCTTGTCGCCGCGATCGTCGGAGCGTAGCGTGGCATAGGTGGTGAATAGGATGCCTTCGGGGAGCGTGATCGCCTTGCCCTGCGGGAAGCGCGAGAGCGGCGTGACCAGCAGCCGCTCCATCCCAAACGCCGACCAGTCGCGCTGCGCGTCCTCGATCAGCTTGTCGGACTTCGAGATCCAGAGCGCCTTGCGGCGCCCCTGCAGCCAATGATCGAGGATAATGGCCGCCGATTCACGGCCCTTGCCGACGCCGGTGCCGTCGCCGATCATGAAGCCCTGCCGGAAACGAATGGCACCCGCGGCATCGTCCGGCGCGGCGCTGATGACATCGAAGGTGTCGTCCACCGTCCAGACGCCGGCGAGAAATTCCGAATGGGCTTCGCCGGCATAGATCACTGTCTCGAGCTGGGCATCGGACAGCAGGTCGAGAATGTTGTGCGGGAGGCGCGGTCGATAGCTTGGCCGGGGCGGCGTGACGCTCGCCATGGCCGCCGATTGCACGAGTTGGGTCGGGTGCGCCTGAGAGCCGGGAATACGGATCGCCTGAAGTCCGTAGGCCTCATAGATGGCATCGCTGATGCCGCCGTCTTCGGCCGGCGGCACCTCGAGGGTGTCGTAGGCGAGGTCGACGCCCTCGGGCTCGGCGAGCGCGGCCCGCGGCGCGACTTGCGCGGCACGGGCGACATAGCCGCGTACCGTCCGCGGCGCGGCGGGAGTCGAGGTGGTGGCCGACAGCGCCGGGAGCGCGACCGGCAGGCGCGCCGGGACCTGCGCGCCGACCCAAGACAGCAGCGTGGCGGCGTCGGGAGCGACGCCAGGCGCGGCGGGGAAGACACCGGGATCGTCGGCCGGCAACTTGTCGATGACGGTCAGGCGCGTGTCGATCGTCGTGCCATGTCTGGCATAGACTGCGCCATCGATCGCCGCCGAGAAGACGACGCGGCCGCGCTCCTGCAAGCGCGCGAAGGCCGGTGCCCAGGCCGGATTGTCGGGGGCGAAGCTGGCGCCGGTGATGGTCACGAGGCGGCCGCCCGGCGCCAGGCGCGCCAGCGCCGAGGCGACATGACGGACCACCGCGCCGACGACGCGGCCTTCGACATTGGCCATCACCGAGAACGGCGGGTTCATCAACACGGCGCTCGGCACGGCAGCGGGATCGAGATGATCGTCGATCTGCGCGGCATCGAAGCGCGTGACGGGTGCGGCCGGAAAGAGGGAGGAGAGAAGATCGGCGCGGGTTTCGGCGAGTTCGTTGAGCAGCAGCGTGCCGCCGGAGATCTCGGCCAGGATGGCGAGCAGGCCGGTGCCAGCCGAGGGCTCGAGCACGCGGTCGGCAGGGGTGATGGCGGCGGCCGTCGCCGCGGCAAGACCGAGCGGGATCGGCGTCGAGAATTGTTGGAAGGCCTGCGACTCTTCGGAGCGGCGCGTATGCGTCGGCAGCAGGCCCGCGATCGTCGACAGGGCGGAAAGCCGTGAAGCCGGAGTGGCGGCTTTACGGAACAGCGCCTTTCCGTATTTGCGCAGGAACAGGACAGTGGCCGCCTCGCAGGCCTCGTAAGCCTGCTTCCAGTCCCAGGCGCCGGCGGCATCGGAGGCGCCGAAGGCGGTCTCCATGCTGGCGCGCAGGATCGGCGCGTCGATGCGCTCGCCGCGCTCGAGATGAGGCAGGAGAAGGCTCGCGGCGGCAAACACCGCGGCAGCGGTGTCGGGTCTGGCGAGCGGAAGCGGCACGGCGGCAAACGCTGCCGCGGATGCGGAAGTCGGGGTCATGATGGGATCCTCGGAGAGCAACAGGAAATCGCGCCGCGCGCAGCGCTCTCTCTGGACCGGAGCGGCTCGAACCCGTCCCGGCCAGACTCTCCCTCTCGGCCATGACCCCTGACATGAAACAAGCGCCCGGGCCGCAGCACGGGCGCTTGATGAGGATCGGGCGTGATGGCTATTTCCTATTCGGCGCGCCGGCCGCGGGCAGGAAGCCTTTCGGGTCGGCCGGATCGGGCGGCCGGTAGGCGTCGAAGGGATTGCCTTCGGCCAGATGCCCGAAGGGTGTGAGCGTGTAGTCCGTGCCGTCGCGCCCGACGGCACAGATCACGTTGCGCGGTTGCGCCGTTTCGGTGTCGAGGCACTCCATCAGCGCCAGATTGCCATCACCGGCGACGCGGAGCAGCGTCTGGAAATTGGCGCGGGCAAAGCCGGGGATGCTCATGAGACGTCTCCTGCGCTGCCCGGTTCGTCCGGCCCGCGGGCACCGCCGAGGATGGCCTCGGCTAGTTCTACCGCCCATCTCGCCTTGCCGGACCATTCGGGTGCCGTCGTTCGACCCGCTTCGGAATCGGCGAGGAGGATCTTGAGCAGGCCGAGCAGGACTTCGAAGTGCCGCGCCTGGCGCTGCTGCGTTTCCTCAAAGTGCGGGGCGACTTGCACCGTGGGACCGCGGTAGGCGGCATCGGTTCCTTGCCAGATGCCGGTGACGAAGGTCTCGCCGGCGGACTCGCAATCCTCTTTCTGTTGCGACCAGTCCTTGTCCTCGATGGCGAGCCGGCAAGCTGCTTCGGGCGTCTCGGCCGTATAGGTGCGCTGCCGGTAGATCGGCAGGTGATACGTCGTTTCAACGGTGAATTCGGGCATGATCGGTCTCCGTAAAGCGAACTGCCCAGCGCTCGTTCAGGAGCCCGGGCAGGTTCGCCTCGTTCGTGGGGATGATTGAGAGTGGCGGTCGTTCCGCCGTGAAAATCGGTGGCTCGCCGGTGTCAGGCTGCGGCTCGTCCCTCGACGGCATCAGCGCTGAGTTCGTCGGCGGTCACCTCGTCGATGCGGGACTGGTGGTGGCGGTTTCGCGCCAGCCACAACTCGGCAGCGTCGCGGCTTTCGGCGAGATGCAGCAGTTCCTGACCGTCGCCGACGGATTGCAGCACGCGGACCTGGCCGATGCGGGGACGGTCGATGACGCGGAACCTAAGATCGCTGTCGATCCCATAGGTGCGCATCACCGAGACGAGGATGATGCCATTCTGGCCGAAAGTCCCCTCATGGAGGGTGAAGCCGGGCGGGGACGTGTAGGTCGGGCGCTCGCGCGCCGGCTCCTTGCGGACCAGCCGGCCGGTCCCGTTGCGGCGCTCCCAGGCCGCGAGCTTTTTGGTGAAGCGCGCCGGCGGTCGAGGCGCGCCGTCCGAATAGGTGACCAGCGCGCCGAGCGGGGCGATGTCGAAGATCAAAGAGGCAGACATTGCAATCTCTCCTGAAACGGAAAGGCCCGGCAGAGCGCCGGGCCATGAGGGATGAAGTGAGGGGTGACCCGTTGGGGGCTGCTATTCAGCAGCGATCGGCTGCACCGGCTCGTCTGCGTCGGCCCCGACAGGATCTTCCTCGCCGGCGAGGAAGGCAGGCAGCGCCGCTACATCGCCGTCATCCTCGTCCTTCTGAACGCCGGCCTGTTCGTCACCGGCGAGGCGCAGCGGCTCGGGCAGCCAGCCGCTATCCGCAAGCAGCCGCTCTGCCTCCCTGGCCATCTCGCCCTTCTTGAGATGGTCGATCAGTTGCGCCGCACGCTCGCCGGCGCCCTCGCGCACCGCTTCGAGGATGCGGGATTTGGTGACGCGGCCGAGATAGTTGGCGACGGTCGGCCGCCAGCCGGCGTCGACCATGTCCAACCCGGTCACCCGGGCCAGGCGGTCAGCCTCGCGCAGGCGCTGCTCGAGCCCCTGCTGGCTGACGCCGGAGCCGTAGGGATTGATGCGCTCGTAAAGCGCGTTGATCCCGAAACTGACGCAATGCGCCAGAAGCGCCAGCCGGCTGGCCTCGTCGAGGGTATCGAGCCAGGTCCACAGCGCCTCGTCGTCGCCGAAGGGAATGTCCGCCTTCCAGGCCCCCTGCCGGTCGGCGACGGCCCTGGCGTCCGAACTGTCCTTGAGGTCGACGTCCTGCGCGGTGAAGTAAACGTGGCGGACGGAGGCTTCGAGACAGCCGATCGAGGAGCGCTGACCGAAGGTGTCAAGCACAAGCCGATGGAGCAGTGCCGTCATCGCGATGTGTGGGTTGCCGGCGACGGCATTGCGCAGCGCCAGCGTGCGGTGCGCGGTGAGGTCGATGACCAGCCGCTCCGGCAGCGGCTTGATGGTGTCGCTCTCCTCCTCGTCAGGTTCCGAGGCCTGCGCACCGATGGTGATCGTTGTCCGGCGGACCGCGGAGTCGGCACCGTCGCCTTCGGGATCGTTCTGCGAGTGGCCGGCGTCGCCGTCGACGGTTGCGGGGGCCTCGTCCTCGGGACGGACATAACCGCGATCAACGACCAGGTCGCCGTCCCGATCGATGCTGACGAAGGCGCCGGCGCGGGCAATCTCGGCCGGTTCGTAGATCATCGGGCGGTTCTCGAACTGCCCGAGCGCCTGCTCGATCTCGCCGAGCCGCTGATCGACCTCATCGGGCAGTTCGTCGGCTTCGCCATACTGCGCCTCGATCTGGTCATACTCGCTGCGGAGCGCTGTTCTGCTGGCCTGCTCCTCGTCGCTGAGATCGGCGAAGGTGCCGGTCAGGGAGCGCATGCCGTGCTCATGGCCATAGGGCAGATCGACGTCGACAACGATCCACTTCCAGCCCTCGGCGGCGATGACGTTGGCGCTGGCCCGCAGCTTCTCGCCGACGAGACGATCGAGCAGCGCCGGGTCCTGCAGCCAGCCGCCATTGTCGGCTTCGAACAGATCGCGCAGCACGATCCCGCCGGCGGCGACATAGGCCTCGATCCCGACAAACAACGCCCGGCGGTCATTGGCCCGGATCGCCGTCTCGGTCAGCATACGCCGGATCTGATGCGGCTCCTGCGACCAGGAATTCTGGAGCGCCTCCCAGACCTGTTCCTGGCGCGCATGATCGTCGGTGACCGTGAAGGCCATGATCTGGTCGAGCTTCATGCCGTCCTGCTCATAGATGTCGAGCAGCTTGGGCGACACCTTGGCGAGGCGCAGGCGCTGCTGCACGAAGGTGGCCGAGACGAAGAAGCGGGCGGCGATGTCCTCGTGGCTTGCACCCTGATCGTGCAGGGTCTGGAAGGCGCGGAACATGTCGAGGGGATGCAGGTCCTCGCGCTGGAAGTTCTCGGCCAGCGAGTCTTCCTCGATCGGCACGGCGCTGTTCGCGTCCGAAACGACGCAGGGCACGGTTTCGGTCTTGGCCATGCGCTTCTGCTTGACCAGCAGTTCGAGCGCGCGATAGCGCCGCCCGCCGGCGGGCACCTCGAACATGCCGGTCTCGTTGCGGTCAGCGTCGAGCACGGGGCGGACGTTGAGGCTCTGCAGGAGCCCGCGCCGGGCAATGGAGGCGGCGAGATCCTCGATCGACTGCCCGTTCTTGATGCGCCGGACGTTGGCCTGGCTGAGCATCAGCTTCTTGAAGGGGATATCCCGCGAGGGGTTGAGAGTGATCTTCTGCTTGGCGGTCGCCATGGTCTTTCTCCGCGACGGGCGGCCGGGAACTCCTCTCGACCTCCAACCCGTCACGAGAAGCGGCGCCGCCCTCTCACTCTGAGGACGGCGCCGCATACTCGCGTCGAAACGCGGCGGACCAAAAGCCGAAGTCTAGGCTCCCTCACCGGACGAGGGTGTCGCGCCGGCCGGGCAGAGCGTCACGAGCTTGTGCGGCGCGCCAGTTGCTGACGCGCGTCACGGAGATAGTCGCGAAACGTGACGGTCGAGGCCGAGGCGACTTGGCGGACGCCATTGCTCAAAGCCAGAGCGGCAATCGCGCGGGGTCGCTTCAGTGTGCCGGTTGCCTTGGCTCGCTCGTAGAGCTGTTTCGCGAGTGCGGTTTCTTGTGGTGTGTAGGTACGCTTACGTTGCGACATGATCGCCTCCTTGTGCGAGGGACGACCACCATGGCGCGCCCCTGTGTGGGGCTCGCCGGTTAACCTTCGGAGAAGGACGGGACCTTGGCGCGGGGCCAAGACTGACGGCGACACGGCGCTGTCATGCAAGCATTGACGGATGTGGGTATCGCCTCGCCCGCGGTCAAGACGGTTCGCGATCATGCCGCCCTCATGTCGATCTCGGCCGCATCGGACTCGTCCGCGCCGGCTGCGGCGACGCGGCTGGTTTGCGGCACGAAACCGAGGAGCCAGTCGGCTGCCTTGCTGGCCTGCGAGGCAGCGCGCACGATGGCGCGATTATCTTCGCGCAGCACCTCGAGCCAGGAGCCGAGGTAATCGGCGTGACGCACGGTCGGAACGATGCCGAGCGCCGCGCAGCAGAAGGCGGCGTTCATTTCGGCGACCAGCTCCTCGAAGGCATATTTCCTCGAGCCGAAGGAGCCGCCAAGATCACGGGCGAGCCGCGAGGCATGGCCGGTGGCGTGACCGAGTTCGTGCAGCGCTGTGCGGTGCCAGTTGATCGACTCGAAATATGCGGCTGGCGGCGGCACCATCACATAGTCATGCATCGGCACGTAAAAGGCGCGGTCGCCGCCGATGCGGAAATCGATGCCAGTGGCCTCGATCAGCGCCGCGACGGTTGGCTCGATCGTGCCCGGCGGAGGTGGAGGTGCCCCGACGGCGATGTCGTCCGGCAGCCCCTCGCACTGCGCCAGGTTGAACACGGTGAAGCGTTTCAGGAACGGAATGGCCTGGGCTTCGTCGCCGATGTCGCGGGCGCGTTGCTTCTCGTCTTCGGGAATGAAGCGATCAGCATAGACGACAGTCGTGCCGTGTTCGCCCTTGCGGACATTGCCGCCCAGCGACAGGGCTTGCCGGAAGGTGAGCCAGCCCTGGCCAGGAAAGCCGTGCTGGACCACTGCGCCCCACAGGATCAGGATGTTGATCCCGGAATAGGCGCGGCCGGTGCTGGCATTCTTCGGCAGGCCAAGCGGCGCCTGGGCGGCTGACGTGCCCCAGGGCTGCACCCAGGGGAAGCGGCCGGTTTCGAGGTCGGCAATGATCCTGCCGGTGATCTCGTCATAGAGGCTCGCCCAGTCGGTGCCGGCGCGGGCGTGGCGGTGAGGTCTGGACATCGCGGTTCTCCGCGACGGGCGCCGGAAGCTCTCCTCCGGCTTTCAACCCGTCACGGCAAACCCGTCCGCACTCTCACTCTGAGGGGGCGTTGCGGGGTCTCCCCGCAGAAGGGGTCGGTCGAGACCCTGGCTCGGCCGCAGGGGAAGGCGTTCCCCTTTCAGTAGCGAAAGCGGCAATGCGGGTTTCAGGAATTACGCCAGTGCGAATGTCTGGGTCCGAGAGGATGCGGTGGCAGACCAAGTCTCGAAATCCCAACGATCCCGGGCTAAGGTTCGGAAATGTGCAATGCCTACGAACAGCATGTGAAATGGGTCGAGTATGTGCGGATGATGCAGGCGATCGAGCTTGGCATCCCGACGCAACAATCCGAACTTGACCTGCCGGAGGCGGACGACATCCGTATCAACGACATGGCGCCGGTCATGCGCGCCACGGCGAACTTCAACGAGGTCGAACTGACGCCGATGAATTTCGGGCTGCCGTCGGATCAGCCCAAGCGCGGTCCGGTATTCAACTATCGCTCCGACGGGCGGAACTTCTCAAACAGCCGGCGCTGCCTCATCCCGGCTTCCGGGTTCTTCGAATTCACCGGCACGAAATATCCCAAGACCAAGCATCGCTTCACGCTTAACGGCGCCCCCTTCATGGCCATTGCCGGCATCTGGCGCGAAGCACAGGGCAATCACTCCGCCTCGTTCGCCATGCTGACGACCGAACCCGGTCCCGACATCAAGCCCTATCACGACCGGCAGGTCGTCGTGTTGCGACCGGACGACTGGAAGGCGTGGCTCCATCGCACGAAGCCCGAAGCTGAATTGCTGCGGCCGCTGGCGGAAGGCTCACTCGTTGTCACGATGGTTCGGAAGGGCGCCGAGTGACGGGGTGAGCGATGAAGGTCATCATGCCAGGGCTGAAGATGAACCGGGCGTCAGGTCGAAGATCTTGACCTGACCGCAACGTCGCACCCGTCCCGTTTCCAGAGAGGAAGTGAGCCGCGTTGCTGGCGAACTTCAGGCCTCCAGCACAGGTCAACAGCAGGCGGATGGCGTGGCCGCCGATGCGCAGCAAGCGTTGGCCGCAGCCTCTTGGGCGCGGTGCCTTGGCTTGCAGATGGCGGCACGCATACCAAGCGCGAAGCGGACACGATCCTCGAGAACATTCACTTCAGCGACATCGAATACGCGCATCGCCTCTCCAGGCTGGCCGATCTCGATGGTCAGTCGGGCGTCGTGGTTCAGCCGGACCTTGCGATCCACCTGGCTCAGGATCTTGCGGAATTTGCCGGCGGTCATCATGGGGCGGTCGTCGGTCGCCGGAATGTCCTCGATCTGCAGGACGGTCTCCTGCCAGGCATCCGGGTTGTTCCCGCAGTCGAGCGTAACGAACGAGCCCGCCTTCACCTCGGTGACATGATAGCCGGCCCGGACGGTGCGATCGTCGTATTCGATGATCAGGGGCTTCTCGTCCTGTCCCTCCAGGTGCGCCAGCACGGCAGCAAGGGAGGCTTCCACCTCGACATAGGGAAGAGTTGCATGGGCGTTCATGATCGAGTATCCATATTTCAATGATACTTGAGATATTGAAATGAAACTCGAAGAATCGCAAGCCCTTGATGCCTTCGGTGCACTTTCCCAGGAAACGCGCCTCCGCATGGTGCGCGTGCTGGTGCAGGCTGGGCTGGATGGACTGTCCGCCGGTGCTGTCGGCGATGCCGTGGGCGCCTCCTCGTCGGGGGCCTCGTTCCACCTGTCGCATCTGGAGCGCGCCGGCCTCATCCAGTCGCGGCGGGAATCCCGCTCGATCGTCTACTCGGCCAATTATGACGGGCTGTCTGCCCTGATCCAATTCCTCATGCGCGACTGCTGCTCGGGGCATCCGGAAATCTGCGCTCCTGCCGCCGCCGTCGCCGCGGACTGCTGCGCCCCCGCCGCCAAGGAGAACGCCTGTGCCTGCTGACCGCACCTACAATGTCCTTTTCCTCTGCACCGGTAATTCCGCCCGCTCAATCATCGGCGAGGCCCTGCTGAACCATGTCGGCGAGGGCCGGTTCCGCGGCTATTCGGCAGGTTCGACCCCCAAGGGCGAGGTTCACCCCTTGACCCTCGCCACGCTGCGCAAGGCGGGTATCGCCACCGATGGCCTCCGTTCCAAGCCCTGGGACGAGTTCGCGATGCCGGATGCACCGAAGATGGATTTCGTCTTCACCGTCTGTGACAACGCGGCCGGCGAAGTCTGTCCCGTCTGGCCCGGCCAGCCCATGACGGCGCATTGGGGGATCGAAGATCCCGCCGCCGTGCAGGGACCGGAGTTCAAGCAGGAGGCTGCATTCGAGGACGCCCTGAAGTTCCTCGGCAACCGGATCGCCGCCTTCATGAGCCTGCCGCTCGCCAGCATCGACCGCATGGCTCTGACCTCCAAGTTGCACCTCATTGGCGTGATGGAAGGCAGCACGACCAAGAGCAAGGGTGCGGCATGATCTCGATGGTCTCCACACAGGCATCGGCGCCCGAACTGAAGAACGCCTTGCTGGCGGGCGACCTCCCGATTGAAGATCTGGACGAGCCGGGTCGCAGCTTCTTTCGGGTTGAGCGCGATGGCGTGGCGATCGGCTATTGCGGCTTCGAGCTCTACGGCGACGATGCTCTGATCCGGTCCATCGTCGTGCCGCCCGAACATCGCGGACGGGGTTTCGGCCGGGCAGTCACGGAAGCCCTGCTGACTGAGGTGCGCAATGCCGGCGCACGGCGCACCTGGCTCCTCACCAACACGGCGGTTCCCTTCTTCGAGCGGCTCGGCTTCGTCCGGACAGAACGCGCGGGCGCCCCGCCGTCAATCCTGGAGACCCGGCAGGCCACGTCGATCTGCGCCTCTGCGGCCCTCATGAGCCGCGAGGTGTCATGACGTCACTATCACGGCGGCTCACGGCCGAAGCTCTGGGCACCGGCCTCCTCGTCGCTACGGTCGTGGGGTCGGGGATCATGGCCGAACGCCTGACCGGGGACACCGCTGTCGCCCTGCTCGGCAACACATTGCCGACCGGCGCCATCCTCTTCGTCCTCATCACCCTCCTGGCGCCGCTTTCCGGAGCCCACTTCAATCCAGCCGTCACACTGGTGGCCGCGATGCAGGGGGCCATGAGCGCGCGAACGGCCGGGCTCTATGCGGTCGTCCAGGTGGCGGGCGGCGTTGCCGGCACCGTGCTTGCGCATCTCATGTTTGAGACCGCGCCGGTGGTCGCTGGCGTCCAGGCCAGGACCGGTGGGGCGCAATGGCTTTCGGAGGGGGTCGCGACCTTTGGCCTCGTGGCCACAATCCTGCTTGGCTCCCGCGTGCGACCCCCGGCCGTTCCAGCGCTCGTCGCCGCCTACATCATGGCGGCCTATTGGTTCACCGCATCGACATCCTTCGCCAATCCCGCCGTCACCATTGCCAGGTCGCTGACCGACACGTTCTCAGGCATCCGCCCCGAGGATGTTCCGGCCTTCGTCGTGGCGCAGTGCGCCGGCGCCGTCATTGCCCTCGGCTTGGTCCGATGGCTCCTACCGAACGAGAAACCCGCATGAGTGTCACCATCTACCACAACCCCGATTGCGGCACCTCCCGCAACACGCTCGCCATGATCCGTCAGTCGGGCGTCGAGCCGAGTATCATCGAATATCTCCTCACCCCGCCGGAGCGGGAAACGGTCATCAAGCTGATTGCCGATGCGGGTCTGACGGTGCGGGAAGCCCTGCGGCAGAAGGGTACGCCCTTCGATGCGTTGGGCCTGGGCGATGCTGGCAAGAGCGATGACGAACGGCTCGATGCCATCGGCGCGCACCCCATTCTGCTCAACCGCCCCTTCGTGGTGACGCCCAAGGGCACACGCCTCTGCCGACCGTCCGAGGTCGTGCTGGAGATCCTCGAGAACCCGGAGATTGGTCCCTTCGTCAAGGAAGACGGCGAGGTCGTCATCGACGCGCAGGGTCGGCGCGTTGTCTGATGTCGCGGCTCCCGCTCCCGTCTCAGGTCGAAGCTGGTTTATCACCGGGCTCGGGATCGCACAGATCGCGTCTTGGGGATCGCTCTATTACTCGTTCCCGCTGATCGCGACGGCCATGGAGGCGGACCTCGGCTGGGACAAGCCGGCGATCTATGGCGCGGCGACACTCGGCGCATTGCTCGCGGCAGTGATTGCCGTCCCCATCGGGCAGGCGATTGATCGCGGTCGGGGCCGCGTGGTGATGGCAGCGGCGTCGGTGCTCGCCGGCATCCTGCTGGCGGCATGGAGTCTCGTCGACAGCATTTGGCTGTTCTACGTCGCCGCGGCGGGGGTCGGCGCGCTGCAAGCTGCGACATTGTACGAGCCGGCATTCGCGGTGATCGCGCGACGGGCCGGGCCGATCCACGCCCGCGGCGGCATCACCGCGTTAACGCTATGGGGCGGCTTCGCCTCCACCGTCTTTGTCCCGGTCGTGCAAATCCTGCTCGATCATGTCGGCTGGCGGGGGACATTGGAGGTGCTGGCCGGGGTGAACATCCTGCTCTGCGCTTCGATCTACTTTTGGGTGATCGATCCGTCCCAGGATGCGGGCCGAGCGGTCCAAGCGGGCAACCCGCTGCGTCGCCCTCCGTTGCGGAGTGCTCTCGCAAATCCTGTCTTCTGGGGCCTTGTCGTCTCATTCACGGCGTACACGGCGACTTTCTCCGCCTTCATTTATCACTTTTATCCGATGATGCTTGAACGCGGGTTTGATACTGGAGCCGTGGTCCTGGCGATGACCCTGATCGGGCCCGCGCAGGTCGCCGGCCGCGTCGCTGTCATGGCCTTCGGCCGGCAGGCATCGGGGCGCCGTCTCGGCTCTCTGGTCGTTATCGCCTTTCCACTGGCCATGGCTGCATTCGCCTGGGCGCCAGCGATGTTCTGGATCATGGGCGGGGCGGCCGCGCTCTACGGCGCTGCCAATGGCATCATGACCATCGTGCGCGGGATCGTCATTCCCGAGATGGTCTCACGCGAGGCCTATGGCGCCATCAACGGCGCCCTGGCGGTTCCCATGACGATCGCCAAGGCAATTGCCCCACTCGCGGCCGCCGCGCTCTGGAGTGCCACCGGCAACTACGGGATGGTCATGGTCGCGGTGTTTGCCATGTCCTGCCTGATGGCACTCGCGTTCTGGGGAGCGGCGTGGACATCGAAGAGGGTCAGAGGATGAGCGCGATCGGACGTCGACCGTCTGAACCCGCCTTACTCTCATCAACAGCTAGGCCACGCCGAACAGCAACCATCCCAGAGCGCCGGCGCCGACAATCACCGAGAGTACATTGACCTTCGACTTCCACAAATAGAGCACGCCGAGCGCCAGCGCGAAGATGGCCAGGCCCGGAACCACCGAGGGCAGTCTGTGCACGACGGCGATCGCGAGTTCGACGGTCGTGACTGTGATCACGCCGACCACGCCGGCGGCGACACCTTCGAGGAAGCTGTGCAGCGTCCTGTTCTCGACCACCCTTTCGAGACGATCGTAGAGGGTCAGCGAGAAACCGAAGGCCGGCAGGAAGATGCCGGCGGTCATGGCGATCGCACCAAGCGGACCTCCCGCGACATAGCCCACGAAGGTCGAGAAGATGATGAGCGGCGCAGGGAGGATGCCCGAGAGGGCGAGCCCGTCGAGAAATTGCGCGTCGGTCATCCATCCATTGCCAACGGCGTCGTCACGCACGAACGGTATGGCGGTGTAGGCCCCGCCGAAGGTGAGCAGGCCGGCCTTGAGACCGGACAGGAAGAGGGCCAACACGGTGGCCTGCTGCGTCGTCACGGCGTCGAGCGGGACGGTTTGCTGCGGTGCCAGGGCGTGAAGCAAGCCATCTCCTGGTCCGACGAGGAATGCGAGCACGGCAGCGACGAGCAGCACCGCGCCGGCAAGTGCTGCCTGCTCGCGCCGTGCAAGCATATAGGCGAGGCCTGCCGCCGGCAGCGTAATCCAGAACCCTACGCCGAGCGCCGTGGCGACGGCCGCCGCTATGCCGATACCCCAAAGCCATCGGTCGAGCAGGATGTGCTCGCCGATCCGGTGGACGGCGCGGACGATCAGGGCGATCACCGCGACCTGCACGCCGAGAAAGATCGGTCCGAGGGCGGACGTGGTGATGTCGATCGTGAAATAGAGCCAGGACAGCAGGAGCATCAGCATGAAGCCCGGCAGCATGAAGCCGAGGCCGGCGAGCACGCCGCCGAGCCTGCGGCCGGCGAGCATGCCGATATGGACGCATAGCTCGTGCGCCTCGGGTCCGGGCAGCACCTGATAGATGGCGAGCAGGCGGTTGAAGCGACCACTCGACAGCCAGCGCTCCTCGTCGACCAGGTCGCGCCGGATCATCGCGATCTGCGCGACCGGTCCACCGAAGGCGAGCAGGCCGAAGCGAAGGAAGCGGACGAATATCTGCCCGGGCGACAGGATGGGTGGCGAAAGACCCGCCTCCGCTGCTGTGCCGACCGTTGCAGCCTCAGCCGAAGCCGATGCAGGGGAGCCGCTCATTTGACGCCTCCCTGCCTGGCAGACGGCCAGTTGTGGGTCTCGCCCGTCGCGTCTCTGGCCCAGCGATAGAAGGCGTCATAGAGCGTCATGCCGGCTTCGAGCTGTTCGAGGTCGTCGGCATACATGCGCGACAGGCCAAGTGAGGCCGCAAGCAGCCCAGCCGCCTCCGGCTCGAGATCGAGCCGCGCGGTGTCGGCGCCGCGAACAATCCGTGCCAGCCGCAGCAGCGCCTCGGTTGCCAGGCCAAACTCCTCGACCATGACGTCGAAAGTGCAAAGCTCGCCGCGATGGCTCCAGAACACGTCCTCGATGTCGAAGGGCGTGGCGGAGAAGCGTTCGGCCACGGCCGCGACCTCCTGCGGCGCGACGAAGAGGAACACGGCGTGGGGGTCGACGAAGCGGCGGATCAGCCAGGGGCATGCGATGCGGTCGATCTTGGGCCGCGCCCGCGTTACCCAGACGGTTCGCCCCGAACTGTCGCGGGCGGGCAGACGGCTTGCTGGCACGACGGGCAGGTTTGCGGCGATCCATGCGTCATGGCCGCCCTCCAGGGCTTCCGCCGCGACGCCGAGATGGCGAAGCCATGCCGCGACGCCTTCGCTGAGCTTGCGGCCCTGACGGCAGATGACGACGGCCGCCGGTCGGCCCAGTCCTGCTACCCATTCTTCGATCCTGTCATGCGGGCGTGGCACCGAGCCGGGTATCAGGCGGGGATCGGCCTTGAAGTCCTCCTCGATGCGCACGTCGATCAGCGCCGGAGCGTTCGGCGTGCCGACGAGACGGGCGAGCTTGTCAATGGATATGGTCGTGGGGGATGGCATGGCGCGTCCTTCCGTTGCCGGGTTTGATGGACGCGATTCTTGGGCCGTAGCCTCGTGGGGAGATCGCAATCCCCATGCACTCTATTCTGCGCGGCGAATGAGACCTGTCAAGCATCATGAATCCATCAGCGCATTGACGGCGACGACAACCAGCACGACGCCGGCAAGGAGCTGGATCGTGCGCGTCACCACATCGACCAGACGCGGGCGCGACGACAGAAGCCGCAGGAGTTGCTGGCGAAACAGAACGGCGGCGAGTGCGACCATCGCCAGCACAAGCGCCACGCCGATCATCATGACCGCGGCAAAAGCTACACCCGCTTCCGGCACGCCCCGCGAGATCGCGAAGGTCATGACGAAGAGGGTCAGCGGACAAGGGACCAGGCCGGCCGCGAACCCGGCCGCGGTCGCTTGTCCCGTATGCGCATGTCCCGTGCCGCGCACGGCCTGCCAGAGCATCCAGAGCCCGATCACGCCGAGCAGGCCCCGGCTGAGGTTCTCCAGCAGCGGCGCACGGCCGACGCTGCCGAACGCGACCGAGACCAGCGGCAGCGACAGCAGCGCGATCAGCACGGACATGCCGACATGGACGGCTGAAAGCAGCAGCGACACGCCCAGCCCGCGCGGCACGCTCGCCGTCGAGCCGGTCAGATAGGTGGCGAGCACCGCCTTGCTGTGGCCGGGGGTCAGGGCATGGGCCGCGCCGAACACGACGCCCATCGGCAGGTAGGTCGCAAGCAATGTCCAGTCGCCCGTCTCGGCGAATGTCCGGATGTGGCTGGCGAAGGTCAGGTAGATTTCGCGCTGGACGGCAACGAGTTGCTGATAGATCTGCCACATCACAGCAACCCCAGCGTGATTGCGGCAAGGATGATGTAGCGACCCGCCTTCGCGATCGTGACGAGGAGCAGGAAACTCCAGAACGACTCGCGCAGGACACCGGCGGCAACGGTCAGCGCGTCGCCCCCGAGCGGAGCCCAGGAGAGCAGCAGACTCCAGCGGCCCCATCTTCGATACCAGCCGGTCGCGCGGTCGAGCGTCTGTTGGCTGACGGGAAACCAGTGCTTGTCGCGATAGTGCTCGATCCAGCGTCCGAGCAGCCAGTTGGTGATGGAGCCGAGTACATTGCCGAAGGTTGCGACGATCACCAGCAGGGCGGGCGATTGCTTGCCAAGAACCAGCAATCCGACCAGGGCGGCTTCCGATTGGGCCGGCAGGATCGTTGCGGCGATGAAAGCGACGGCGAACAGCCCGGCCAGCGAGAGCAGGTCTTCCACGTTGCCAGTCAGTGCTCGCGCGGCCATGCGAGATGCATATCGTCGATCACATAGGCATGGGCGTGACGATGCCCGCGATCCGCGTCGGCAAGGTGCGGATGGTCGGCAGGCAACTCGTCATGACCATGCTCGACGACCTCCGGATCATCGACCGGCCAGACCGAGAAAGCGATGCAGATCGCTACGGCCGCCAGACCTGCGAGAATGATCGCGGTCGCCGGGAGTCCAAGGGCGGCACCCGCCCAGCCGGCGAGCGGATAGGCGATCAGCCAGCAGGCATGGGAGAGCGCGAACTGCGCAGCGAACAGCGCCGGGCGGTCCTCTGGATTGGCCGAGCGCCTGAGCAGCCGGCCGGATGGCGTCTGCGCCGTCGAATAGCCGAGGCCGAGGACGAACCACAGTGGCAAAAGCCAGCCATATCCGGGTAGTGCGGCAGCCGTCAGCGTTCCTGCCGCCAGCAACGATGCACCCGCCAGCATGGCGGTGCGATCCGGAATGGCCTCCAGCAGCTTCGGCAGCGCGAGTGCTGCGACCATGGAGCCGCCGCCGAAGGCCGCGAGCGCCAGGGCGGTGGCCTGCTGGTCGAGGCCGAAAGTGGCCTGCACATAAACCACGGTGTTGACGATCACCAGCGCGCCCGCGCAAGCGACGGCGAGGTTGAGCGCGAGCAGGCCGCGCAGGCGCGGCGTCGCCAGATAGATTCTGGTGCCGCGTGTGGTGCGGTCGTAGATGCCACGTGGCTTTGACGGCTTCGGGCTCGGCAGTACGACCGACACCACCAGCGCCGCCGAGACGAGGAAGCCGATCACCGTGCCGACGAACAAATTGTGGAAGGAGATGAAGGCGAGCAGTGCGGCCGCCAGCATGGGACTGACGACGCTTTCCAGATCGTAGGCCAGCCGCGAGAGCGACAATGCGCGCGTGTACTCCTTCTCGTCCGGCAAGATATCGGGGATCGTCGCCTGGAAGGTGGGCGTGAAGGCAGCGGAAGCCGACTGGAGGACGAAAATCAGGACGTAGACCTGCCAGATCTCTGTGACGAAGGGGAGAAACACCGCCACTCCTGCGCGCACGAGATCGAGCGTCACCAGCATGGCGCGGCGCGGCACCCGCTCGGCGAATGCCGATGCGATCGGCGCCACCGTCACGTAGGCGATCATCTTGATCGCGAGCGCCGTCCCCAGCACCGCGCCCGCGTTCTCGCCCGCCAGTTCGAAGGCAAGCAGCCCGAGGGCAACAGTCGCGAGGCCGGTCCCGACCAGTGCGATCACCTGGGCGAGAAAGAGATGGCGGTAGGTTCGGTTCTTCAGGATCGCCAGCATCACAGATATTTCGCGATCTCTTTGAACTCGTCGATCGACCGCCGCCGGTCGCGCGCGAGCGGCCCGACCACTTCCTCCAGGCAATGGTCGAGGTGATCCTGAATGAGAGTCTTCTTGGCCTGGGCGATGGCCTTCTCGACGGCGTGGAGCTGCTGGGCGATGTCGAGACAGGGCCGGCCCGCCTCGATCATCTCGATGACGCCACGCAGATGACCATCGGCGCGCTTCAATCGTTTGACGATTTGGGGGTGGGTTTCGTGAAGGTGGGGTGTCTGGCCCATACACATATGCTATCCCCCCGTAGGGGATATGCCAATGCACGCCCGGAATGAAATCCGGCTCAGGACAAAGAAATGTTAAGATTCTGGCGAGAAACCGCTAGTCATGTCGAACCGCGCCAGCAGCGCCATCCTGTGCCTCGTCGTCGCCCTGGCGGCATTTACGGTGAGATCAAACGCATGCATGCCATCACGGGGATCTGGCGCGAGGCCCAAGGCAATCATTCCGCCTCGTTCGAGTGCGGTGTGTGACTGAGACAGCCGAAGGAGCGGCCAAGGCGTCGATCGACGTCCTTGCGGCGGGGGCCGCGAAGACGTTCGAGAACGCCGAGCAGTTGTTTTTCGAGGCAGAATTGCTGGCCAAGGCGGGAGCGGTCTCGCGCGCCCTGTTCCTGCACCAGATTTCTCTCGAGGAGTGCTCCAAGATCGAGACGCTCGGCGCGTGGGCCGTCAGCCTGATTGTCGGCTTCGACGTGGACGAGAAGAAGGTCCTGGCCGCGTTGGCGCGGCACGCGTCCAAGAACAAGTCCAATGCCTATATGCTTGAAGGATCCGCGGCCGAGAAGGAGGCCAAATCGCGCGGGGATTTCAAGGCGGCTCTGGATGCGTTCAAGAAGACCCAGGAGGAGTTTCACCACGCATCGAACACGGCGAAGAATGCTTCGCTCTACGTGGACTGGGTTGACGGTGCCTTCGTGCCGCCCGGCGAGCGGATCACCAAGGAGATGCTGAGCGAGATCACCGCGCGCAACGCAGAATTCTTGGGCTATGCCCACAATGGGATGAAGATGCTCCAGCGGCTGGCGACATCGCCGGACACGATGGGCGACCTGATTTCGGGATTCGTCGAGCAGACTGAAAAGCTCCGCGCCGAGAATCCGGACAACCCGATTCCCGCCATGGAGGCACTGCTGGAGCGCTTTCTCGAAGAGGGCAAGCGCAAGCTGAAGGACGACAATACGGCTTCGTGAACGGAGCGGCGTCCGCTCACGCCAGAAGCGGACGGCCCTCTGACTGTTGCACGGTATCACCGGAAGTCGCGTGTCTTCACCCTGATCGGATCGACCTTCAGCGTCGGATCCACCATGTCGCGCGGCCTGAACCCTTTCGGCAAGCAGCGCGGATCGATCCCCGGGCCGCCATGGTGCGCCTCGTCGCCGCGGCCGTGCGGCAGCGGAAACGGCGTATCGCGGTTGCCGACGCTGGCGAGGTCACCGGACAGGTCGGTGAGTTGGTTGGCGACCAGGTGCACGACCTCGCCTTCGCGCTGAATCCGGCCACGCACGGCGAGCATCGACGAGGAGAGCAGCACGCGGCGGAACTTCTCGAAGACCTTGACCCAGACCACGACATTGGCGGCGCCGGTCTCGTCTTCCATGGTGAGAAACATGACGCCCTTGGCCGAACCGGGGCGCTGGCGCACCAGCACCAGCCCCGCGGCCTCCAGCCAGCGGCCGTCGCGGGCCTGCATTGCCTCGCGGCAGGTCACGATGCGGCGTCGGACAAGGTCGGCGCGCAGGAAGGACAGCGGATGACTGCGCAGGGTGAGCCCGACATGCCCGTAATCCTCGACCACTTCCCGTCCGGCCGTCATCGCGCGCAGGGGCACGGCCGGTTCGTGAATCTCGGCGACGGTCTGCCGCTCACGCGCCGACGCGGCGGCAAAGAGCGGCAAGGGTTCGTCGCGCAATCCCTTGAGGGCCCAGAGCGCCTCGCGACGCGCCAGGCCGAGATCGGCGCGGAAGGCATCGGCTTCGGCGAGTTGCACGAGCGACGCCGCGGGAACGCCCGCGCGGTGCCAGAGGTCGTCGATGGAGGCGAAGGGCTCGTCCGCCCGTGCCGCGACGATCGCGCCGGCGTCGGCATTGGCGAGACCTTTGACGAGGCGGAGACCCAGACGGACGGCGAACCGGCCATCCTCGCCGGCCGGTTCCAGCGTGCAGTCCCAGCGGCTGGCATTGATGCAGACGGGTCGGATCTCGACACCATGATCGCGGGCATCGCGCACGATCTGTGCCGGCAGATAGAAGCCCATCGGCTGGGAGTTGAGCAGCGCGCAGCAGAAGACGTCGGGATGGTGGCATTTCATCCAGGATGACGCATAGGCGATCAGGGCGAACGAAGCGGCGTGGCTTTCGGGAAAGCCGTAGCTGCCGAAGCCTTCGAGTTGCCTGAAGGTGTTGGCCGCGAAGTCCGGGGTATAACCATTGGCGATCATGCCGCCGATCAGCTTGTTCCTGAACTTGCTGACCCCGCCGGTGTGCTTGAACGTCGCCATGGCGCGGCGCAACTGGTCGGCTTCGCCGGCGGAAAAGCCGGCGCAGACCATCGCGACCTGCATGGCCTGCTCCTGGAATAGCGGTACACCGAGCGTCTTGCCCAGCACGCGCTCCAGCTCGGGCGTCGGGAATTCGACCGGCTCCTTGCCCTCGCGGCGGCGAAGATAGGGATGGACCATGTCGCCCTGGATCGGACCGGGGCGAACGATGGCCACCTCCACGACCAGATCGTAGAAGGTGCGCGGCTTGATGCGCGGCAGCATCGACATCTGTGCCCGGCTTTCGATCTGGAAGACGCCGATCGTGTCCGCCTTGCGGATCATGGCGTAGGTCGCCGGGTCCTCGGCCGGGATGGTGGCGAGGTCGAGGGTCATGCCCTTGTGCTCGGCGAGCAGATCGAAGCTGCGCTTCATGCAGGTGAGCATGCCGAGCGCCAGCACGTCGACCTTCATGAATTTGAGGATGTCGATGTCGTCCTTGTCCCACTCGATGACCTGGCGATCGACCATGCGGGCCGGCTCGATCGGCGCTAGGTCATCAAGCCTGTCATTGGTCAGAACGAAGCCGCCCGGATGCTGCGAGAGGTGCCGGGGCGTCCCTTCCAACTGCTGCGCCAGTTCCAGCGTCAGCCGCAGCCGGCGATCGGCCAGGTTGAAATTGAGTTCGCGGGCACGCGACTCGTCGATGCCCTCGCCGTGACCCCAGACCTGCGAGGACAGCATCTTGGTGACGTCCTCGGGCAGGCCGAGCGCCTTGCCGATGTCGCGGACGGCGCCCTTGGTGTGATAGCGCACGACGGTCGAGCAGAGCGCGCTGTGATCGCGGCCGTAGGTCTCGTAGACCCACTGCATGACGATCTCGCGCCGTTCATGCTCGAAATCGACGTCGATATCAGGGGGCTCCTTGCGCTCCTGGCTGACGAAACGCTCGAAGAGGAGATTGTTGCGTTCGGGATCGATGCTGGTGATGCCCAGCACGTAGCAAACCGCCGAATTGGCGGCCGATCCTCTGCCCTGGCACAGGATGTCCCGGCTGCGTGCGAACTGCACGATGGCGTTCACGGTCAGAAAATACGGCGCATATTGCAGCGTCGCGATCAGCCGCAATTCATGTTTGATGAGGGCGATGACCTTGTCCGGGACGCCTTCGGGATAGCGCCGTTCGGCGCCTTCCCAGGTTAGTTTCTCAAGCGCCTGCTGCGCCGTCAGCCCGGGCAGCATCTTTTCTTCCGGATATTGATAGGCCAGTTCGTCGAGCGAGAAGCGGCACTGGCGGGCAATCTCGTGCGTGCGCGCCAAAGCTTCGGGATAGCGCGAGAACAGCCGTGCCATTTCCTCGGGCGGCTTGAGATAGCGGTCAGCATGGCGCTCGCGCCTAAAGCCCAGCGCGTCAATGGTGATGTTGTGGCGAATGGCCGTCACCACATCCTGCAGGATGCGCCGGCCGGGTTCGTGGAACAGAACGTCGTTCGTCACCACCGTCGGAACCCGCATCCGGGTGGCGAGGTTGGACAAATCGTGGAGGCGAAGCTGATCGTTGGGCCGGCGCCGCAGGGTCAAAGCGAGATAGGCGCGGTCCTTGAAGGTGTCGCGCAGGCGCCGCAGTTGCATCGCGCAGGTCTCATCCGCCTGAGCGGGGACGAGGACCGCGATGAGACCCTCGGCGTAGGTGGCGACGTCGTCCCACTCGAGGTGGCACTTTGCCTTGCCGCCGCGCTTCTTGCCCAGGGTGAGCAGCCGGCACAGCCGGGAATAGGCGGCGCGATCGGTCGGATAGACCAGCACCGACATGCCATCGACCAGATCGAGGCGGCAGCCGACGATGAGCCGGATGCCGGTATCCTTGGCTGCCTGATGGGCACGCACAACGCCGGCCAGCGAATTGCGGTCGAGCACGGCCAGGGCCTCGATGCCGAGTATGGTGGCCTGGGCGAAAAGCTCATCGCAACTGCTCGCACCGCGCAGGAACGAGAAGTGGCTCGTGACCTGCAATTCGGCATAGCGCGGCCCGCTCATGCGAAGACCCCATGCAGAAACCATTTGTGCGAGCCGGTCTCGGGATCCTCGCCGTCGCCGGCACGATAGATCCAGAAGCGCTCCCCGGACGCGTCCTCCACCTGGAAATAGTCGCGGACCGCGATCAGTTCGGCATCGCGCTGCCACCATTCGCCGAAAACGCGTTCCGGACCGTCTGCGCGCGCGACGCGATGCCGGATGCCGCGCCAACTGAACCAGACCGGCGGGTGGTCGGGCAGCAGCGCCATGGTCTCGATGGGTTCGGGATGCGCCAGCAGACGCGGCGGGCGCGGCCAGTCGCCTGGCCAGTTCGTCCCGTCATCCGGCGCGGTCGGCGCAACGCGGCGGATGGCGCGTTCCGGTACGTCGCTCTCGACCGGAGCAAAGCGATAGAGTCGCTGCTCGCCGATGCGATTGCTGAGCGTGTCGATGAGGTCGGTGATGTCGGGCTCGGGTTCCTCGACCAGCGAGGAGATGATCTGCCGGGCGCCGAACGGCTCGGTGAGGGTCGCGGCCAGCGTCATGACCTCGATGCCGAAGCCGGGATCGACGGTCTCGATCCGGTCGGTGAGGAGCCGGGTCAGCCGCTTGACGTCGCGCACGGGCACGGCGGTCCCGGCGCGAATGGCTTCGAAGCGGCTATCGACGCGGTGAAAGACGAGGTCGAGCCGGCGGACGCCGAGGCCCCTGGTCTCGAGCGCTTCGCAGAGAGCCGTGACGAGCTTGCCGGTATAGCGGGCGATGGTTTCCGCCGCGCTGATCGGCTCGCCGAAGGCGCGGCGGACTTCGATGATTTCGGGCGAGCGGACGGGCTCGAATGGCTCGCCACGCCGGCCCAGGGCCTGGTCGAGGCGGCGGCCGAGTTCGGGCCCGAAGCGCAGGGTCAGAGAGGCGCGCGGCGCCGCTTCGAGGTCGCCGACCCGCTCGAAGCCGAGCGTGAGCAGGCCGGAGATGATCTCGTGGGGAAGCCGCAAGGCGCCGATCGGAAGGCCGCGCACGATCGCCGGAGCTTGCCCCGTCGGGACGATGAAGGTCGGACGGGCGAGGAAACGTGCGCAGGCATGGGCGGCGCCCCAGGTGTCCGCCACTGCGACCCGAGCGTCGATCCCGGATGCCGCCAGGCGCGATACCAGCCCCTCGAGCATCGCCTCTTCGCCGCCATGCAGATGATCGGCGCCCGTGGTGTCGATGATGAGACCATCGGGCGGGTCGGCGGCGATGATCGGCGCGTAGCGCAAGCACCAGAGCGCCATTCTATCGAGCGCCGCGGCATCGCCCGGCGCGTCGAGGTCGAAGCTCTGGAGGTTGGGCACCAGAACCTGGGCCTTGCTCGCCGGCATGCCGACGCGCAGGCCAGCCGCGCGCGCCGCCGCATCGGCGGCCAGCACCAGCCGCCGGTTTCCCTGCCGGCCGAGCATGACGATCGGGGTTTCAGCCGAGGGCGCGGATGTCCCCATCGCGCGCCGCAGGCGATCGGTCGGCCAGGTCGGAAAATAGAGCGAGACGACCCTTGTCATCGCAGGCTTCCACTTCGAAATCGGCGCTTTCTCCCGCCCGCACCCGGATGAGTTCGAGCTGCCAGCGGGCGCGGCCGATGCCGGGAACCGGCAAGGGGCGGGAGGGAAGCGCGGAGACGCGCCAGCGGCTGACCGCGGCGGTCGGTTGTCCAAAATCGGTGGCTTCGGTCTGTCGGCGCCAGCGGCGGATAGCGATGCCGATGGCGCCGGATGTCTCGGCGGCCAGTTGCAGTCGGCGGGAGGCGGTCATGGGAAGACGGGCCAGTTCCGCGACGACGGCGCCGAGCCCGCCATGGCGAAGCCCTTCCTCGAAACAGGCGAGCACCGAGGCTTCGTCGCCGGCCTCGACATAGACGACACGGCCGGGCAGCAGCCCTGCCTGGGCGAGCGCCGGGGCGAAGAGATCCTGCCGGGTGACGCACCAGAGCACCTTGCCTTTGGTGCGCGCGGCGATGCCGGCGGCAAATAACGCCGCCGCCGCCCCATCGATTGCCCCGTTGCGGCCGCCCGCCACCTCATGCAGCGCCCCGAGCGCCAGCCCACCTCCCGGCAGTGCCCTATCGATAGCGGGGACGCCGAACGGAAGCGCCGCACGATGACGCGCCGGCCCGCCTTCGAGGCGTGCGATTCGCTCGCGAAGCGCAGCGATGGCAGGGCTGGCGGCCGGCTGACCCATGGATAAATCACTCTCAAACGGTCTTCCCAATGGATTTCTGGGTTGGTATGTTCCCTATTTGTTCTATTCAATGGGAATGAGTCAATCGGACTCGCGGCGCCGGCGCCAAACTTGATCGCGGGCCATACCTCGATGGGGACGCGAACCATCATTGGAGGTCATCCGAGGCGGACGAGTTTCTGGTAGTATCCTGCTCGGTTCGGATCGCGCCGAGTCGGCGGTCCGCGAAGCATTCAGCTCGTTTCGCCACAGGCCTGCTTCAGTGGGGCCGATTCGGAATGCCGAGGTGAGGAAAGACACGATGACGGCGTCCAGCGGAGAGTTCGATCTCACCTATGTTCTCGCGGAGATGCGTGAGCCGGGAACGACACTGGTGTTTGTGGATGATACCGATTTTCATGGCGGTGGCACAAAGGCTTTGGTCCCCGACCTGCGTGTGCTCGCAGCGATAAAGTTGGATTCGGAGCGCTACTCGGAGATCGAGAGCGTTCTCAATGAGCGTCTGAGGCAGCTAGGTCAGCTTGAGTTTCACGGGGCGGAAGTCTTCAACCCGAAGGAGGGCTCACGCTGGCGCGACGTCAGTATTTCGGACCGGATGGGGATGTTTCATCTGATGCGCGAACTGGTCGATCGCTCCGGGGCCAGCATGCGCTACAGCTATCTTTCCGCCGGCCAATACAAACAGATGAGACGGCAGTGGCGCGAGCAGGGAAACGCTGAGTTCGGCGTCAGTCGGAATGCCGCGCTCAAGCGCGTGATGCTGCGGTCGCTCCAGGAAGAATTGTACGCTGAAGGCCGGCCGGCCATGATCATGATCGATCAGGATCGTGCCAGAAACGGCATTGAGCGCGACGCAAGTGAGGATGCGCCCTGGTTGATAGGAGGTGGCATATTGACCGCTCCATCCAGCCATGTAGCGGGTCTGCAATTTGCCGATGCGTTATCATTCGGCATTGGCCGGCGATTTCGTCGAGCCGCGCAGTTCGAGGATGACACTGCTTCCGGCCTTGATCTTGCTGCGCTCGGCCCAATAGCCGCCCTCGACGGGCGCTCACGCATGGTGTTGGCCGACTGGCCAGGTGGCACGCGCGATCAGTCTTCCTCGCCAGTCAGTTCTTTCCAGCGACCTGCATCCACGTCGGTAAACCCTGCGGGATAAGTGGTGCCCACAGCGGTGTAGGCAGGGTCGCCTTCGGTGTGGACGGAAAGAACGGCGGAAGGCGGCAATGCCTGATCTATATAGAGGTCGAAGGCCCCCTTTTCCGGGATAGCTCCCACGGAGCGACCAAAGGTGGCGACGACCGCCTTGCCGGCGGCGTAGCTGTGCCGTGTCAACGCGAGCGGCACGGCCACCTCGAGGATGCGTGCGCGGCCGATGGCCTGCAATGGAGCCAAGAGCCCCGGGTCGCTGACCCACATGGAGGCGACTTCGCCACCCCAGTGCTTCATGAGCGGGACAACGCCGCCATCTTCAGGTGGTGTGGGATGCGATACCATCCAGAACTTTCCGGCTCGGGCTTCGCGCTGATCGCTGTGGAACGGACTCTGCGCGTATAGGCTGTCGGCTATCGCGCGCGGCAAAACGGCTGATGTAACCAGTGTGTTGAAGCGCCGGAGCAGCGTTGCCGGTGTCGACAGATGGATGCCGGAACGAGACAGGTCGGTGACTTCATCATCGGTAAGCCGCGTGTAGTGAAAGGCGCGGATTGTGCGCGCAGCCATGAGTTCGTCGGCGGTGTCGAGCAGACTATAAAAGTCCGAGGCGTAGGGGTTGTCGGGGCGCATCATCGGTCGCGGTTGCCCACGGCCTAGATCGTAGGAAAGAAAGATGTCCCTGTCGGTGTCAAAATAGGCCCGGACCAGGTCTGCCTTCGACGTCAGGAACTTAAGCAAGACCGAGTCGAATGTGTTTGCGCTCCAGACGTCGATAATGGCCGGCAAGCTCGAAAGCCTCGCAGTTTGTGACCGTTGGGTTGCCGAGCCGAGGATTGCCGGTGTGCTGTCGGTCCCCTGCTAAGTCTGTCGAAGAAACTGCGGTCGAAAGCAAGGCTCCTGCAATATGGAGAATCCACAGCGAACGCGATGTGGAGCAGCCCAGGGCTCGCATTTTGTTCTTTGTCGCTGACACGGGCGACAGTATTTCTTGCTCATGAAGATTGCATCCCTAGACCGACGCGTCCTTGTTCACGGCGAGGCAGAAGCGAGCGAACGCCGCCTGAGTTCGCTGCGCGATGAACCGTGTGTCGTTCTGCTCGGCGAGCCCGGCCTCGGTAAGTCGACGGCATTGCGCCATGAGGCCGCGGCCGAAGGGGGCGAAGTCGTCACGTGTCGCGAAGCGATGAGCGGTGTTCCGCTGCCGGCCCCCGATACGGTCTACCTCGATGCGTTGGATGAGTATCGGACGGGCGAGAACGGCAAGGACAAGCTCCTGCAACTCGCCAACACATTGTCAGCGAGCAAACATCATCGCTGGCGCCTTACCTGTCGGGCTGAGGACTGGCGCGACGCCGCCGATCTGGGGGCCATGCGGCGGGCGGCCAACAATAGTTCCATCGTCGTGGCTCGCCTTTTGCCCTTGGACGAAAGCGAGGCCGAAGCCGTTCTGGCCGCGCTCGGCGCCGTGGATCCGCGAGCATTCGTGATCGAGGCGCGGACGCGCGGCGCAGCGGCCTTCCTCGAAAGCCCCTTGAGTCTCCGGTTGCTTCACTCGGCCGTGGCGGCCGATGGAACATGGCCTGGAACGCGCTTCGAGTTGTTCGAAAAGGCCATCTGGGCACTGGCCCACGAATACGATCCCGAGCGTGTGATCGATCCCCGACCCAGCGTCGAGGCCATTGTCGAAGCGGCCTCAAGACTATGCTTCTACGTCCTCGCTTCCGGTGCCAGGGCGGTCTGGCGCTCCAATGCCATGCCACCTCAAACGGGTGGCGCCAATGAGTATGTGAGCACGAACGGGCTCAACATCGAGCCTGCACATGTTGCTGCCGCCTTGGACACGGCGTTGTTTCGCGGCGAGGGTCACGCCTTCGAGGTCTGCCATCGCACGGTGGCAGAGTTTCTCGCTGCTCGTTTCCTGGCAAGGATCGTAACGGGGACCGGAAACAATCACGCTTTCCCCCTGCGTCGTGCCATCGCGCTCATCACCGGCGCGGATCGCCAGGCACCCAGCGAGCTTCGAGGACTTTATGCCTGGTTCGCGGCGCATCTTCACAAGCGGGGAGACGCGCAGGGCGCAATCCGTCTCATCGATCGGGATGCTGCGACCGTGCTCGCTTATGGTGATGCTGCCGCTTTCGACAACCTGGGGCGGAAAGCGATCCTTCTCAATCTCGACCGCGACGATCCCTATTTTCTCTCGTCGCAGGACGACGCGACCGTGCTGGGCGGGCTCGCCGGCGAGGACCTCGCCGGGGACTTCGCGACGATCCTGGACACGGACATCCGCAGTCATCTCCAGCTTACGGTCCTGCAGGCTCTTGCGGACGGACTACCGGTCCAGGGAATTCAGAGCAAACTTCGTGAGATCGTTCTCGAAGCCGGCCGACCGTTGTGGATGCGCGAACGCGCCTCAGAAGTGATCGCCAGAGCCGGAGGGGACCGAACGGCAATACGCCGAGCCCTGATATCTGAGCTGGAGCTTCAGCCCGTCGACGCCGGCCAGGTTGTACTGAGGGCAAGACTGCTGGCGGCAATGCCGGCCGACGCGATAGCGGCATCCGAGATTCGCAAACTCCTGGCCGATTTCAGCGCATTGCCCGCACCATCGGATGATGATGAGGTTGAGGACCGCGGGGCGTTGAATGCGCTGGCTCTTGCCCTGCGTCGATCTGCGCCGGAAGACCTGTTCGATCTGCCGATTTCGCACGGGTCGACGGGCGGGCTCCGACAGAAATCGCAAGTCCGCTTCTTCATCGATCAGGCGCTGGTGTCCACAATTGAACGGCGTCCCGAGGTTGACGCCGAGCGTTTGTGGACTTGGATAAACAACGCCCGCGACCATGTCTGGGACATGCTCGATAGCGACGTGGTCGAGGCGATGCAGAAGTGGATGGACGCCGACCCTCAGCGGCGGGAACTCGACTTCTTTCTCGCCATGTCGAAATCCGGCGCACCCACCGATGGGCCTTGGGTTGTTGTGAACCACTACATGTCGACCATGCGCCGGCTCCCCTCGGAGGCGTTGGTCGAGGCACTGATTGTGCTGGCCCGGAACGAGGCGAAGGGACCATGGCGCAAACGGCTCTTCCAGATTGCCGCGTACACGGCGCGCGGTGAAGCGCGTTGGCCAAAGTGGCGCGAAAAGATGGTCTCCATTCTCAAAGAGGAAGGTGGCCACACCGGATTCATAAAGTTGCTGCTGTCCGACCCGAACGCCAAGTGGAAGAAGCAGCAGGCGCAAAGGCAGGCCCAACAGGACGCAAAGACGGAAGTCTCGCGGAAGGACAACATCGCTGCGTTGACACCGAAGCTCGCCGCGATCGCGAGCGGCGTCGCGAGCGAATTCGGCGCGCTGAAGTGGGCGGCCGATCACTACCGCAACGCGAGAATATCAAAGAAGGAGGAGCCGCTCGCCAAGGTCACGAGCTACACCAACGGGGAGATTACGGCAGCCATTGCAGAAGGGTTTGTCCAGTTCGCGATCCACACCGACATCAAGGTCGATGCGGAGAGTCTCGGGCGGGCGGAGGCAACCAACGGCGCCTATGCGCAGGAATATGTTGTAGCCGCCGGACTGCATCAGGGGCTCTTGCATGGTCGGGAAGCGGAGCTTGCAGCGGCCCCACTGGTCTGCGCGCTGGTCGGAATGCGTCAGAGCTATTTTGCGGGCGACGACGGACCCTCGCTTGCCACTTGGGCCGTGCAACGTCTCGCGCAGGATCGCGAGCAAGGCGTCAGCCAGATGTTGCGGTACTGGAAAGCTGCCCTTGACGCTGGAGATGACGATCTCAATGGCCTTCATCACTTGGTGAGCGCCGAAGAGCATGGGCTTATCGCGGCATGCCTTCGTGAACTGCTGAACCATCGGCCTAACCTGCCGATGCCCGCATTGCGGCAGGCTTTGGTCGCTGCCGCAACTGTGCTTGCTGCCGACGATTTGGCGGGCTTTGCCGACGATGCACTAAAGCGGACCGATCTTGGCGATGAGCAGCGCGAAATCTGGAGCTTTGTCGCGCTGGCTCTCGACCCGACTGCATATTCTGCCGGACTGTCCGATGAGCAGGTCCGGGGCGCGTTGTTGCGACCCAACGGCGATCTGGCGACGGCCCTCTTTGAATTGTCTCCGCAGCCCGATGTGCTGGATCGCATCCGAATCGCAGTTCTTGGGAAAGCCCACGAGGCCGAGGAGGATGACTGGCGGCACTCCAACACCGTCAGCGGGATCATCAGGGCAGCCATCCGCCGCCTGAGCGCTTCGAAAAGTAACGACGCAGGCGAGATTCTGAAAACGCTCTCATCAGAGGTACATCCGAGTTGGAAGCCGCAGCTCGCCCACGCGGCCGCCGAACATGCCAGGATGAAGCGGGATGATCTCTATGTGGCGCCGCCAGTGGGCGACCTCGTCGCGGCGCTTTCGGGGGGAGCCCCTGCAAGTCCGGCAGATCTCACAGCGGTGGTCCTTGAGGAGATCGATCGGTACAGGAGCACGTTGCGAACAGGCAGCGAAACCCCATGGAAACGATTCTGGAACACCGACAAGGACGGTGCGGCAACGACACCACAGATTGAAAATGAGGATCGGGACCGGCTGCTCGAACTGATGCGGGTTCGCCTGGAGAGATACGGGATTGTCGCCAGTCTCCCTGAAGCACGGCGCGGGGAGAACACGCGAGCCGACGTTCTGCTTCTCAGCCACGCCGGCAAGAACCTGCCGATCGAAGCTAAGCGTCACTACAATAAGGAGCTTTGGACTTCACCACTCAGTCAGCTCAGCGGGTACGCATCGGACGCGGGGGCCGACGGACACGGAGTGTATCTGGTCTTCTGGTTCGGGACCGAGTTTTCGATCCCCACCCGGAGCGATGGGCAACAAGCCCCTTCAAGCGCTGAGGGGCTGGAGGCGATGCTCCTTGGCGATATTCCGACACGCCTGAAAGGCAAATTGGAGGTCGTTGTGTTGGATGTTTCGCGGCCGGCAGAGATGATCGCCGCTCTGGACCGGCGTAGTCAGAAGCGCTCGAAGAAGCAGCCTGGCGGGACGGGTGTTCCTGCGGACTAGCCGTAGATAGGGACGAAGACCGTTCCCAGGCGATGTTTACGATTTTTCCGCGGCGCGCAGTGCCGCCAGGACATTTGGATCGTTGGCAAGCGTCTGCGCAACGGCAAGGCCATCGCGAATATCCGTCGGGCCGCCGCTCGGATGTCGCCCATCTTGCAACCCACGGGCCTCGGCGAAAACCGCATGTAAGTTCAACTTGGGGTGTGCCCAGTCAATGTCAGGGCCGAGATCAATCCATTGCGGACGGTCGTCGCCGAATATCGCCATGTCCACGTAGAATGCGGGACCAGGAAGTTTGCCCTTCGTCCCGGTCTGCTCGGCGACATAGGCTTTTGTGAAGGCGAAGTTCGCTTGCAGTTGCGGGATGATATCGAAGCGCGGCCGCATCGATGCTGCCTCGCGCACCGCTTGCTCGGCGCCGATACCGCCCCTCTGCAACCGATCGACAATTGATTTGAAGTGTTCGCGAGACGCGTCCAGGCCGGCACGCCGTCCCAGCATGCGAAACCCGCAGGCCAAGACCATCCGCGGTCCTGGATGGCCACTGTCCGTGTCCGCTTTTCGAACCGCCTCGAACATCTTCCACGCCCGCACGAGAAAATCGTGAGTAGGTGAGCGCGATCGCAGGGAGAGGTCACGATAGGCGACCGCCCCATCATTCACCAATGTCGGAAAGTATCTCGCGCTGTGCTCGGCGACGATGCGATGAAACGTCCTGATGCGAGCGAGGGCATCGCGCGCTTCGGCGTGCAGTGGATTGAACCCAGAGGCGGAGATCATCTCGCCATAACCGAGCAGGTCAATCCAACAGGATACGGCAACCTGGAAGGGAAACCTGGTGCTCTTGCTGACCATCGCGGACGGCTTCTTCATGTGCCTTTTCCTCCCCGCGTGCTCCCCTTCCTGTGGTTCGAGAGGTAGTCGATCCACGACTTCTGGATCGTGTCTGCCGCAACCGCGGATACCACCTCCTGATTGCGCGCATGCCGGAGAGCATTGAAATGGCGGAGGAGCGCCTGCTCCATGCGAAAGGCATCTATGGCCGTGTCCCACAGTTCGTGGAGGATCGTGCGATATCGAACGCCACCGAGCTCGGGCATGGATGCCTGGTTGAAACTGCGCTCCCGCTGCCTCCAGTCAAAGGCCCAGCCAATCTTGAACGAAGGGGGTGAAGCGCCTTCGATCATCATGGCGTAGGTGAAGGTTGGTGCCCTCCGCATATGCATGATGCCGGTGCGCGTGGTCGTTGGTGGCGGGGCACCTCGCCGGCGAGCTGCCTCTAGACCCGCGACCCGTGCCTCGGCTCGAGCGGGCCGGAGCAGCGCGACCGGTTCTCTGGGCAAGAGCAGGATCGCCTCGGCCTCATCTGCTAGGAGCGGTACGATTCCCTGCGCGGAATCCATGCTGAAGCGCCGTGGCGATATCGCCGACAAAGCGGTTCTTGGTTCGAGGAAGCGCCAGGCACGCAAGAGCTCGAGCCCGAACGGCCAGCGGTAGTTGCCAGCCTCATCGAAATCGCGTGGGCCACGGGCGAGGTCGTAATCGAGTGAGCTGACGGTCGTCGTGGTCGGCTCCATGAGGCCAAGGATCATGCCGCGCTCTTCGGAATGGGTTTCATCGCCCATCGTGCCGACGATCACCACAAGATCGCCTAGCCGGAGGAGGCCGCGAGCTCTGTCCCGCCACCCGCGCTGGCTAAATTGAAGTGGCCCCGATGGCGATCCAAATCCCCAAGTCTTCGTCATATAGACGGTCATGCGGCGCGCCTTGTCAGGCGCTCATGCTCCGCCATGAGAAATGTCAGGTAGCTACGGATGAGATTGCAGTAGAGACGCGCCTCTTCGATTCCCAAGGCGAGGCCTTCCTTGAGGTCGACACCATGGCGCACCCCGCCGCCGGTGGGGGAGGACAGGTATCCATGCAATGTCATCATCCATTGCAGGATCTGTTCCTGATGCCCGCGACCGCGCAGGCGCAACTCACCGATGATCTTGTTGAAGTAGCGTCCCTGAATGGTGCCGTCGAACACCTCAGGACTGCGAAATGCAGTGGAGATGGTCTCCAGGAGCCACAGTACTTCCTGGACGGCCTGTCGGCCGTTCCCCTCGGCCAGGGCGCGTT
Organism: Mesorhizobium sp. 61-13; assembly: GCA_001897075.1. GTDB lineage: Bacteria > Pseudomonadota > Alphaproteobacteria > Rhizobiales > Rhizobiaceae > Mesorhizobium. The sequence goes on along the minus strand of MKRZ01000089.1, from coordinate 50,277 downwards.
CTGACGCCTGCAATGCCTGCTCGATGAGCGACCGGGCCTGCACATCCAGTGATGGAGGCGGGGTCGGAACCGTGATGGGAATATGCACACGGGTGGCAACCAGCATCGGCGGATCGAGCTGATAGCCGGCGCTTGTGTCGGTGAGGATGCGGTTGATCCGCCCCGCGTCGGGCAACACCATTTCGGGATGACGGAGCCGGAGTTCCTCACAGCCAAGCCAGAACGCTTCTATGAATAAAGGCGCGTTCGCCGCTGCTTCGGACATGGCGGTAGTGAGATCCTCGGCGGCGAACCGCTCGTTGCTGCTCGGCCAGTATTGGATGTTGGCCGCGGCCGCGAACCGTGACTTGAAATGCTCGAGGATGGATTTACGCGGAGCCTGTCCGGCAATCCGATTGATGAGGTCAAGGAACGCGTCGTCGACGCCGGATTCTATCGGACCTGGACTGTCAAATCTCCAACGGCCGTCGAACTGGAGCATGGGGGTCACCGCGAAGACGCCGACCGGTGACGTGCCACGCTGCGCGTAGCTTGTCGCCCCCGCGACGTGATTTGTAGTGTATTGTAATGCACCCGGTTGAGAAACACACCAAGGTCGAAGTTATTCGAACGAAACTAACCGGTGTGGGTCGCGACTTTTACCCGAGCAGCTCAAACACGGTATTGTTAATTTCCTCCGCCTCGGCGGACGCGGCGAGGTGCTGGCGAATGTGTCGACGAACGGCGGAGAAGTGCACGCTATCATTGATGGCAAAATTCGAAACTTCGCGTTCGGCCCATTGCCCCAGCTCGGCGAGCCGCGCATGAACGGTATCGTCAGGGTCGAAGGTCGGGATTGGCAACTCCCAAATGTGCTTGGCTACGTCCCTCTCGTCCTTGCCGTAAGTCATATACGGCCGGACCAATTCGGTGGTGATCGGAGCATTAAGGATTGCGCAAAGGAAATTAGCTTCTGCATCGGAATGCACTGCTGCCCAATACAATCCACTTGCAATCAGCGCGCGCCTGTCGCGCACCTTTGCCGCGACCACATGCATTCCGGAGCGGTTGTAGACGACACGAAGAGGAACTACGGGCAACTGCTTCGACAGCTTGGATTGGTAGTCCAGTTGGCCCCGCAGCGAAGATATTTTTCCGCCGGAATGCTCTTTCCATAGCGCGTCAGCGCGCTCCCACCAGTGCTGCAATCCAGGATGAAACTCGATCTCGTCGCTCGTTAGAAGACGGCTAGGATTGCAGGGGATGACGGCTCTTTCTGGAGAGCCCGCCAAATAAGGAAGGATGTTTTCGCCGTTGAAGTAGGGTCTTACGAACTCGCTTTCGACCACGCCCTCTAGAGCTGGAAGCTCTTTCCAAGGCTTCTTTTCTTGGACGCTCCTCGACGACTTGACCGCTACTTTCCCGGAGGGCAAGCCAAGGGGTGGTTTCACTTGGTCCTCAACCGAGAACAAGAATCTCGGAAGCAAGACGGCACCTTGGGCGAAAGCAGGGTGATAGGGTGACCTGAGGCCCATGCCGGTACGCGTCACATGCCCTTCACTGCGCACGAGGAGCGGACGAGCCTCTGACCAGGGTGCATTAGGCCGAGGCAGTCGTCCTGACCAAATCGTAGCTTCGTCCGTCATTTCCTCCCCACGTGTCGAGCGCGTGCCGAATGCGACACATGCCGCACGAGGGAAGAAGTGGGGACGTATACGACGCAGGTCCCACGAGGCGCTGAATTGGAGCTTCAGCCCGATCGTGGCGTCCCCATAGTATCCGCGACGGAAGCCGGAATAGTGTTCGCGATCCAATGCAGCGTTTGGCATCACGAGCGCGAAACGGCCTCCGCGCTTCAGATAAAGCTCGGCGGCGCGAATGACGAAGAGCCCCGACAAATCCTGGTGTGTGGCGTTCTCGGCACCGGCCCACAACCCGCGCGCCTCACTCATGTTTCGAAATGCGACTTGCATGTCGCTGGTCATGTGTCGCAGAGCGAGCCAGGGAGGGTTGCCGATCAGCACGTCGACGCGATTCTTCTCGCGCGAAAGCCACAGTGGCCTAGCCAGGTTTCTGACAAAATAGCCCCAAATGTGATCCCGGCCTGCGTCGTGCAAGCGACACATCGTTGCGAAAGTAGCCTCGATTGTTTTCCTGTATTTCTCTGGAATCGCCAGGCGTTGAAATACGACTGTGAGGGCGGGTACCGCAGCACCGGGCTTCCGCTTGGCCGCGCGGTTCGCCAGTTCGGTTACGAGTTGGTCGAAGCGGGCGGCATCATCAAGTAGTCCGTCAGGGAAGCGCAGTTCTGGCCCCACCAATTCCTGCTTATCGTCCACCCGAATGACAAGATTCTCAGCAGCCCAGAGGTCAGCACTTTGCTCTTGCCACTGCAGAGAGTCGCCAAGATAGACCGGAATCTGGATCGTCCCACGTGCTGGGTGAGTGAGCCGCTCACGGCCTATGGCAAGAAGGTAGGTAACGCGGGCGAGTGTTACCGCCACAGGATGTAGGTCCATCCCGATGACGCTTTTCGTCAACGAGTCCAGCATGTCGGAAACAGACATACCGTCTCGCTCGGCGGCCTCAACGTACGATCTGATTGCATGGAACAAGAATGTCCCTGACCCGCAGGCAGGATCGAGAACACGCGTTGCCAAAGGCTGAGGTACTGCATGCTGGACAACAACGTCCGCTAGCCAATCGGGCGTGTAATATTCTCCCATGCGCTGGCGAGTCTCGGCTGCGATGATGCTTTCGTACAGAACCTTGAGGATATCCTGATGGACGTGTTCCCAATCGAACCGACCCAGCCTCTTAGCCAGCGTCCTCACAAAACGCTCGCCTCCGTCCACTTCGATCACCCAATCGAAAAAGTCGGGCTCAACGACACCATAGATGCCGCTTTCATCAAACTTGTGCCCACCCAGCAATGAAACGGGGTTTTGGGCCTCGAGTGACAGGCCCAACACGGCGTGAGCGATAATCTCGGCCGTGTTGACGAGAAGGGTGTGCTCGATGAAAAGATCGTCGGTATCCTCGAATTGCGTACCGAGGGCCGACGTGAGCAGCCGTGACCAAAGGGTGCGCTTGAGCTGGACGCTAGGATTCGTGCGGTTCTGTTGGAAGAGGGTGGAGAGAGTTGCGCGATCCAATGCGTAGGCGCTGCTTCTCGCCCCAAGGCGGGCTTCAATGTTCTGCGGGGTGGGCGGAATGCCCTTCGCGGTGGCAAGGACGCCCTCAAGCCACACGACAAGACGACTCAAGTCATCGGAAGGTGAACCGAACGTCGCGTTTGATACCTCCCTTAGTCCGCCTTCTACGAGATGGTAGCAACACCATTCTGTTCCATCCGTCAGAACGCCGACGTATCGCAAGCCGGTTTGCTGCATCCGCAGTTCCACATAGCCCGCAAGCTGGTCAATCGCTTCCTCTTTGACTCTTCCGCGGCGGAGATCGCGTTTGACTTCAATCACCGTAGCGCCAACTTCGACGTCAATGCGCTGTCGATTGCCGACTGAGGATTCAAGGGCGACCAGAGCGACATCCCCCTCGTCGAGCTCAAAGGGCGCGGACAAGATGAACTGTCGTACATCCGCCTGGATTTCGGCTTCGGAGCGGCGCTCATCCCGACGAACGAGTCTTTGAAAAATATCGTCCACGAAAACTCCCCGAGGCGGGCGCCGTTACATTTAGCGGCTGGGAAAGGCGGCGCTAAGACAAGTTGATTCGGAAACGATCAGTCGGCGGCAATGTCAACCGAACGCGCTAAAGATATGTTTCTTATGCTGTTGCTAGTCATGATTTGTATCCGCTGATTGTCGTGACGAGCCGGTCATGTCGATCCACAGGTGATGTAGTTTAATGTCCGGCAGGCCAGTTCGCTGGTGATGGGACTCGAGCAACGCTGACTTTGCGGCCGCATCCTGTTTGGTTATTTGGACGTCATCGTCAGCCGTCCAGCCATCGATGGGTGTTGAGACCAAGTCTCTCAGCCAAGCGCGAAGCTGGCCGTGCCAGAAATCAATGTTCTGAGATTGGATATAGCCAATCATTGCACCGATTGAGTGCGCGGCACCGTGGTGGCCGGCCTTGAACCGTTGAATGCCGCCCGTGGAAGAAGAAGCGCTGTAGAGATACTCACGTTGGTCTCGGGTCCCGGCAGCCGGGATAGGTAGTCGCTTGCATTCGATGGGAATGAGCGGCGTGTACTGAGTGTACTCACGGCCGTCGATCCAGATCGTCGCCGCGCTCGGCGCGGGCACAAGGTCGAGTTTACGGCCGCCGACCAGTTCATCCGGCTCTTCAACGCGAAACTGCAGGAAGTCCCATCCGCCCGACTTTCGGGTCGCGCTATTCATGTGGGCGCAAAGCCGGGAGGTGAGCGATGTCTCCGCGGTTTCGATCGGACGCTTTGGATCGTCACGCCACCTCGGGAGCTCATCCGCGATAAAGTCCAGAAGGGCCAAGCGCCATGCCGCTGGGAGGTGAAGGTTTGGATCGAGGCCGCCCGATTGGACGTTTGGTTCTGCGTGATCTGCCAGCACGCCTAGAACCCCTGAGCACGTAGATCGGCGAGCACGTCATCGGCGTCCCGCAGCGCGATCGACCGGAGCCAGTAGCGAAGGCGGTCGGGCTTGAGCAGAAAGACAAACTTGCCGTCGTAAATCCGGGCAATGCGCGTGACCGTGATACTCGAGCCGCGCTGCTCGCGGAGCAGGTTGTCCAGTCGGCCCCGCAGGTCATCGACGCCGGTCCAGTCGACCTGGCCGGCGCCAAAGACGAAAGGCTGGCAGATGATGCCGGGCCACGATTGTGGTTCAAGCGCCGACAGCGGCGTGGTCGGGTAGACCGTGTTGATCTGTGCGGTGAAGGAAGCAGCGAAGGCAGGCAGCGCTTCTCGTCCATCGAGCTTCATCACATCGGAATCACTGCCGGTGCGTACGAAGTCGCGCCAGTACCGCACGACATCGTCGACCAGGATTTGCTCATTGGCACTCAGGTCGAGCGTACCGTCTTCTGGATAGGGAAGCGCCATGATGTCGGCGCTGGCGATCGAGGTGGCGCGTTGCGTGAACAAGCGAATGCTCGTGCTGGCGACGTAGGCCTGGAGGGCTGGACGATTGTTCGCGATCCAGTCGCGAACTTGGCGCAGCCGCTTCAGGTCCTTCTTGGGTGCAGCAAACCCGACGATCTCGTGCTTGTAGGTGAGGTAGCTCTCCTCCCACATAGCGTTGTAGAGATCCTGATGCTCCTTCACGAGCAGGAGGGGCGGCGTGAAGCGCGCCTGCGACTTGGGATCCTTGATGGGCGCCTTTGGCACCTTGGTGAGCGCGGATCGGTTCAGGCCCGTCGCGGACAATGCCTTGGTGGGCAGCAACTGCTGCCCGACGATGTGCGCGGCCGGTCGCGAGATTCCCTTTTGGCCGGCGATATACCCTTCACCGCTGTTCCATTCGCGCTCAGCCGCATAGTGTCCGAGCGTGCGGAGGCCGCGCAGCCGCTGAACGAAAGTCAGAAGACGTTCGCCACCGAGCAGATTAGCCCTCCAGATGTCACTATTGCCGGAAAGAGCGGCATGCGGCACGCGGTGGAGATCGTAATAGTCGATTTCGAATCCCTGCTCGGCATTGGCCCGCCCGTTTCTCCGGAAGACCGTGTGCAGCAGCGTTGATGCTGGTTTTGCGGGCTCCGCCACTGCGACGACGACAACGACTTTGGGATCGGCGTCACCCTTCTTGAACAGGCCGCGGACCGAGACGAGATCGAGGATCTCACGCACGTTCCAGCGCTTGAAAAAATTCGCGCGGAAATCGCCGGCATGCTGATTGTAGAGAAAGCCCGAGGGCTGGATCATGCTGAGGACGCCGCCCTTGGCGGTCAATCCCATGGCCTCGTGCAGGAAGAGGTAGGCGACCTGCTGGTCGGCCAGTTTGCCATGCTGTTTGACATAGGCGTCATAGGCGCGCTTTGCCGCCGGTGTGGTGAGGCTGGATTCGAAAGGCGGATTGCCAATCAGCACGCCGACGGGGGCCGCTATCAGACCTTCTTCCTTAGCTTCAAAGAAACACCGCTGATGCAGCGACGCGTCGGCCAGCTTGGGGAAGAGCTTGACGCTGGCGCGGATCTCCTCGGGTTCGAGCGCGTCGCAGAGCGCCAGGCACAAGCTGAACGCGGCCAGTTCGACCGCGCCCAGTTCCAGGTCGATGCCGTGAACGCGCTCGAGGAGCGCGCGCAGTTCATCGACCCCGGGCCTGGCCCAATCGTTGCGGCTGCGCCAATGCAGCACCAGCCGCTTGTACGCCTCGACGAGGAAGACGCCAGAGCCGCATGCCGGGTCCAGAATGATCTCCTTGCCGGCCATCAGGCGATCGATGCGATCCCAGCTCAGCGCCTCGTCGAGCATCAGCCGAACCAGGGTGGGCGGCGTATAGACGGAACTGTCGGTGTCGGTGACGAAAAGTTGGTAGATGTGACTGATCAGCTCGACCGGCAGATCCTTGAAAGAATAGAGGCGCCAGAAACTGAGCTGACCGCCGGTATCCTCGTAGCCCTCCACCAGGCTGGCGAACCGGCCCAACTGCCGGCTGGCCTTCAGCGCCGCGGCTTCCTCATCCTTGAGCGCAAAGACGTGACCGTTGAAGCGGTCTTCGAGCGCCTTGAGCATCTCGACCAGCGCATCGCCTTCGCGCAACACTTCAAAGAAGCGGGTCGCGCCCTTCACATAGCGACCAAAGAACTCCGGCCGGAGGACCCCGCGCTCTTCGAGGTATGCGATCAGCAGGGATAGGATGAGCAGCCGTCGACGCAAAGGCGCGGTTAGCAGGCGCTTGGTGTTGAGTTCGTCATTCAGTCCACGGACGACGTCTACCAGCTTCCGGTGAGCGGCCTTTTGGGCGGACAGCATGATGCGGCAGGCATCCGGATCATCCCAGAGCGTACCGTTGCGAATCCGCTCGGCATCCCACCATGCTTCCTTCCCGGCGATACGGGAGCCGATGTCGAGGAACTTGAAGGGCTTGCAGATCTGCTCGCCGGTCGCGGAGATGAAGTCCGGGTCATGCGCACAGCGGAAGAGCTGAATCTGACCGGGCGTTCGCCGGTAGAGGATTGGAACGCCGCCCCAGCTCCACAGCCGCTTGTGCAGGTCGGCGAACTCCTTGTCGTCGGTGCCGTCCTTGGAGATGAAGACGAAGGCCTGCGGGACGGGGGCTCGCCCATTGCGTCCCGCTTCGAAAAACACCGAGTGCGCGCCGTAACGTCGCGCCTTTTCCATGGTCGCGACTTCCTCGGGAGGACGTCCCGTCGGGACATAACCAGCGACAAGAACGAGGCCGTCGACAGGCTTTGAGCCGGTCGATTGCTCAAGCTCGACGAACCAACGGGTGGGTTCGGCCTCGGCATCGCTGAACAGATCGAGGGTCATGTCGTCCCTCGATCATGCTGCGCTGTCACGCGATCTGTCCGGCCAAAGGAAAGGGGGTGGCTCACTGGCTGCGCCGCTTCTTGGATAGCGCGAAGCCTTCCTTGAGGAGGTCCACCATGCTGATCCCCTGGCTGACCGCGTAGCCCTTGAACTCCTTCTTGAACTCGGGAGTGACTTTGAAATTGAGGGAGCCGCTGCTGCCCTTGTCGCTGTCTTCCAGCAGGTCTTTCTTGCTCGCACGAAGGCGGTTTTCAGCCATGACGGGCAACCTGTCTCGGTCGTTGACCGGGAAGAGCTCTGATTCCGGAATCATAACGAAATCTGCCTTTCTTGCAAGGCGGAAAGCCGGATAGGCAGAAAGCAGGAAAGCCAGAAATCTGGCCAACCGGTCGCGCGCCTGAAGCACTGTCATTGTTCTCTATTTGTTCCCATCATTGAAACCGGTGTCAAGGGTGATCTGCCCAGCGTGGCCGGGGCGCGCGTCTTGAGCAATTTTCCTTAGAATCCTGGATCATCGCTGCCGGCAAACTGCAGCTCCAGGCGGGCACCGTACCGCCGTTGTCCAAAGCCGAAGCGCACCGTTGGAGACTCGTCGGATGACCGGCAAGGCGTGCTGCAGTCATGGGTCGACGCATAAATACCGGATCACAAAAAGCGTCGACACCTGGTTGATGCCGACACCCGTGCGGGCGGGCGTGGCGCATCGCAGAGGGGAAGCCACATCTGTCCAAGTCGTGCATTCTAGCCAGGCCGGATCGACTTCGAACGGCTATGCGGCAAGCCGAGATTCTCGAGTGTCATCACTACCCACCGCCTGGAGGAGGAAACGTTCGAGCGCAGCCTTTCGTGAATCTCGGTCGAGAGCGTAAGCGGTCTGTTTGAACTCGATCCCGTCGAGAAGCCCCTGAATGTATCCAGAGATTGTATCTGCCGCCATGATGAGCGCAGTGTCGAGCGTGTGGATGTATTTGCTGGTCACCGAGCCTTTCGAATGGCCGACAAGGGCTGCGATCGTTACTTCGGTGAAGCCGAGATCGTTGGCGATGCTAGCGAAGCTATGGCGGAGGACATGGGGCGTTACACCCGATAGCGGAGAGTCTTTGAATATCTGCTCCCAGTGGTTTGCGAAGCCGCCAAAGGCACCGTCCTCCATGCGCGGACCTGGGAACACATAGGTGCCGGACTGGTCTCTTCTCCGCTCCTCGAGATATTCCACCACCGGAAGACCGATCGGACGGATCGAGGCTCCTTCCTTGCTGTCGATCAGGCGCAAGCAACTGGAGTCGGTGTCGGCTTCTTTCCACATGAGCTCTATAATCTCGGATCGGCGGCAGCCCGTGAGAGCGATCTGGCGAATGATATCCACGGTCATCGCGTACTTCTCATTGGCGGCGGCCTTGGCGAGCATCTTGCCGAGGATGCGATACTCCTCCTCGGTGAGCCGGCGGTCGCGGACTTGGGCCTTGGGTTTGCGCAGACCATGTGCGGGATTGTGTTCAATGATGCCGGCTTCCACGGCATATGTCAGGATGCCGCCAAGCAGCCCGACGGTCCGGGTCGCGGTCCCGACACCGCCACGGACGATCGCCTTGCCGCGCAGCTTGCCGGTCTTAACGGAGGCACGCGTCTTCCCGGCCATGATGTCCTTGAGGACTTTGTTGATGTCGGCCTTGGTAAGATCCTTCACGCGCCGCGTGCCGATGAGCGGGATGATGTGTCGATGTATGCGACCTGTGTCGGTGCCGACGGTCGTGGACTTCTTCGGACGTCCACCCTTGCCGAGAATGAGACCTGCTCCGAGGTCGGCGATGTAAAGAGCGCAAAGCTCCTTCACCGTAATCGCCTTGTGATCGAGTTGCCGTTCTTCTGCGGGGTTGTCGCCGCTTGCGACCCGGCCGAATTGAACCTTGGCCTCTTGGCGTGCTGTCTCAGGTGTCCAGACCCCATGGAGGCCAATCGTGTAGCGGCGCGACCGTCCGGCGGCGCGGTACTGAATAACGTAGCTCCGTTTGCCGGAAGTGAAGACGCGGAGGCCAAAACCGGGTAGTTCGTCGTCCCAAATGACGTAGTCTTTTTCGTGGGGACCTGCGGCGTCGACAACCCGCTTTGTGATCTTAGTCATGGCATTCCATCCGATCAGTGCCGATCTCTCGCGTAAGCACCACGTAAGCACGCGGGCGGAAATCGTAGCGTAGGTTCGGATAAGATCGTGAAAGCGGCGATTCAGAAAATCTAGCTATTTCAGACAGATAGCGAACCATGGCGTACCCTCTCGCGTTTTTCGGAGGGCTACTCTAAATTGCTCCGAAGGCAGAGGTCACAGGTTCGAATCCTGTCGGGTGCGCCATTTGCGAACAAAACTGGGCACTCCTGCCGGAGCCGCCCCGCCACCCATCACCAGCCGCTCCAGAACAGTCCGCCTTCCGTGGATACGGATTTCCGTGTCGTCCACCTCGACGCCGTCGATGACCGAACGCAGCCAAGCGCGGCGGAACGGCGTGTCGCCTGACAGCACGTTGCCGCGCATGGTTTCGACGAAGGCGGCGATCTTGTCTTCCGTGATCCGGGCTTCCGGGCTCATTTCCGATACCGCCCGGTCGAACGCCGCTTTGGCAATGTCGCGTTCGGTTTTCACCGCCGCGACCCGGTCCTTGAGCATCGGATCTTTCGTATCGGCGATGCCATTCTCGATAGCCTGATAGAGCCGGCCGAGCCGGGTTTCGACTTCCGAGAGCTTGCCGCGCAGACTTGTCAGGCGGTCAGCATAGTCGGAATCACGCTTGGTCTGGCGCTCCATGAGACCCCGCAGCATATCTGCCACGCGCGACGGCGTCAGCAACTCGTGGGCAATGCGGTCCATGACGGCATCGTCGAGCCTGTCCATCGGCACCGAGCGGCCCGGACAGGCGGACTTGCCCTTCTGCGCGGCAGCCGCGCAGACATAATAGCGATAGCGCCCTGACTTGCCGGTGCGCAGTGTCATGCCACCGCCGCAGGAAGCACAGGTGGCAATGCCGGTGAGCAGGATCGGCCCGGTGACAACACGCGGCGGCACGGCCTTCGGATTGCGAGCCTTCAGCTGCGCCTGAAGCGTATCGAACACAGCAGGTTCGATGATTGGATTGACCGGCACGATGATGCGCTCGGAGGCGGGCTTTTCCTTGCGCGTCTTCGAGTCCATGCGGTTGAAGACGGCTTCGCCCTTGTACACCGTGTTGGAGATCAGGTTGTAGAGTGGGCCGATGCCCCACCTCGCGCCGCCCCTCGTGCGGTAGCCGCGCTCGTTCAGCCAGCATGTCGCCGCCTTGACGCCCATCGGACCTGTCGTGCCGTCCCCTTCCATGAGTAGCCGGAACATCAGGCGCACGGTCTCCGCCTCGACCGGGTCGATGGCGAGCCTCTTCTTCATGCGCGCGCCGCGCTGCTCGACGACGACCGTCGTATAGCCGAACGGCGGAGCCGCGCCGTTCCAGAATCCCTGACGGGCATTCTCGTTCATCGAGCGGCTGACATGCTTGCGAATTTCGTTCGACTGATATTCGTCGAACAGCGCGAAGACCTGCCGCACCATGACGCCGATGGAATCATCACCCACGTCCTGCGTCAAAGACACCAAGCGCACGCCCGCCTTGGCGAGACGCCGGACGTGCATTTCCTGCAAGAACGCATCCCGCATGAAGCGGCTGAGCGAATGCACCAGCACTACATCGAAAGGCGAGCCATCCGAGGTGGCGATGTCGAGCAGGCGCTGCAATTCCGGCCGGTTGTCGGTGGTGCCAGACAGGCCGGCATCGACAAACTCGGTGACGACCGTCCAGCCCCGGGATTTGCAGTAGGCGAGCGCCTGACGGCGCTGGTCGGGGATCGACAGGTCGCTCTCGGCCTGACGGCCCGTGGACACCCGCATGTAGATCGCAACGCGCTGCGGCGCGGCCTGATTGGCATTTGCGTCAGAGGCTTTCATCGCCTGGCCCCCCGTTTCGGTCTGGATCGCGGGATTTCAGCATGGGTTTGCGGCTGTTCCGAGTCCTTTGTCGCCGAAACCGCAGCTTTCGCAGGGGTTTCGCCGGCCATGACAGCCCTGAACTGCGCCATCAGGAACGCCTCTATGACATCTAGCTCGGCATCCGTAACCGGCAGGCCGGCAAGATCGTCCGTGACCACGAAGCCGTCGTGCGGCTTGCGGGGAGCGCGTTGTCCGGCAGTGATGTGATCTACGGGGTCCATGACACCGTGATCGCACCAACCCCGTCTCCCGTATTGCGCACAAACTGGTCAGGCTGGTTTTCGGTCAGGCGGCATCGGGCTGCCCCTGCCGTGCGGTTGTTCTGATTTCCGCCTTCTGGCGGGCCGCGCCAGGTGCGCAATGGCCTGCCCGCTCTTTCGCTTCGCTCCCGTGTTGGCCATTCCCCTTGCGGTGCGCCCCGGCTTCTCCGGCCGGCCCTGTCACGCGGCATCAAACCGCAACAGGCAGGAGCAAGCCATGACCTTTACGACCGACCAGCTTCGCAATTCGATCCGGCAGGGAGACTGCATTGAGGTGATGCGCCAAATGCCGTCCCGATCCGTCGATTTCATCCTGACGGACCCGCCTTATCTCGTCCGCTACAAGGACCGCAGCGGGCGCTCCATCGCCAACGACGACAATGCCGACTGGCTGGAGCCAGCCTACCGCGAGATGTACCGCATCCTGAAGAACGACAGCCTCGCCGTCAGCTTCTACGGCTGGACGCAGACCGACCGCTTCATGCAGGCATGGCGCAAGGCGGGCTTCCGCATCGTCGGGCACATCGTATTTCGCAAGAAATACGCTTCCCGATCCCGCTTCGTCAGCTACACGCACGAATCGGCCTATGTGCTGGCCAAGGGCCGTCCGGAGCTGCCGGAGAACCCGCCCGCCGACGTGATCGATTTCCCCTATAGCGGCAATCGCCTGCACCCGACGCAGAAGCCGGTCGCGGCGCTGACGCCGCTGATCGAGGCGTTCTGCCCGGAAGACGGGCTGGTGCTCGACCCGTTCTGCGGCTCGGGTTCGACCCTGGTGGCCGCCACCGAGGCCGGTTGCAACTATATCGGGATCGAAATCGACCGGGCCTATCACGGCATCGCAGCCCGGAGGCTGGCGGCGTGATGCCGCCAGCTTCACGGCATCCCATGGGCATCTTGACCGTGATTCGCCCTTGGAATACGCTAATTAGCGAATAAGCGTATTGTGAAGGAGCAACATGAGTGACAAGGCGGATACCTTCGGGCGCGCTATAAGTCAGGCGCGCAAAGCGCGCGGCTGGAGCCAGAAAGAGCTTGCCCAAAAAATTCTCCGGGAGGACGAAGAAGCCATTTCCCCGCAGTACCTCAACGACATCGAGCACGATCGGCGCAGCCCTTCATCCGACCGGATGGTCCAGCAATTCGCCGACGTGCTCGGTATCGAGGCGGACTGGCTCTATTACCTGGCCGGCAAGTTTCCGGCGGACCTGCGAGAAAGGAAGCTGTCGCAACAGGAAGTCGCCAAGGCGATGGTCGCCTTTCGCGGCAAGCCGAACAGCAAATGAGGCGGTAGTGGATGGTGAGATACGTTCGTGACACGACAGGGCGTTTCTCTCAGCGCCCGCACTACAAGCCCGAAGAACTCGACCGTGAATGTGAGAACATCATCACGGGATTCCTGAAGAACAAATACGGCGAGGCCGAGTTCCCGGTCACGACCGACGATCTCACGCTACTGATCGAGCGCGACACAGAAGATTTCGACGGTTACGCTGACCTGTCCTCATACGGCCATGACGTAGAGGGCGTGACCGAGTTCCAGCCGGGGCGGAAGCCGATCGTCCGCATCGCCGAGAACCTCTCCAACGACGAACGGCGCGAGAATCGGCTCCGTACAACCCTGACCCACGAATACGGGCATGTGCATTTCCATGCCTATCTTTGGGAGGTCGAGCCGCCCGGCGCCGATTTGCTCCGGCGGAATCCGAACGCCAACAAGCAGATTTGCAAGCGCGATACGATGCTGGAAGCTGTCCAGACCGACTGGATGGAATGGCAAGCGGGCCATGCCTGCGGCGCGCTGTTGATGCCGGTGTCCTATCTGCGCCGCGTCGTCGGCGCATATCAGGAAGCTAACGGGCTGTTCGGAGTCATCGGCACCGGCACGGAACACGGCCAGGCCCTGATCGCGCGGGTTCAGGAAGCGTTCCAGGTGTCGGCGGATGCCGCGCGGGTGAGGCTCCTCCGACTAAACATTCTGGGCGCAACGTCCGCCGGGCCCTCCCTCTTCGACCGTCTCTAAACAACGCCGGCAGCCGAAAAATCGGCTGCCCTTGTATTCGACTCTGAAATACGCTAATTAGCAGATATGCGGAACAGCGGTTCCGCGAGGAAGCAGGTCAAGGAGACCCGAACGATGAGCAAAGGGCCGAAAACCCACCATGTCGTCCCGAACCCGAACGGAGGATGGGACGTGAAGCGCGGCGGCGCTGAACGCGCCAGCAGGCACCACGAAACCAAGCGCGAGGCTATCGAAAGCGGTCGCACCGTCAGCCGCAATCAGGGCACCGAGCTGCGCATCCACAATCAGGACGGCCGCATCGCCAGCAGCGACAGCCACGGCGGCGACCCGTTCCCGCCCAAGGGCTGAACCGAAGAAAGGACGAAAAGGATGACCGACGATCACAAACACGGCCGCAACGGCAACGACCACCGCGATGACCACGGCAACGGCGGTCACAGCGATCACGACAAGGACATCACCATCGTCGTGAACGGCCGCGAGAAGACCGTGACCGGCAAGGAACTTTCCTTCGCGCAGCTCGTCGCGCTCGCCTTTGACACGCCGCCGACGGGCGAGAACATCGTCTTCACGATCACCTACCGGCGCGGCCAAGGCGAGAAGCCAGAAGGATCGCTCGTCGAGGGCGAAACTGTGAAAATCAAGAAGGGCATGATCTTCAATGTCACCGCCACTGATAAGTCGTAGTCCCGACCTCGCCAAGCTGAAGGAAGACGGATACGAGGTGGAGGTCAGGGCCAACCACCTCGTTCTCCGCAACGTGCCTTACGTTAACAGCAAGCGCGTCGTGAAACGCGGACTGCTGGTCTCGACGCTCAATCTCGCCGGGCAGGTCACTGCGAAGCCGGAGACCCACGTCGCCCTGTTCGCGGGCGAGCATCCCTGCGACCGGCATGGACGTCCTCTGACCAAGATCGTCAACGGCAGCAGCCGTCAGAATCTGGGCGACGGTCTCGTGGTGGAGCACTCGTTTTCGAGCAAGCCCGCCAGCGGGTATCAGGACTACCACCACAAGATGACCACCTACGCCGACATGCTGTCGAGCCATGCGGCGGCAATCGATCCGACGGCCACGGCGAAGACGTTCCGGGTGATCGAAGCCGAAGACCCCGATTCCGTATTCGAGTATCTGGACACTGCCTCAAGCCGCGCGGGCATCTACGCCGTGTCGCAGAAGCTGGCCCTGCCCAAGGTGGCGATCATCGGCCTTGGCGGTACGGGTTCCTACGTCCTCGATCTGGTGGCGAAAACGCCGGTCCATGAGATCCATCTTTTCGACGGCGACCATTACCTCCAGCACAATGCGTTTCGCTCGCCCGGGGCCGCAACGCTTGCCGAACTGAAGGCCGCGCCGAAAAAGGTCCATTACTTCCGCGACCGCTATGCGCCGATGCGCCGGAACATCGTGGCGCACGATTTCCATATCGACGCCGCGAATGCGGACTGCCTCGACGGGATGGCATTCGTCTTCCTTTGCGTCGATCGCGGCGATGCAAAGCGACCGATCATCGAGAAGCTGGAGCCACTGAGCATCCCGTTTGTCGATGTCGGCATGGGCATCGACCTCGTGGACGACAAGCTGCAGGGCATCGTCAGGACGACTACCAGCACCGAACGGATGAGGGCGCATATCCGCGACAAGAAGCGTATCGGCCTTTCTACGGGCGCGGCCGACGACTTGTATGTCAAGAATATCCAGATTGCCGATCTGAACGCCCTGAACGCGGCGCTGGCAGTCATCAAGTGGAAGAAGCTGTTCGGGTTTTACCTCGATCTGGATGACGAACACCATTGCACCTACACGCTCGACGGCAACATGCTCCTGAACGAGGACAAGCCATGAAACAGCCCATCGTCCTCGACACGGAATTTGTCGCGAGCATCCCCGACAGACTCGCCGAGAATACCCTTTACGTATCGATGGAATACGCCACGGTCGCGCACAAATGCTGCTGCGGCTGCGGCCTAGAAGTCGTAACGCCGCTTAGCCCCACCGACTGGAAATTGACCTATGACGGCGTAGCCGTATCTCTTCATCCCTCAATCGGAAACTGGAGTTTCCCCTGCCGTTCCCACTACTGGATCGACAAGGGCAAGGCCCGTTGGGCGGGCGACATGACGCAGGACCAGATCGATAGCGTCCGCGCCCACGACCGCCGCGCCAAGGCGCGTTATTTCGACGAGTCGAAGCAGGCTGCCAAGCCCGCTGACTCAGTGCCGCCCAGCAGACCGAAGAACGGATTCTGGTCATGGCTCTCGCGTTTGTGGTCCTGATACGGGAAAGCCCCTGATTTCGCCGAGTTTGCGTCAGGATGCGTTCCGGCGCTGACCGGGCCCGAACCACCCCCTGAAGGCAATAGCGCATTCTCCGCCCCGCTACCGGGCCGGAATCGGCATTGGCATCGGCGCAAGATTATTACGTGGCAGCGATGGACGGCAGCGCGGCGAGCGGGGCTGTTTTCATATAGCTGCGGAAAACCCCATCCATGCAGCGCAGCGCCCATTGCTCGACGCCGGTTCGATAACCTTCCGCCTGAATATAACCTTTGAATCTCTTGTTCAGTGACTCCGGTGTCGCCCCTGGCTTTGCAGAGCTTCCGGGCCACCGTTCGCGGTGATGCGCAGCAAGCAGCGGCTGAAGGAGCCGCACTACGAGGCCGACGCACATCCTCGCCCGCTGCGAAACGACGACATCGACCGCGACATACCCTTCCCGCTCCAGCTGGCGGAGATAGCGTTGTACGGTACGCCGGCAACGGCCGAGCGCCCTTGCGAGGTATGTGACTGTCACCGGCAGCAACCGGCCTTCCCTGTTCCGACGATAGGTCAGCTCGGCGAGCTTGCGCGCGCAGCGCCGCGCGCCATCGGTGAGGTTCGGATCGTCCTCAATGCGCGCCGCCAGTTCCGGCACATAGGCCCAGCTGGTGTGCGGCGCGACACTGCGCGGTCGCTCTGACTGCGCATAGCGATGGCAGGTATTGAGCGAACGCTTGCGCCGCGTAGGATCGGCGGCTGGGACATTCATCGGTCGCGGATCGGTTCCCGGCGTCACGATTCGATTCTGTAGCTTGCGCGCCGATTTGATGAAGGCGGCTTGCGGATCATTTTGCATAGTCACTGGTTTCCTCCTCTATGCGATGGAGAAAACCCGCAGAAACGTGAGGGCGCACGAAAGCATCGCAGAAAGTGCTTGCGATGTTATTCGGAGTTTGAGATATTCGGATTGCTGAGATCACGAACATCTTTGATTTTAATGCGACCCGCTTCGGCGGGTTTTCTTTTTATTACGTCACTAAATCCTCATTTGTATTCAAAAAGAATTACGAAAGACCCGAACGGGTTTCGTGAATTGTCCGCAATGTGCGCCGCTATAGCAAGTCAGTTCTGGGAACCAAGGATTTGCGCGGCGTGCAGGACGCCCGGCGTGCGCGACGTCGCATCTTTCACAGACGAATCGCAGGACGACTTCGCGCGCTGGCGTTTGCCATAGTGTTATCTGCCTTTGGCTTGCACTGGATAGCGACCAGATAGCCAACGCATAGCTATCTGTTGGCTATCCGATAGCACGCTATCGATTAGATTCCGGATAACATCCGGATAGCTATCGAATGTATTTCGCTGCGCACTGAAATTCCGGTACTTTTGATTGATGATATTCCATTAATAATTACCGTTGTGAGTGTTCATGCCCATTATTTCTTTCGCCAATCCCAAAGGGGGAGCCGGAAAGACAACCTCAGCCTTGCTTCTTGCCGGAGAACTTGCCGCCAAAGGCGCGCGCGTCACCATCATCGATGCCGACCCCGAGCGCTGGATCTCCCAGTGGGCGAAACTTCCCGGCAAGCCGGCCACCATCGACATCATCGCGGACGTAAGCGAAGACACCATCGTCGACCACATCGAGAGCGCCGCGAAGAAGGCGCAATTCGTCATTGTCGACCTTGAGGGCACTGCCAGCCTTATGGTGGCGAACGCCATCGGCATGTCTGACCTCGTCCTCATTCCCACGCAGGGCGCGTCGATGGACGCAAAAGGTGCGGCCAAGACCATCAAGCTCATCCGCAATCAGGAGCGCATGGCGCGACGGACCATTGCGCATAGCGTCCTGCTCACGCGCACCAGCGCCGCCGTCGCATCACGGGCACTGCGCAACGTGCGCGACCAGTTGGACAAGGCAGGCATCGACGTGCTGACAACCTCTATAGTCGAGCGGGCCGCTTATCGCGACATCTTCGACTATGGCGGCTTGCTGTCAGATCTGACGCCGGACCAGGTCAGCAACGTCGAAAAGGCTCGGGAGAACGCCCGCGCATTTGCCGGCGAGGTCATCGGCAGGCTTAAGAGCGCGGCCGCAGCGCCCAAGGTGGCCTGACATGGACAAGCAGCGCGCCGACCTTGGTTTCACCGATACGCTTGACGACTTCGACCCGGCTGAATGGTTGCCGCGCGCAGACGCGCAGGCCAACGACAAACCGCCGAAGGCCGCAACAACGAAGGCTGCCGCAGCCGCCGGGTTCCGTAGCCGTGAGCCGCAGGCTGCGGGGGAGCGGCCTGCACCATCGAAGACCCCGAAGCTCAGTCCGCCGCGCGGCCGTCGCACCGGCCGCAATATGCAACTGAACCTGAAAGCCACGCCTGAAACTGTTGCCTCGTTCTGCGCGATTGCCGACCAGCAGGGCTGGGGCCTGGGCGAAACGCTTGAGAAGGCTGTCGCGCTTCTCGAACGGGAGTATCCCGGCGGCATAGTTGCCGAAGACAGGCATCTTCCGCAGTGATCACTAAAGCGGTGTGGAAATCTGAAGCGAGGAAAGGCAGGATCGGCGGTGGGAGAAGGATATGACTGGGATCACGGACGACGACAACGACACCGAATGGACCGGACGGCCACAGGACAATCCGCTTTACATCGCAGCGGCCAAGATCGCCCGGCAGGCATACCGTGCGGAACATCCGCCGGTGAACTGTTGGATCGACTCCGTGCAGGAGATCGACCTTTATCTGGACGGCCTTCATCGCGCCCGCGTGTTGACCGACAAGGCGCTGGCCTATGTGTTCGATGATAGCGGAAACATCACCGACTCCTTCATTTACCTGCGGTCCGAGACGCCATTCGATGCTGTCGAAGAGTATCTCGGCATTGGGCGCATCGCGGAGGTGCGCGACGACAGCAATGAAGGCGGCGGAGAAATAAGCCCGCGCACCCGCAATATGTCGGAGCGGTCGGCCCGCGCGTTCCGGAAAGAATGTCCGAGAGCCGGCGAGGCTGGACGTTATCTTCGGGATGCCATCAGCACTTATAAATTCTTCGGCGGTCCCGTCCTGCAAGCAGGGCGCGAGTGGCGCGGCATGATCGAAACGGCGCTCGATGCGCTCGCGCACGGGGACCGCAAGCTGGCACGAAGCACTATTCTGATGGCGCTGACCAGCATGAACAAGGACCTGCTGCTCGACTGGCAGATGGCGTGGGTGGATTGCGCCCGCGCCGCCGAGGCCCTGCGCCGGGACCTGGCGGCCGAAGCCGACAGGCCCTGAGCGGGAAAGCACCGGGCTAAAAGCCCGGCGCCCCCATGGTCATCGCGCGCGAGATGTTCTCCAGTGTGGCGAGCCCGGCCCGGCGCTCCGGCGTGCCGGTCGCGGTGCGGGCCAAAGCCTGTGAGGCCTGCCGGAACAGGGCGCGCAATTCCGATTGGCTGCGATGTTGCAGTTCAGCGATGGTCAGTAAGCGGTTCATGATTTTCTTCCTTGTTTTGCGGCCGGCTTGATCGCCAGCCTTGTGAATGCCCTGTCGCTTCGGGATGGACGGCGCGCAGGCGCAAAAACCGAGGGGAATCGCCCGCCTGCAACGAAGTGAAGGCAGGGGATACGGGAATTTGCGCTTGCGCGTTTCAAGGACAGACCGATGCAGATTCACAGTCTGGATTGGCAGTCAGGCCCGGATTGCATAACGTCGGTTCGGAGAAATCCTGAATCGGCTCTGATGATTGCAGAAACAGATAGTGCAGTTTCAGGAATGGGCGCGTCCGCCTAGCGGACCAGGCTGTCAGGCTTCGCCCGGAGCCGCGCAGCGTCTCCGCCAGCCGGTTTCCATCCTTCGCGCATTGAGAACAGCGGAGCCGGCATTGCCGGCGCTCTGATCGGCGGGCGCTGCCCGCATCCCTAGACGAGAAAGAGGGCCTGCGGCCCCACGGCCGTCAAGGCTTTCATTCTTCGTTTCACTACGGACGCCGCCGGGGCGTTCCCCAACTTTCGGTCGCTCGCGCCCTGCCAAGCTGGGAGATACCCCTGTCCCCGGCGGCGGCCCTGACCGCCGAACCCCCCGCTCATCGCCGCGTGGCTAGTCCGGTTGCATGCGCAACCAGCTAACCAAGGAAGGAAGGCCATGAGTGAGGAACGGAAAGACATCTATCAGCGTGTAACCGACAGCATCATAGCGGAGTTGGAAAAGGGCGTTCGCCCGTGGCTGAAACCTTGGAATGCAGACCATGCGGCAGGGCGTATCACCCGGCCCTTGCGTGCCAACGGCATCCCGTATCGCGGCATCAATGTTTTGATGCTTTGGGCCGCAGCGACCGAGCGCGGTTATACGGCTCCGCTCTGGCTAACCTACAAGCAGGCGCAGGAGCTTGGCGCGCAGGTGCGCAAAGGCGAGAAGGGCAGTCTTGTCGTCTACGCCAACACCATCAAGAGAACCGAGCAGGACGAGGCGACCGGCGCGGACATGGAACGGGAAATCCCCTTCATGAAGGGATACACCGTCTTCAATGCCGAGCAGGTGGACGGATTGCCAGCGCACTTCTACGCCGTGCAGGAACCGGCCCTTGAGCCGGAAGCGCGCATCTCGCGCGTGGAGACATTCTTTGCATTCGTCGGAGCCGACATCAGGGAGGGAGGCAATCAGGCGTTCTACAGCATGGCAGAGGACCGCGTGCAGATGCCGCCCTTTGTGGCCTTCAAGGAGCCGGAAGCCTACTACGCCACACTGGCCCATGAGCTTTGCCACTGGACGAAACACCCCAAGCGCCTTGACCGTGATTTCGGGCGCAAGCGGTGGGGCGATGAAGGCTATGCGATGGAAGAACTTGTCGCCGAGCTGGGCGCGGCTTTCGTTTGCGCTGACCTTTCCTTGACGCCGCAGCCGCGCGCGGAACACGCCAGCTATATCGCGTCATGGCTCAAAGCCCTGAAGGACGACAAGCGGGCCATATTTGTCGCCGCTGCCCATGCGCAGCGGGCCGCCGATTACCTCGCCGGCCGGCAGCCCGCTGGCGATGCCGGGCAGCAGGACGAGGCGGCATAAACATAAGCTCCGCCCATGCGGGAGCAGGGGCGGCGCTTGCCAGAGGATTAGACTAGCCGTTGCAGTGTCGCGCGCCGGTCAGGTCGGCGGCAAGCAAAATAAAATTGGCCGCCCGGCCGCGACCGTGCGGCGGTCGCGGTGCGCGGGCAGAAAATTTCGGCATCCGCCATGGCGGATACCGGTCTCCTGCTGGCAATTTACCTATTGCATTCACAGGTGCATTACGCTTGACGTAAATCGTCAATAGAGCAATCATGGGGATGTCGATTCGGGGGTAACAGTGATCCGACGCGCCGTCCATCCCGGCAAGATTCTTGCCGACGAACTAGAACAGCTTGGCGTTACGCCCACGGAGCTGGCACGCCTCATTGACGTCCCACCCAACCGCATTACGCAGATTATTCACGGTCATCGCGGCATCACGGGTGATACGGCTCTTCGGTTAGGTCATTGGTTCGGCAACAGCGCGGAATTCTGGCTCAATCTCCAGATTGCCTACGATATCCGTGTAGCGAATGAGAAAGCCGGAAAGGATATCGCTCGTCTTCCCGTTCGCACGGACAGGCTGAGTTCAGGCGCAGCGGGGCTGCGCAAATGAGGGCAACAGAAGGCCACAGCGGGGGGATCTCCGATGGCCAAATCATAAATGACGCACGGGGGGATTGATGTCGTCGCTGTATACCGATCTGGCCAAAGCCAGGCCGCACTGGGCCAACGAAGAAGAAGTGCGGAAAAGCTGGCTGAAGCATATCGAAAACGATCTCGGCATTACATTTCACGCTGAGCGCGGCCGCAACGACGCCTCATATAATCAGGTCATTATTGAGTTTAAGGATAAAGGACTCTTCAAGGGGAGCATTAAAAGCCCTGCTTTCAAGGAAGCAATTTTCGACAGACTCGCGAAATATATAAAGGCCAGATCATCCTTGGAGGGAATTCCACTGGAGGATTATATCGGAATTGCGACCGACGGCGATCATATTAGCTTTGCCTTTTACAAGGACGGCGTCATCGCCCACAGAAATCTTCTGCCGTTCAACGAGGCGTCGATAAGCCTTGTCGCGCAGGCCTGCGCCGATTCTAAACGCCGTGCTGTGACTGCCGAAAATCTGGTCGAGGATTTCGGACATGGTTCAGAAATCGGACGGCTGATGATGGGCAGCCTGGCGGCGGAACTCGAACGGCAGCTAAAAAGCAGCGGCAACAGCAAGGTGAAAATGCTGTTCGAGGAATGGCGCACCCTGTTCGGACAAGTGGCGGACCTGTCCGCTGCGCAAGCTGCGGAAATCAAGCGGCAGATACCGCTAACGATTGCACTTCCCCAGGCGGACGCCGTTGCCGCGCTGCTTTTTGTGATCCACACCTACAACGCCTTTGTCATGAAGATGCTGGCGGCCGAGATCGTGGCGGAATACGGTCTCACGGCGCATCCCGACTTTTGCGAGCATTTGCTCGGATACGAAGATGACGACCTTCTGCAAAAGCTTGATGTGGAGGTCGAGCGGAGCGCCTATTTCGAGGCCGCCCGCATCAAGGGCTTCGTCGAGGAAGCCGTCTTTTCCTGGTATGCCGACATCTCGCTGTCAGCTGGGGGCCGAGCGGCAATATGCGCGGGCATCCGCTCGTTCTTGACGCAGCTTTCGCTTTACAGGATGGACGATCTCAGCGCAGCGCGGTCCAAAGACGTATTGAAGGCATTCTATCAGGCGCTCGTCCCGGAAACACTCAGAAAGGCGCTCGGTGAATTCTATACACCGGACTGGTTGGTGGACGTGGCCTGTGATCGCGCAGACGTTTCCGATTGGTACAGAGCGCGCGTCCTCGACCCGACTTGCGGTTCAGGTTCCTTCCTGCTCGAAACCATCCGAAGAAAAAGGACAATCGGCGCGAAGGCAAAGCTCCCGCCGGAGAAGGTGCTCCAGAACGTCCTCGAAACGACCTGGGGGTTTGATCTCAACCCGCTGGCCGTGCAGTCGTCCCGTGTCAACTTTCTCATCGCCATTGCCGATCTCGTCGGCGTGACCAAGCTTGAAGTCGAATTGCCGGTCCTTTTGGCTGACGCCGTCTATTCACCGGCGCATTCGCCGCAGGAAGATAAAGACTTCGTCGAATACCGC
This sequence comes from Mesorhizobium sp. 61-13, assembly GCA_001897075.1. Taxonomy (GTDB): domain Bacteria; phylum Pseudomonadota; class Alphaproteobacteria; order Rhizobiales; family Rhizobiaceae; genus Mesorhizobium. The sequence goes on along the minus strand of MKRZ01000089.1, from coordinate 27,169 downwards.
ATCGGCAGCGCGCAATCGGATCTCCGGGTCGTTCTGCCATGGGCGCTGGCCTATGACCGCAAGCGTCTCGACGAAGCGTTCGCAACGATGGCCGAAGCCGTCGAGGATGAAAATCCGTACAAGGTTGTCGAGAAGCGGTTGCTTCAGCGCGAAATAATCACCGCTGCGGAGGCAAAGGATTGGAGGGATGCTCTAAGCGAGACCTACGATCAGGTTTTGGAACTTCACAAGAAGTCCTGGAACGGCATCTGGTTTCGCATCGTGAGGAATTTCTTTTGGTCTGCGGTCGCGGGCGAGTTTGACGTGGTCGTGGGAAATCCCCCTTGGGTCCGCTGGTCAAATCTTCCCGAAATGTATCGCGACCGCATCAAGCCCACCTGCGAGCAGTATGCGATTTTTTCTGAAACGCCCTATCACGGCGGCAACGAACTCGATATTTCCGGCATGCTGACCTACACGGTCGGCGACAAGTGGCTCAGGCAGGGCGGTACGCTCGTTTTCCTTATTACGCAGACGCATTTCCAGTCGCCATCCTCGCAAGGGTTCCGCAGTTTCAGGATTAACGATCAGGCGAATCTCATCCCTGTCGAGATTGACGACCTGAAGAAGCTGAAGCCCTTCCCAAAGGTCGCGAATAAAACCGCCATCATGCGGCTGAAGAAGGTGCCTGCTGCGCAGCACGCGACTTATCCCGTTCCTTATCGCGTGTGGGAAAAGGCGTCGGGTTTCGCAGCCGCTATTCCCGATACGTGCATCAAGAGCGACGTTCTCAAGAGGGTGGATATCAGGACTCTTGAAGCCAATCCGGTCGATGGCGGCAACTCCCCATGGGCGATACTGCCGAAAGGCCGCTTTTCAGCGATGACGGCAATCCAAGGCACAAGCGACTGGCTTGCTGGAAGGAAAGGGATCACAGCGGACCTCAATGGCATCTATATGGTGCGCATCGTGGACACGAATAAGAAGGAAGGCCTCGTTCAGATCGAGACCAGACCGGAAGCGGGCCGCACGGATATCGGCCCTGCAAAACGCTATTGGGTCGAGCCCGATCTGCTGTTTCCGCTCATAAAGGGAGCTGGCGATTTCTCGGCTTGTGAACTTCATGTCGATGAAGAACTGTTCGTGTTCGTGCCCAACCACGGCATCGTGCAGGCCGAGTATGCCGCCGCCGAAAAGCGTCTGGCGAAGCTGAAGAACACAGCGGCCTATTTCCGTGCCTTCAAGACCATTCTGGGTAAGCGATCCACGTACCGGCTGCGGCAGAGCAGTGCGCCGTATTATTCGATTTACAATGTCGGTGCCTATTCCTTTGCGCCTTACAAGGTTATCTGGGCGGAACTGTCCACCACGTTCGAGGCTGTGGTCGTTACGGCTGGGCGCGTTCCGCTTGCCGGGGAGAGGCCGTTCGTACCGGATCACAAGGTTTACTTCGCGGATTTCGACGACGAAAATACTGCCTATTTTGTCTGTGCGATGCTCAACTCAGCAATGGTGAAGGAATACATAGAAAGTCACACCATCCAAATTCAGGTCAGCAACATATTCAAACACTTGAGTATCCCGCGCTTTAAGGCGGACGACGCACGACATAAGAAGATTATGGACTTGTGCAAGAAGGCTCATCTTGCAAAGAACGATGCCTCGCGCGCAGCAATCCTTGATGAAATGAACAAATTATCGGAAGAAGTCCTATCAGGAAAGAAAACCACCAAGAGTTAAGTTTAAGCAGGCGGGGACGAAGTGCCGACACTTCAGAAGATCATAGACATTCAGAAGGTCGGGCGCTTCGAGAAAATGAATGTGCCCGGCAGCCTCCGATTCACCCCGGTCACTCTTGTTTTTGGTGAGAACGGCTGGGGCAAATCCACGCTCGCCGACATACTGCGCTCGCTCACCCGCAACCAGCCTGACATCATCCGGGGCCGGGAGACGCTGGCGACCGGCGGCCGACAGAAAGTCATTCTGCTGGTGGACGGGCAGCAATCCGCCTTCGACGGCTCTGCCTGGATCGGATCACGACCGCGGGTCGCCGTGTTCGATCAGGTTTTCATCAACGAGAACGTCCATTCCGGTGACTCTGTCTCACATGACCATTTGAAACGCCAATACGGTCTTGTCGTCGGCGCTGACGGCGTGGCGCTGATAGGCCGGATTCAAACTGTCGATAGAGAGCTGAAGGAAATCGGGCAAACGCTGAAGGAGAAGGAAAGTGTCCTTCAGGCGACCGCAGCCGCTTCGGGCCTGCCACGTATGAGCGTCAGCGACTTCGCCGGCCTAGCCGCACTTGAAGACGCCGACAACGTCATTACGGAAAAGGAGACGGAGGTACGGCGCGCGACCGAGAAGGAACAAATCCGCACCGCCAGCCTGCCACAGCCCTTGCCGGTGCCGACGCCGGCCGCCGATTTGACGGCCGCGCTGGTGCAATCAGTCGATGGCGTCGCCAGCGACCTGCACCGCAGGCTTCAGGACCACATTGCCCGGCACGCTGCCGGACGCGATGGTCCGCCGCAAGAGGTATGGCTCGAAGCCGGGCTTGCCTTTGATCATACGCAAGACTGCCCGTATTGCGGCCAGGAACTGCACGACCGCAGCCTGATCGACCTGTACCGCGACTATTTCAGCGCGGCCTACAAAGCCCTTGCCGCCGACGTGAAACAGCGGCGGCAGACGCTGGAGCGATACGGGCGTGGGGAGTTTCGTCAGGCCATCGGCACCAGGGCGGACGCCAACCGCGTCGCCATCGGGAATCTGAAGACGCTGACGGGCGAGGGTTGCGAAGCGACGCTCGACATTGAATCCCTGTCAGGATCGATGGAGGCAGCCGCCGCCGCCCTCGACCACGTCTTTCAGCAAAAACAGCAGGATTTAGTTACGCCCGTTGCGGCGGATGAATATGAAAACCTCGCGCGCCAGTGGGACAGCGGACGCGCCGCGATTATCGCCTACAATCAGGAGATCGCGGCCTATGGTGAGCGCATAGAGGGCATCCGCCGCGCGCAGGCCGGCGTGAACCTGGACTCCGTCAAGAACGAGCTGGCTGTGCTACAGGCGCGAAAGAGACGCCACGAGCCCGACACATCCGCTATCGTCGCCGACCGGCAGGCCCTTATGGACCGCCAAAAGGCGCTGAAGGACGGAAAAGACGAGCTGCGCGATCAACTGACCGCCCACACCAAGCGCGTGACAGAGGGGTTGGGGATGACGATCAACGCCTATCTCGACCGGCTTGGGGCGGGTTTCCAGATCGACTACCAGCCGCCCAATTACCGGGGAAAGGAACCAGCCGCCGAGTATGCGATCCTCATCAACAAGACCCCCGTTCCGCCCCGCGCCGATGATGTTGCCGGCCCGAGTTTCAAGAATACGCTGTCGAGCGGCGACAAGTCCGTGCTGGCCTTGGCGCTTTTTCTCGCCACCGTGAACACGGACCCTTATCTCGCTGATACGATCGTCGTTCTCGACGACCCGTTCACCAGCATGGATGAGTTTCGGCGCACCTTCACCGTGAACGAAATCAACAAGCTTGCGGATCGTGCGGCGCAGGTGCTCGTCTTCTCGCACGAGCTGGGCTTTCTGCGCTTGCTGTGGGACCGCATCGATCAGAGCAAAATAACGGCGTGCGCCATCCAGACTGGCGCGCCCGGCATGGCCAGCCTGGCAACATTCGATCTTGAACAGGCAACCCGTCCCCGCAACGAAACCGAACGCATGAAGATGATTCAGTTCATCGATGCGACCGAGGGCGATCCGGGCGAGATTCGTGCGCTTCTGCGTAAGGTTCTGGAGCATTTTTACCGCAACGGCGACCCAGAGCTTTTTGCAGCCGATGAAATGCTCGACGGGATCATTCGGAAGATCGAGGCGGCGCCGGCGGATTATCGCTACAAAGGCGCTCTGGACGATCTGAAGGATACCAACTTCTACACCCGCAACTTCCATCACGCACCAATTCCCGGCAGCGTGGCTGAAAGCACGCCCGTCGAAGAACTGAAAACTTATTGCCGGCGCGTTCGCGACCTTACGCGCGGCAGCGCGTAGATTGAAGCTGCCTGGCAAGAAAGGCTGATCAGCCATCCATCGCGATTCCGGCGTGTGGTGCCGCCACGATGTCCGCTTCTATGGCCGCTTTACCGTCGCTTATACATTAACGACACCAAGCGCTTATGCCGACAAGCCAGTCGCTTTCAGCCGTTCGGATGACCGCTTTCATGGCCGCTTCGTGAGGCAGCAGGCACCGCCAGCCCGATCCCTTCGTTCGTCGTCACCCTCGGAAATTCCGCTGTCCTGCCGGACGGCGCTTTGCCGTCAATAGTCCGCCCGCACCACCCCGCCGGAAGGGGCGGGCCGTGTTGACCATGACAGCGGCAGCCCATGCCGCCCGGCCTTTCGTCCGCGTCCTTCGGGACGATCAACAACGAACGAAAGGAAAGAAAAATGGGACTGGATATGTACGCCTGCACGATCAATCGCGAGCCGCCAAGGCCGGTGGACTTCAAGGCCGACGACGCCGTGGAAATCCACTACTGGCGCAAGCATCCAAACCTCCATGGCTGGATGGAGCGCCTCTACCGCGAAAAGGGCGGGAAGGACCAAAGCTTCAACTGCGTGAACCTGCAGCTGACGACTGAAGACCTCGACGCGCTGGAACTCGCCATCGGGTACCGTAATCTGCCGCCAACGAGCGGCTTCTTCTTCGGCGAATCCGACGGCAGCGAGCAGCACGACGACTTGCGCTTCATCGCCAAGGCCCGCGAGGCTATCGCGGCCGGGCTGACGGTGTTTTATTCGTCATGGTGGTGACGACCGCCATCCGTCAAACGCAATCCGGGCCGGTGTCGCCACCGGCCCGGATTTCTGCTTGGTGCTCATATCAGTGGACCGACGGTCCCGGCTCTCCCGATCCCGGCGCGGGCGAGCGGGGCGGGAACAGGAGGCTGTGCCGCCCTTCGCTGAAGGCCGCCATCTCTTCTTCGAGCGTCCCGACCAGCATATGGGTCAGGAAGCGCATCGCGCCTTCCATATCAACCCGGCGATCCAGGTTGATGTCCGGCCCGACGATGCGCAGGCCGCCCGAAGCACGCTGGCGCAGCAGCCTGTCCAGCCAAGCCATGAAGATCAGGCTCGTTTCCGATACCATGAACTTGACTTCACGATCGGGGCTCTCGCCGGCCTCGCGCGCCTCCGCCAGCTGTTGCAAATGCGCCCGCACGGCATTGAACTCGGCCACCATGCTCGGGCGCGGCTGCTCGCCGCGACGGATGCGGCACCCGGTGCAGTCAGGATTGCTGCATCGCTCGTCATGATTGCCGGCAGAAAGCTCCATGATCGCCAGACCGGCTTCGAGCAGGTCCATGAGGAACGCGCCGTCGAGATTCTGGCCGCCGCGCATCGCCATGGCGCGTCTTACGAAATCCTCATCCAGCGTCAGGCCGGCGGAGTGATTGATCGGTTGTCTGGTCATCGGGCAACTCCTTTCGTTCGAGTTGCCCCCTTTATGATTGCAGCCATCGCGCCGGTCGTGGTCACAAGCTGGTCACGTCGGTGGCCAGCTAAACTTCCGGCGGCAAATCGTCTTCGCGAATCTTCATCTCGAAGCGGAAGCTGGTCATGCTTGCCTGCCCATAATGCAGCTTCTCTCCCTGCATGACGACGTACCGCAGACGGTCCGCCGTCGCCATTGTGAGCAGCGGGGGTAATACATCGGCAGGCATCGAAAACACGCCGGACATGCTTCCGCGATGCAAGCTCAGGTGGCCGATCGAATGAGGCTGATCACGCTCGCGCTGTCCTTCGTTCAAATGTTTACTGGGCAGGAAACTTAGCTCGACCGACTCGGCCTTGACCTTCGATGGCCGCAGAAGCTTGCCGTAGAAAACAAGGTGGCGATAATCGTCATAAGGGCCGTTGCGTTCCGGCATGTTGCTGACGCCGAACCAGAGGCTCCAGTCCCATTCCTGAACTTCGACAACATAGTAGACAGGATCGACACGCGTCCGTCGGCGCTTTTGTTTCCTGGGCGCTGATGTCTTTTTCGTGGTTGTCATGACCGGCAACTATACGGGCGCATTGATGCGCTATCGTGGCAGCCAGCTTCGATATTGCCAGAACGTATTCGACAAATGTCCGGCGAAGCCGTTGATTGGCTTGGCAGAACCACGCCCGATTTTCCGTAAGTTATATTATCGCATCGGCGGTTGCGTAGAATCCAATCCGCCTCCTCCGGTTGACCGGGCATAGCGTCACGCCCGGCGCACCCGACATTTCTGATCCATCCACGCCACACCGATTCAGCATTGGGCCGAAGGCATTCGTTCCCGTTATGACGAGGCCAATTCGCTGCCGATGCGAACAAGGTTTCACAGATCGCGGCAGCGGTTCTGCCGGTGCCGTGCCTCGGATGAAGATTACGCGTTCCACCCGCTTGGGTTTTTCCCGACTGAATACGCTCTGATCTGATCGGGCGCGCGTCCGGTTCAAGGCCCTTCGGCCCTTCGGGTGATGCCCCGGTGTCCCCGACTTTCGCTGCGCTGCAAGCCGGGCGATTCCCCTCCAGCGCATCAGCCGTGAACCCGCCGCTTCTCCGCCCGCTCTGACGGTTCGCGTGTCGAGAAACCCCAAGCGAAAGGAGCTTACATCATGGCACGCAACGAAAAACAGAACCGCCGTCCCACCCGCGAAACCCGCAGCCCGGCCTATGTGGCCTGGCACGTCGCAGGAAACGAGGAAAAAGCCTTCTGGACCCGCATCGGCGCGGCGTGGACGCATCAGGATGGCGAGGGACTGACCCTTCAGCTCGACCTGGTCCCGGTCAACGGCGGACGCATCGTCCTCCGCCACCCGAGCGAAAACAACAACGGAGCGGGCGCGTAAGCGCCCCTCCTCACTCTCGGAGGACATCGCCATGGTCAATGGTACCTATCTCGAAGCCGCACGCGCCGCTCTGGCGCGCGCCGCCTGGACGCGGGGCGCTGCCCCTACCTATGACGAGGAAGCGGTCGTCGACCTGCTAACCGATCTGCGCCACTGGTGCAGCGCCGCAGGCATCGACTTCCCCCGTTGCGATCACCTCGCATGGGCACACCATCAGGACGAAATCGGGGGTGCGTCATGACGCGCCCCCTGACGGACGCCGACAAGCGCGAAGGATTCATCCGCGCCACCGGTGGCTTCTCCGGCGCGAAGCAGCGTTGGGCCAAGCGCGTCGAGCGCGGCATGACCGCCGATGAACTGGCCGGGGCGCTGGCATTCGAACTTGGCATTTTCGGCGGATCGGGAGGCCCGGATCAGCTGTCGCTGACCTTTCAGGGCACCGGCCTGAAGATCTGGATTTCTTGGGAAACTCACAATCATGTGACCATGAAGCCAACCTTCGAGGGCAAAGGCACCATCGCGATGGCCCGCCTCGTCTATGGCGTCAATGATCCGGCCGACCGGCAGCTTGCTCTCTGGTGAGAGCACGCGGCATGAGCGCAATTTCGGCAAGGTCATAGAAAGTAACCATAATTTATACTAATAAAAATTACTGTATTGACTAGAGTGTGTGATATATTGGTGATAGGAAACACATGAGGTTTTTTCTATAAATTCATGAATTACAAGAATTTTATGTTGGCAATCTCTCTGATTGTTCTACTCCCAACCAACGCGGCCATCGCGGCCGAATGCGGCGCGCTGACGACGCTCGGCGCTTGCGCGACGGCAGGCACGCTCGACTATGATGCCGGCAACAGCACATGGAAATTCTGCAATGGTACAGATTGGGTCTCTGCTGGCGGAGCCGTGTCGGCGACGCCTTGCAGCACGGCGTCGCAGATGGACTATGGCACCAACAAGTTCACCTTCTGTAACGGTGCGTTTCAGGCCGATATCTACAAAGGGGCTGCCCTTGGCGCTTGCAGCGCGGGCGGGCAAATTGATTATGACACCACCCATGCAACCTTCAAATACTGCGACGGGTCCAACTGGTTCGATATCGGCGCGCGGACGAACGTGCCAACCTCAGGGCTTGTCGGCCATTGGTATTTCAATGAGGGGAGTGGCACGACCGCCTATGACGGATCGGGTAATAGCAACACTGGCACCTTGCTGACGCCGAGCGGCCCGACCTGGACGGCCTCCGGCAAGATCAATGGCGGCCTGATCCTCGACACAATAGACGACTATGTGAACGTGCCGCACAGCGCATCGCTGAACATGACCAGCGCAATGACCATCGCGCTGTGGTTCAAGCCAGCCGACCTCGACAGCCGTGACCATGACCTCGTCACCAAGGGCACCTATAATCCTACCGACCGGGCTACATTCGAATTTGCCCTGCGCGGGCAGAGGCTGTTTTTCGGCTTTTGTACCGGAGCAAATTCTGCATGCGCTGCGAACTGGAATGAAGTCCGCACAGTCCCTTTGAGTATGACTGTTGGCACATGGCATCACATCGCCGTCACCTTCAATGACGTCGCCACCAATCAATTCTGGTTCTATTTGGATGGCGCTCAATATGCATGGGATAGCAGCACCGGTTCGCCCTTCACCAAATCGATGGTCGCTTTCACCGATCCTGTCAGGATTGGCGAAGTGTTTGACGGCGAAGAAACAAACGCCACCGTCGACGACGTGCGCATCTACAACCGCGTTCTGTCAGCCGCCGAAATCGGCTATCTGTACAATGCCGGCTCCGGCTGCGAATGATCGCCGTGTGTCACCCAAGGCTTGGCAGCCGGTTGGCCACCGCCGGACTGTTGCGATCAAGCTCGATGTCAGGTGTCGCCGTCGTGGCAGGTTCCTCCGCCAAAGGCTGGCTCTTGAGGAAGTCCATCACCTCGCGCAAGCTTCCCTGTTCTTTCAATTCCTCGAAGTGCTGGCGGAACAACTCCTCCGACATCTTGACCTCGATCAGGCTTTGCACTTCCGGAGGCATGTCGCAGGCGCTGGTGGCGGGTAGGTTCTTGAACGCCTCTTCGGCCGTCATGGTGATGGCCTGCGCTTCTGCCCCAGAAATCGCATTGGCCGAACTCGCGAATTGTGCCTTCAATGAAGAGTAGGCCTCAGAGGCGTACTGTTCGACTCCCTCGGCGAGGCCTGTCGCTGAGTCCACAAGCGTATTATGGGCTGAAACAGCGAGGTTGCCGGCTTCCCGTGCCATGTCCGTCGCTACGTCCACGTAGCGCCTGTTCGCGTCCGCAACATAGTCGCCGATTGACTCTGCTGTCTCCTTGGCAGTGTCTATGAGATCTCTGTCGATGTAATTTCTAATAATATCGTCTTTCATTTTCACCTCATATGAAAACTATAAATATTATATTATAAAATATTGTTAATTATATTGTCGCCATGGGAGTTATTTCTGAATAAAATTGGAAATATTCACGATTAGGACGAAACACGCACTTAATAAATAGATGGTTTAAGATCAGGAGCATTTGAATGGTTTCAAGGTATTACAAGGAAGATCGCTATGATCTGGTGGTAATCGAAACCTTCACCCACAAGGGCCAGGCCCGCAGCCGCTCGCACAAGGTTGGCTCGGCGATGGTCGTCAAGAACGGATATATGCTGTTCATTCCGCCCGGTCTGGCGGTATCTGGTCGCGTGATGATGGTGCCGGAAAAGTCGACCCTCAGCGAAATCGATGTGCTGGAAGCCTATCAGTCTGCCGCCGACGAACATGGCCTGTAGAGCCATGCCGCCGGCGGTTCGTCCGCCGATTTCCGGGAACTCTGCTATAGCAAACGCAAACGCGGGCACTTGCCCTGCTCGGAGTCCGTCACCTTCCAGCCCCGGACGCCGAGATACTGACAGTTGAACGCAGATGCATTCTGGCCGCAGCGCCCGTAACACTGATACTGGATCAGCATGTGCGGCGTGCCGACGACGAAGCTGGCGATCACCAACCCTGTTAGCGTCCAGAACCGGATGCCGAGCCGGGCATCGAGCCAGTCGGCAACGGTCTCGGCTTGACGTTCCCAGTCAGGCTTTTGCTGCTCGCCCTTGGCGGATTCCACTTTGACATCATAGTCACGATCATCAGACATAGGGCTTCTCCTTGTAGTTCAGGCGAAATGAAGGCTCCGGGCGCGGATGGGTGCCCTCGACCGGATTGGGGGCGGCCCAGTCGCGCCACGGCGCGACCTCCCAGAAGGGCACACGCCGCGCTCGGATCGGCGGCTGCGACTGGATCAGCAGCAGTTGCTCGGTGTCCGGCATAAGGCGGATTTCGTCCGGGCTCATCAGCGGCCGTCCGGTCTCACTCTTGCTTTCGCCGGGATCGTCGTCCTCCTTGCGCCCGAGATTGATGGAGGCGGTCTTGACCGTCCGCTGGCCGAGCGCGTCCGACAGCATTTTCGTCAGGCCATGATCCTGGACCGCGAAAAACTGCTGGACTTCCGCCTGACTCAGGATCGTGTTCGTCGCTTCCCGCCCGTAGACGGTGCGAAGCTGATCGAGCGACTGCACGACCATCCAGACCCGCACGCCCAGTCCCGGCAGCAGCGTCAGGCTTTCCGACAGGCTGGCGAGCTTGCCCATGTTGGCGAACTCATCGAGCATGAAGAGCACTTTTCTCCCGCCCGGCGTGCCGGCGACATCGTTGATCGCCTGCCGGGTGAGCAGGCCGAGCCACGCGCCATGCGTTTCGATGCGCTTAGGTGGCACGACCAGATAGACGCTGACCTTCCCGGTCTTGAGATCGGCGAAGGAGAAATCGGAAGCACTGACGCTGTCGGCTAGCCAGCCGGACGGATCGAAGATCGACACGGTCTGCCGTGCGCCCTCGACAAAACTCTGGAAGGCTTCAGGGCTCTTCTCGATAATGCCGGCAATGTCATCGGCGAGATCGGCAACGACGCCGGAGAGCGCGTCGGAACCGGCCATGTCGGCCAGTGCGGCGTCGAGTTTCCCGCTGTTCTGTAGAAGCCGCCACAGCTCCGGCAGCGTACAGTCTCCCCGCACTTGGCGCGTTGCCAGATGCAGCATCAGCGCCCTGAGCAGCTTGCGGCTGCCCTCTCGGAAATAGCGGTTTCGCGCATCCTCCGGCTCCGGGAGCAATTGCAGCGCCAGCGCCGCGACTTCCTCGGTCAACCCGCGCCGGACGGCCTCGTCATCATCGAGGTCGACCAGATAGGCCAATGGATTGAAGCGGTGTTGCGGCAGGCCGTGCAGACCCCAGGGGTTCACCACAAAAACCTTCTGGCCGAACGTATTCTGGCGGTGCGCTGCTGTGACGGCAGCCAGTTCGCCCTTCGCGTCCGTGACGAACACGCTGCCTTGCCAGTGCAGCAGGTTGGGCACCACGACCGAGATTCCCTTGCCCTTGCGGGCGGGTGCAACGGTAATCAGGTGCGCCTTGCCATTGTGAAACAGCAATCGGCCACCGAGCGATCCAAGGAACAGGCCCGCCGGATCGGTCAGCCCGGCTCGCGCGGCGGCATCGCCGGTCATGAACGCCGCCGTGCCGTAAATGCCGCTTGGTGTTTCCGCCTCCCGCCGCTTGCGATCCCGGTCCATCTCCGCCCGTAGCCGGTCAGAGCCCGAGATCACGGCGATCACGCTGGTCGCGCCGAGCAGCCATTGCGCCGCATCGTTCGGCACCGCCCACGCGCCCCAGACACAGCCTGCGGCCAGCGCGAACATGCTGAGCGATGATCCCCGCTGCGGATCGTTTGCCATGACCGTTTTCCTTTCGGCGTTACTGTGCGAAACTGCTCAAATCTTCTGGAAATGAAGCACAGTGCCGAAGGCCTGGATTGGGCACATATTGGTCAGGTATCGGGATGGAGACGAAGGCGTATGCCGCGCCGAAGCAGACCTACTTCGATGAGGCGGAGCGCCAGAGCATCCGCCGTGCTCTCCTGCGCTATATCGATGAGAACAATATCGGCGCGCCGACTCTGCAACGGCTAATCGCCGGCGCGAACGGGATCAGCATCGACCAGCTGCCGCTCAAGACGCTCCAGCGTTTCATGGCGGACACGCACCGTTCCAATGATCTGATGGTAAGGTTTTGCCACCGCTTCGTCATCGACCAACTCGCCACCGATCCGGTTGCAACTTTTGGCGACCATTTCGCGGCCTTTCTCGGCGTGTGGCGCGACGGCCGTGATTGCCGGCCGGTGCCGTCGGACATGGCCGGCTCCTTCCAGAGCTATACCAAAGCCGCCCTGCCGCCCGGCCAGATCATGCGTGTGCGACGCTCGGGTGATCCTTCCGACATGGTGCCATTCTCGCGGATCGAGATAAGGGTAGAGCCAGGCCGGATATTCGCCGTCATCCGCGAAACCATCGTCAACTGGAGAGCGCTGGCACCCGGTGCATCGGATGACGGCCTGCCGACGATGCCCCGCCGCGATTATGAAGGCGTTATGATCCATCCTCACGGCGCGATGTTCGCCATGATGCGCAACGTCGTGACCGGGACGCCGCGCACCTATTGGCTCGACCGGCAGGCGGAAAACAGGGTTTTGGGCTACGGACACGAATCCTACGGCTGGTTCGATGTCAAAGCCCTTGGAGGAAGCCCGCTGCACAACAGTCCGGTCGTTGTGCTCCTCCCGGCAAAGGATAGTCCGTGATGGCCCAACAACCTCAGCCAAAGCCGCGCTCTGCCGATAATAACAGCACTGACACCCGCGACCCGGAACAGGTGCTGCTGCGCTGCGCCTATGATGCCGACATCGACGGCGTCATCGCGGCGCTGAAGGCGGGCGCGGACGTGAACACCACGGACCCGGTCATGGGTTTGACCGCCCTCCATATCGCGGTCGGCACCAACAATCTGGCCCTAACCCGTATTCTGGTCGAGGACTGGAAAGCCGAATTCAAACCCGACGGAACTGGCCGGTGGCCGACCTCGATAGCCGCTCATGCCAGGGTCGATGAGGCGTTGTGCGATTACATCGTCGAGGCCGAAGAAAAGGTGCTTTATCCAGAGTGACCAGACCAAGGCGATGGCCCACGGGCGGAATCGGTCAGCCGTTCCAGCGGTTTACAAGATAAGTTGGCGGTATTTTCCAGATTCCGGTATCAATGATGACATTGAAACCGGAGGACACGTGAACACAGTACATGCACAGAAAGCCTTTTTGAGCGCCGTCTATAACGCCGACAACGACAAAGCCGTCGCGGCCCTGAAGCAGGGCGTCGATGTAAACGCCACGGACCCGGTCATGGGTCTGACCGCATTGCATCTCGCAGTCGGCACCAACAATCTCACCCTGACCCAAATCCTGGTCGAGGATTGGCATGCCGAGTTCAAGCCTGATGGAACAGGACGGTGGCCGACCTCAATAGCCGCTCATGCCAGGGTCGATGATGCCCTGTCCAACTACATCGTCGAAGCCGAAGCAAAGGCATATTACGGCAGCTTGAATCCCGTGTGACCAGTTTTTGACCAACGGAGCTAAGTACTGTAAGGTGCTTGGGAATTCGGGCGAAGCATACGGTCGTATGACTGTGTTAAGCCGTTCCTAATCTTGATCCTCCATAATCAAATCTACACCTACTGAGCGTTGCAAGATGTGCGCGGACTCGCCGCGCCATCTTGGCAAGGGGGCTTTAACCAGCCCCCGTTGCATCCCCCGGTATTGCCCGGCGGGCGGCATCGAACCTTGCCGGGCAACGCAGCGTATCCCGCTGCACTGGACCAAAAGGAGCCTGTCGCGCTCCCTCTGGACACCGATCGACCAGCAGGGGTGAACTGACCTCTCCCCTTCTGGACAACCCCATGCACCAGCGCCCCGGCGCTGGACCC
>MKRZ01000089.1:0-13387 GCA_001897075.1 Mesorhizobium sp. 61-13 | reverse complement strand
ATGGCAAGCGGCAGCGACACCCGCCAGCGCCAGCAAACGCTGTCGGCACGGTTCAACGATCAGGAAGCCGAGGCCATCCGCGAGATGGCCGACCGGGCCGGCGTGCCCGTGGCTTCCTTTATTCGCTCCGCAACGTTGAACGCGCCGCTGCCGGACGCCGTGCGGCGGCCGACGGTGAGCCACGAGGTGGCTGCCCGGCTTCTCGGCGAGCTGGGCCGGATCGCGGAAACGCTACGGGCGGCCTCGACGGCTGGGATGGTGGACGTGAACAATCCCCACATTGCCGCCGCGCTCCGGGATCTCGCCGAGATGCGCTCTGTCTGCTTTCTGGCCATGGGACGCCAGCCATGATCCTGAAAGGCAACCAGCGCGCAGGGGCTGCGGATCTCGCCACCCATCTGTCGAACGCCTACGACAATGAGCGGATCGAGATTGCTCAGGTTCGCGGCAGTGTCGCCGACGACCTTCACGGCGCATTCGCGGAAATCGAGGCGATAGCATCCGGCACACGCTGCAAGGAGCCGCTCTACAGCCTGGCTATCAATCCGTCCGCACCGATTTCCCGCGATCAATACATGGCGGCCATCGACCATATCGAAGGCAGACTGGGCCTGTCGGGCCAACCGCGCGCCGTTATCTTCCATGTGAAGAACGGCCGCGAGCATTGCCATGTCGTATGGTCCCGCATCGACCTTGACAACATGCGGGCGATTGGCCTGAGCCACGACCGCATGAAGCTCCGCACCTGCGCGCGGGAGCTGGCTCACGCCTACGGCCTGACCCTGCCTGCCGGCCTTGCCGAGGATCGCGGCGACGCACGGTTCGAAAAGAACCGGGACGTAAATTACGCCGAGAGGTCGATGGCCGAGGCTTCCGGCCTTACGCCGGAGCAGCGCCGCGCCGACATCACCGCCCTTTTCCGCTCGTCCGACAGTGCGGAATCATTCCGCGCCGGACTGGAAAGGGCAGGCTACCTCCTCGCCCAGGGCGAGCGCCGCGCCTATGTCGTCGTGGACCGCGCCGGCCATGTCCACGCCCTCGCGCGCCAGATCGATGGCACGAGGACTAAGGAGGTAAAATCCCGGCTCGTCGCCTTGCCGGCGGAGGCCTTGCCGACTGTCGCGGCGGCCCAAGCGCAGCAGAAGGCACGCCAGTCTGCGGTCGACGACAGGCTCCGCGAAAAAGCCCGCGCGCGCGGCGCAAAATCGGCCGCCGACCTTAAGGCCCAGCAGGAAACCCGCCGCCGCCGCGCCATCGACGCGAAGCGCCAGCAGCTTGCCACGCTCCACGCGAGCGAGCGAATGTCGCTTCATGCTTCCCACAAGGCCGAGCAGGACCGATTGTTCAATGTTATCGCCGGCAAGGTCTTCGCCCTGTTCGAGCGTGTGCCGGCGTTACGGTCGGTGATTGCGCATCTGCGCCACAATCCCGCGATTAATTTCGCTGAGCGCCACCGCTTGGAAAGCGAGGCGCTGAAACGCCGCCACGAGCGCGAAAGCCGGGCTATCGACCGGCGCGCCGCCGCCCTCGACAAGATTGAAACCCGTGAACGGCGCGGTCTCATTCGCGATCTGGTCAAGCAGTCCCGTGTCGAGGATATTCAGCGGCAGGCGCAGACCGAGCAGCGCGCGCGCGAAGCCCGCGAGACTGCTCACGATATCACGGCTGAGACTCCCAGCCGCGAACAGCGCAGCGCCGCCGACGAGCGCCGGGCGCGCATGCAGGAAAGGCTTGCGCAGGCGCGGAAACCGGCAGGCCCGCGACGCGGGCAGCCCGGGTGGGAATAAGAGAGGGGAAGAACATGACACCGGACGAACCACGCAACCCCAGACTCAAAGAGTACGAACGGGACCGCCGCAAGGCGCTCCGCGAACGACGCAAGTCATGGGCGCGCGATGGCATCGAACTGGAGACGCAGTTCGGGCCGGGGTCGTTCGGCTTCCACGAGGCGTTTCACGTCAGCAACATGATCGTCGAGCTGATGCAGCGCGAGTTGCTGGACCATAGCGCCGTGCTCCTCGACCCCGAATGGTACGCTCTGGTGCGCAGCGCGCAGGATTCTTTGTATCAAGCGTATCTGCACGCGGGACGCGCGCATAACGGTCCCACCGACTCTCTCGCCGCAGATACGCAGCCATCGCGTGCCGTGGATTTGCGGAAGGTCCGGAAGATCACAGGAACTGTCCAATAGGCATGGCGGGACGCCAAGGTCCCCGGCGTCAGATCTGTAAAATACTGCTTGACCAATTTCTGGCACAGACCGGCGGCTTCGCTTCTGCGATAGCCGTGTCATGGAGAACACGATTAACAGTTCTGCGATGGACGCCGCCGTCCGCGAAGCCGGGGAGCGGCGCGCGGCTCTCGAAGCGGATTTAACCTATGCTGCACGCCAGCGATTTAATCGCCTCCTCATAGAGCAGCAGCGTGAGAGATACCGCCAGACGCAGCGGCTGGCAGAATTCAAGAAAAATTACGATGCGGCGGTCCGCGAGCCAGACCTCACCTGGCAGACCTCTCCCTCCCTTCGACGGGCGGCTTGGAGATATGCGGCGCAAGCGCGGTTGATGACCTACATGCGCAAAGCCCAGGACCGGGAACGGGACAGATTTCTTGAGCGAGCCGCCGCCCTTAGACTCGCATCAGAAAAGCCGTCTCCTGAAAACAACGTATGCCCTCAACCAAAGCAGTCCGTCATTGAACAGACGGCGCGCGGCAACATTTCGGCGTCTGAAGTCGCTTTCCGTGAAGCCGCGAACAGGCGCGCTGCGATGGAAGCACGCCTGTCTGAATTGCAGCGGGCGCGTTATCAGGCGCTGCGCCAAAAGCAGCAGGTCGACCTTGACCGGCAGGAGCGCCGGCTCGCGCAGCGCCGTGAAATCTACGAAACCGAGGTCAGGAAGCACGGCATTGCTCCTCGCCTTGAGATGATACCCATGGACTGGAACACGCCCCGCGCATTGCGAGACGCGGCGCGGGAATATTCGTCGCAGGACCAATGGGTCGCCGACCTGCGGAAGACGCAGGAGCGTGAATGCGAGAGATTCCTTGAGCGCGCCATTGCCGGCGAACCCGAGCCGGAAAGGCCGCGCCGCAGCCCCAGGTGGGAATGATCTGTCAGAAATTATAAAGCGCCGACAATGACATAGCAGTGCCCAGTTTCATCCTGACCGGTGCGCCATTTGCATACAAGACGGGGCACTCCTGCCTGAGCCGCCCCGCCACCCATGACCGGAGCTCCACTACCGTCCACCTTCTGTGGATGCGGATTCCGTATCGTATCGCTCACGGCATTTCGCTGCGCGTCCTTGCCGGGTCGTGGTTCCCGCAGCATCGTTGCGGCTCGTGCCGGGACCAACGGTTACGTGGCTGTTTGCTCAGCCAGTACCTTGCGCGCGGCACGGAAGCACTCAAGCGACATTGGAACGCCGGCATAGATGCCGACGGCATGTATGATTGCCCGGATCTCCTCCTTGGTCACGCCGTTGTTGATGGCGCCGCGACAGTGGATTTCCCACTCGTGCATCCGGCCCATCGCTCCGAGCATTGCGAGATTGAGCATTGACCGGGTCTTGGGTGGCAAGGTCTCATCGCCCCATCCAAAACCCCAGCACCATGCGGTCATGGCCTCCTGGAATGGTCGGGTAAAATCGTCGGCGGCTGCAAGGTTGCGTTCGACATACTCGGCCCCGAGCGTTGCCTTGCGCTTGGCGAGCCCCTTCTCAAACAGGTCTTCATTTTTCATGTTCATACCTCATCGGCTTGTTGGGAAGAGGGGTCATGTTTCCGACCCTTCGACATAGATGCCCAACCGGAAGCGCCGGTTGTGCAGGGATTCAATTTGTTCGATGACGTCGTTCGGGGCGTCGGCAACGATAAAGGCGACCATCGTTTCGAGGATGGCGTTTACCGCGACGGTCGATGTGAAGAACTGTGGCGTTCGCGACTGGGCGACGAAGCCAATGTGTGCAAGCGTGACGATAGGCGCGGCAGGGCTGTCTGAGATGCCGATCACCCTCGCGCCCTGAGCAAGCGCCAGCTGAACTGCAGCCACCACTTCTGTGCGATAAGGGCGAAAACCTATGGCGAACAAGACATCGTCTGGACCTAGGCGGCCCACATCGTCGAGCGTGGTTCCGCCGGGACTGGGAATTGCCGAGATGTTGGGCAGCGCCATGCCGGTCAGGTAGGCGAAGTTTTGCGCTAGGCTGCTGCTGATCCCCAAACCCAGGACCGCAGTCCTGCGTGCTCGCACGATAAATTCGGCGGCCGCCTTCAACTGAAGCGCGTCGCTGCCAGCGTAGCTCATCTCGATGTTTTCGATCGCGCTCGCTGCCATCGCGGCATAGAGCTCCTGCAGCTTTCCGCCCTTGGCGAGTGATTGCAGCCACCGGGCTCTGTCGGGAAAAGCGGTCCCGCCCTGCCTTACCTCGTCACGGAACGGCTCTCGGAAATCATCATAGCCGGCAAATCCGAAATGCCGGGCCATACGAACCAAGGTGTTGGGGTGTACCGAGGCTGATTCCGCTATCTCGCGGACCGAACTCACGCTGACGTCATTGGGATGTTCAATGACGTATGTGACGGCCTTACGCAGCTCGCCCGAGAGGTTCTCGAGCTCGCCCGCCATGCGGCGCAACATTCCTCGGGTCGTGATCGCGTCTGCCATTTGGTTTATTTGTACAGTTTTCTATTGACACATATACAAACATACCAAAAAGTGATGTGCAACAGGATTTCGCTACGAACAACAACCGGCGCGGACTGTCGCGGCAACGGGCGCTGGCTCGTTTGCGTTGCAGCCCCTTCGTGAGGGCGGCGGCACTGAGCCAGTCGATGTGCGGCTGCCGTGTTGGGCAACGCGGTGCCGTGCGGCCTCGGTGGAATTCCAGTTGATCAGGATTGGGCCAAAGCGCTTTTTGGCCGTCAACAAGGAGATATCAAGATGACGCGGATCCATACACAGGCTGAATGGGTCGAACGGGCTCGCGAAGTTCTGCCGGGAGCAGGTTTTGGCAATTTCGATCCTTCCGTCGTCATACGCGAGGGTCGTGGATCGCGCGTTTGGGATGAGGACGGCAAAGAATACATTGATGGCTTGATCGGTTCGGGACCCATGCTGCTGGGTCATGGTCATCCCGAAGTTATGGAGGCGGTCCTCAGCCAGCTTCCGCGTGGTATGACTTTTTTTGCCAACAACGCCGCAGGCATAGACCTTGCCGAGCAGATTGTTGCCTCGGTCGCGTGCGCTGAACAGGTGCGCTACGTGGCATCCGGAGGCGAGGCCGACATGTATGCCATGCGTTTGGCCCGCGCCTATACGGGGCGCAATCTCATCCTCAAGTTCGAGGGCGGCTATCACGGCATGTCGGCAGAGGCGCAGATGAGCCTCGCACCCACCAGGTATGGCAACTTCCCCAAGGCGGAGCCCGACAGCGCGGGCATCCCGCAGGCCGTGGCCGACAACATGCTGATCGCACCCTTCAATGACGAGCAGTTTCTGCAGTCGCTTTTTGCCGAGTATGGCAAGGATATTGCGGCCGTCATCGTCGAGCCTCTGCAGCGTGTTATTCCGCCGCAGCCAGGCTTCCTGGCCGCCTTGCGTACATTGTGCGACGCCGCCGGCGCCCTGCTCATTTTCGACGAGATCGTTACGGGCTACCGTCTGGCTTATGGCGGTGCGCAGGAATTCTACGGCGTGACACCTGATTTGTGCACGCTCGGCAAGATCGTAGGTGGAGGTTTCGCTCTCGCTGCCATTGCCGGTCCCCGTAAAATTATGCGCCATTTCGACAAGGCCGACGTCGGCGCCTCGGGTTGGTTGATGCAACTCGGCACGCTGAGCGGCAGTCCGGTCGCGGCAGTGGCAGGGCTGAAGACGATGGAGGTGCTGCGACGCGAGGGAGCCTATGCGCGTCTGCGCAACAATGGCGCGCGAATGATGGCAAGCTATCGCCATCACCTCGACCGTGCAGGTGTCAAGTATCGCATCGTTGGCGAGGAAACTCTGTTCGACGTGGTGTTCACTGATCACGAAATCCGCAACTATCGCGACATGCGCGACGTCGACACAGCCGCCGCTTCGCGTCTCAACGCTGCTATGCGGCGCGGTGGCGTCCTCAAGTCGCCGAGCAAGCTCTATCCCTCGCTTGCCCTCGATGAGAAGGATCTCGCGGAGTTCGACGCCATCGTTGGTGCCGCGGTGGACGAGGTCTTCGCCTGAAGCGCTTCGTGGAGAACGAGCATTAGGCTTGATCCCACCGAGAAAACGACGTCTCGGCGCTGCGCCAATCCTGCGATTGGCGCAGCATCTGCAAAGGCATCGGCGCAACCCGTAGCGCAGTCCTTTGTTTCACTCGTGAAAAACCAATGATCCACGACAGCGGCGGCAGCCTAAGCTGCCGCCGCTCATGTTGGTGGGGTCAGTCGCAACTCAGCTTGGAGTGGGACCGTCAGCAACCGGCTTTAGGAGCGCAGCTACGGCCGCCACGTTAGGTGCGTGGGGAAGGTCATAGACTGCCTCGACCAGCGCGCCAGCTCGCGCCCCGTAGCCGCATTCGCCAAGGATGCGCTTGGTCTTCGCGATGGTTTCGCGGCGCAACAGATCGGGATCGGTGCGGTACGCCGAAGCCTCTGGATCGCCGCTGGGGCAATCGTTGCGCAGTTCGAACCTGCTTGCACCGTCGGCTATCTCGAACACGGTGACATAGGTTTCCGGATACAGCGCCGAAAATTCGGGGTCCTCAATGACCTGAATGCGCGAGGCCAGATCGAGAATTTCAGGACGAGAGATTGCCTCTTCCGTGAAGTCCGAAAGGCCTACCTTGCCGGTAAGCATCGCAACGGCAACCAGGTATGGGACGCTGAACTGCGCATCCACCGTATTTGTCGGACGCTTGTGATAGGTCAGCACATCCGTGCGGAACAGCCTTACTGTCAGTGCGTCGGGCGCGCGTCCTCCCAATCGAGTGTGTGCTTCGAGCGCCAGGTCAATCGCGCCATGCGAGAAGCGGCAACATGGGAAGGGCTTGATCGCGGTTCCAAGGCTGAGGAAGGTTTTGCCGAGCTCCTTGGTCAATGCGGAGGCTCGGACAGGCGCCCCGTGGCCAAGCGCCTTGAAGACACCATAGTCGCCTTCGAACACGGAGACCGGCCCGGTAAAGCCGCCCTGTGCAAGCTGTGCCGCCATCAGGCCCGACTGGGCACTGCGACCGGGGTGGAGACGCTTGATCCACGAGCCGTCGGTCCGCCATTCGACCAAACCAGACGCTTGCGTTCCTGCGATGCCCATTGCGCGGGCAAAGGCCTTCTCGTCCAGGCCGAGGATCACAGAACAGGCAGCTGCTGCGCCAAAGACGCCACATACCGCGGTCGGGTGAAATCCGTTTCGGTATAGCCCGCCCTCGTAGGCGTCCCCGGCGCGGATTGCCACCTCGTAGCCGGCAAGCACTCCACGCAGGAAATCACGACCGCTCGCACCGGTGGCCTCCGCCATGGCAAAGGCTGCAGGAACCACGACGGCGCCGGGATGCATGACGGACGTGCGATGATCGTCATCAAGCTCAAGCGCGTGTGCCGCGGTACCGTTCAAAAGTGCGGCTTCTGCGGGTGAGGCTGTCGTGCCGGCTCCATAGACCGTAGCTGCGCCTGGCCCCGAAAACAGTGCCTTGCGCGCAATCTGGCTGGAACGTGCTCCAGCTCCGCCGAGCGCCATCGCCAGGGTGTCCAGGGCGTACAATGCCATCGAGTCGCTGGGGATAGCGTCGCCCGAAAAGCCTTTGCCTGCAAAATATGCAGCCAAGGTCTCGGCTATGGTCAGCTTGTGTGATGTGTCCGCAGCGAAGGGCATCATTATCGTCCATATTGTCAAGGGAATTTCGCAATATATAGACACATACATCCGACAAGTGTCGCGATCAATATCTATATTGTCTCATTTTTTTGTCCTAATTTGGCTTGAAATTGGGGGGCAACCAGCGCATTGTCTTGGTCTCGGTTGAAAATTGTTCTACACGGGACAGAAGTTGATACCGAGATTATCGGTCGAGCTGAGTGTACAAATGACCTACGAAGAGTGGATCCCGCAGCTTAGTGAGAATGGGGACCCGATCTATCGGCGCATCGTGTCGGCGATCGTTGACGATATCGCACAACAACGGCTGCGCCCCGGCATGCGTATGCCGGCGCATCGCGAGCTGGCGGATCAGCTGAACATCAATGTTGGCACCGTCACGCGCGCTTACACCTTGGCACGCGAGATGGGACTTCTGTCCGGAGAGATCGGCAGGGGTACATTCATCAACGCCCCCTCGCCAACGGAGCATGCCGTTGACGGAGGGCCGGCCGTAATCGACCTGATGATCAACAAGCCGCCGGCGTTGGACGACGGCGCGTCATTGCGTAAGGCGCTGAGCCAGATCGCCGAAGGGTTCTCGGTCACCCAGTTCCTGGAATATCCGCCTTCGAACGGGCAGGAGCGGCATCGCCTGGCGGCTACCAAGCTTGCGCAGATGACCGGTGTGGAGGCCAGTGTCGACCAGGTCGTGTTGTCCAACGGCGCGCAGCAAGCCTTGATGGCAGCGGTATCTTCATGTGTCGCACCGGGGGGCGTTCTGGCGACTGAGGTACTGAACTATGTGGGAATTCGTCGTCTGGCAGAGTTCCTGCGATTGCGGATTGCTGCGGTCGCAATCGACGAGCATGGCATGCTGCCAGACAGTTTTGAGCGGATCTGCCGCTCAGAAAAGGTCTCGGTCCTGGTTGTTACACCCTCAATACACAACCCCACCACCGCCACTTTATCGTTGGAACGTCGGCGGGAAATTGTACGCATTGCTGGTCACTATGGCGTGCCGATCGTCGAGAACGACATTTACGGCGCCCTGATCGAGAAGCCGGACCCTGCGCTGTTCACCATGGCGGAGACACCATGCTGGTACATCTGCGGCCTCTCGAAGGCGGTCAATTCGGGCATCCGCGTCGGATATGCCATTGCACCGGCTGAAAGTATTGGACAGGCGATGTCGGCGATCCATGCTTCCACCTGGACCGTCGCGCCTCTGATGCTGGAAATCGCGAGCCAATGGATTTTCGATGGCACCGTGGCCCGTATGATAGCGGGTCACCGGGTCGCCGTTGCCGAGCGCCAGAAGCTGGCCAAAGAGATTCTGGGTGAAACCTCCTTCCACGCGCATCCGCAGAGCTATCATATATGGTTGCCATTGCCGCTGCGCTGGCGTCCTCATGAATTCGTTGAAGCCTGTCTGAAAAACGGCGCCGCGGTTACCTCCGGCGCTCATTTCCAGACCAGCCCGAGCTACGTCCAGAATGCGGTTCGGGTCAGCTTGGGAGCGGAACCCGACATCGAGGTGCTTCGTATCGGCCTCGAACGGTTGCGGCAGACTTTGCAGGCGCCCCTGTCATTGGATGCGATGATTATCTGAGTTGCCGCCGCTCGAGGCCGGGAACCAACTCTCGGCTAGTATTTTCTCCCGCCTGGATTGACCGAGGTGAAGCCGGCGACGACTGCACATGGCAGCAAGGTGACAATAGATGAACATACCCCTGAAAGTTACGCTAATCGCCGGCGGTGTCGGCGGCGCAAAGATGGCCGAGGGGTTCGCGGCCCTGGACGGCGTCCGGCTGTCGGTGATCGGAAATGTCGCCGACGATGAAGAGTTCCATGGCCTATGGGTTTCACCCGACATCGACACGCTAACCTACAGCTTGGCCGGGCTCATCGACCGCAAGCAGGGCTGGGGCGTGGCAGACGAGGGGCACCGCGCGCTGGATGTATTGCGGCGGCTCGGGCAGAATTGCTGGATGTCGTTGGGGGACCGAGACTTTGGGCTCCATATCTGGCGCACGATGCGTCGCGCCCGCGGCGACCGGCCCTCGACCATCGCTGCCGACGCAGCCCGCGCCTTTGGGGTCGTGCCACAGATCCTGCTTCCCACTGACGACCGGGTGCAGACGCGCATCCGTACCGATGCGGGCTGGATCACCTTCCAGCAATATTTCGTCCAGCAGCGCTGCGAGCCTGAAGTGCGGGAAATCCTGTTCGACGGGATCGAGGCAGCTCGTCCCACGCCCGAGGCGCTCGAGGCGATAAGCGATGCCGACCTGATTGTCATCGCGCCGTCGAATCCACTGGTGAGTATTGGCCCGATCCTGGCCGTGCCGGGGATTGAGGATGCATTGCGAGCCGCGCCGGCCCTATGCATCGCAGTGAGCCCTCTCATCGCCGGCAAGGTGGTAAAGGGACCGGCCGACCGCATGATGGCCGCATTGGGCATGCGGGCCGATGTCGAGGGCATCGCCGAACGCTATCGCGGCCTCGCAGATTTGCTGGTGATAGATCATGCCGACGAAGCGATGAGCAAACAGGTTGGCGCGCATGGCCTGAAGGCGATAGTGCGCGACATTCTTATGCCGGATCAGGCCAACAAGGCGCGGTTGGCCGGCGACATTGTCCAGCTGGCCGGATCGTGGCGCGCAGCATGATGAGTTCACTGGACCCTGCCATGCCGACTTCCGTGTCGACAAGCGTAACGCTGACCGCTCTTTCGGGCGTTCCCGACATTGTCGAAGGCGACGATCTTGCCACGATCATCGGCGATTGCCTCGATGCCGTAGGCCTTGCTCTGCACGAGGGCGACATTCTCTGCGTCGCACAGAAGATCTTTTCCAAGGCGGAAGGCTGTATCCTGCCGCTTGCCGACGTGGTTCCTTCGGAAGAGGCGCTTAGGCTGGCAGACATAGTGGCGCGAGACCCACGCAAAATTGAGGTGATCCTGCGAGAAAGCCGCAGTGTCGTACGCGCATTTCGGCATCCGGGGCAGAGTGAGGGAGTTTTGATCTGCGAGCATCGGCTCGGTTTCGTTTCTGCCAATGCGGCCGTGGACGAGTCGAACCTGGGCCAGACCGAAGCCGTAATGACCCTGCCTATGGACCCCGATGCCAGCTGCGCGGCCTTGGGCTCAACGCTGTCGGCGCGCTATGGGCACGCCAGGATCGGCGTCGTGATGACTGACACATTTGGCAGACCGTGGCGGATCGGACAGGTCAATGTGGCCATCGGGCTTTGGCAGGTGCCTGCAACAATTCGCGAGCAGGGCAACATGGATGCCTGGGGGCGCAAACTCAATGTTACCGAACCGGCTCTGGCCGACGAGATTGCTGCGGCGAGCGGCTTGGTCGTCAGGAAGAACGCCAAGACCCCGGTCGTTCTTCTCCGGGGGCTGGGCTGGGTGGCCGCGCCGCAGTCTAGAGCGACGGACATTGTGCGCCAGCAGCGCGAGGACTTGTTCCGCTGATAGCGGAGCGGAGCGGAGCTATGCCGCCCGCCCTTCCTCGACCGCATGGCAGGCGACCTGGGTTCCCGCGCCATCGGGCTTCAGCGCAGGCGTCTCGCGACGGCAGCGTTCCGTCACCAGTGGACAGCGTGGATGGAAGCTGCAGCCCTTCGGCGGATTGATCGGGTTTGGCACTTCGCCTGACATTGGCTTGCGATCGTAGCCGATGCGATTGAGCTCAGGCACCGTTTCCAGCAGGAGCTTGGTGTAAGGATGACGCGGGACGCTGAACAGGCGGCGCGAGGGGCCGACCTCGACCATGCGGCCCAGGTACATCACTCCCACATGGTCCGACATGTGGGAAACGACCGACAGGTTGTGACTGATGAAGAGATAGGTCAGGCCGAAGTCGCGCTGCAGATCCTTCATCAAATTCAAGATCTGGCTCTGCACCGACACATCAAGCGCGGAGGTCGGTTCGTCGCAAACCAGGAATTCGGGGTTGGTCGACAACGCCCGCGCAATGGAAATTCGCTGCCGCTGCCCGCCGGAAAATTCGTGCGGGTATTTTCGCTTGTCCGCGGCTGAGAGACCTACCAGTTCCAGAAGTTCGTCGACGCGTCCGTCGATGTCAGCCGTCGATGATTCGGGCTTGAGCGTGCGCATTGGCTCGGCGACGATGTCACGGATACGCCAGCGGACGTTCATGCTGGAGTAGGGGTCCTGGAACACCATTTGGAAACGTCGGCGCAGATCGGAGAGCTGTTGTCGTTTTGCAAGGTTCAGGTCGACATGGTCAAACTGGATCTGGCCGGAGCTCGGCGGCATAAGCCCTACTGCCAGGCGAGCGACCGTGGACTTGCCGCAACCCGATTCACCGACGAGGCCGAACGTCTGACCTTTTTCAATCGAGATGCTGACGCCGTCCACTGCCTTGACCGTACGTCGCGAACGGCCGAGCAAGCGGTCGAGCAGGCTGTATGGCATGTCGAAGTGCCGACGAAGATCGTGAATTTCCAACAACGGATGCGGCATTGTCATAAGGTTGACTCCGAATGTAGCCAGCAGGCAACCTTGTGACCATCAAGGTCCAGGAGATCAGGCCTCTCGCGCTGGCAGCGTTCAAAGGCGTGGGGGCACCGTGGGTGAAAGGCGCAACCTGACGGGATGGCAGTCAGCCGTGGCATTGAGCCGTCGATCTGGTGCAATCGGTCGAGTGACTGACCGATTGCCGGAATCGAGGACATCAGGCCCGCAGTATAGGGATGCTTTGGCGAGCGGATCACATCGGCTACCTTGCCCAATTCGGCGAGACGCCCCGTATACATAACCGCTACGCGGTCAGCTGTTTCGGCAATGACGCCCATGTCGTGGGTTACGAGCACGACGGAGGTTCCGTGCTCCTTGCCGAGCCGTTTAAGCAAGCCAATGATCTGCGCCTGGATCGATACGTCGAGCGCAGTCGTCGGTTCGTCAGCGATAATAAGCTTGGGGTCGGCGCACAGTGCGAGTGCTATGACCACCCTTTGCCGCATACCGCCCGAGAACTGGTGCGGATACTGAAGAAATCTCTGCTCGGGCGCCGGTATGCCCACTTCGGCCAACAGGGAGACTGCCCGCGCCCGCGCCTGGGCCCGATCGAGAGGCAGATGGGTCCTGATGGTCTCGACGAGTTGCTGACCCACGGTGAGCAGTGGGTTCAGACTGGTCATCGGATCCTGGAATATCGCGCCGACCGTCCTCCCGCGAATCTTGTTCATCTCGGCCGGGCCAAGATTGTCGACACGCTTGCCGTCGATCCAGATTTTGCCCGAGGCGATGCGCCCCGGCGGACGCAGCAGGCCGATAATGGCCGCCCCCGTGAGCGATTTTCCTGCACCGGACTCGCCGACGACCCCCAGAACCTCTCCCCGGCGCAGGTCGAACGAAACGTCGTCTACTGCCACCAGCGTACGGCGGCGTTGGGGAAATTCGATCCTAAGGTTCTCAACGCTGAGTACGTTGGTATCCATCGGGTTACCTCAACTGCGGATTGATGACATCGCGCAGCCAGTCGCCGACGACATTGACCGACAAGACCAGTAGCGCGAGCGTAA
>MKRZ01000088.1:11861-27123 GCA_001897075.1 Mesorhizobium sp. 61-13 | reverse complement strand
CGCTGGTCGACGGGCAGGGCAACTTCGGCAACATCGACGGCGATAACGCGGCCGCCATGCGCTACACCGAAGCGCGCATGACCGATGTGGCCAGCGAACTGCTCGCCGGCATCACCGAAGATGCGGTTGACTATCGGCCGACCTACAATGAGGAAGACGAAGAGCCGGTCGTTCTGCCCGGTGCGTTCCCGAACCTGCTGGCCAACGGCTCATCCGGCATCGCAGTCGGCATGGCGACTTCTATCCCTCCGCACAATGCGGCGGAGCTCTGCGATGCAGCGCTGCACCTGATCGACAATCCGGATGCGACCGACGAAAAGATGATGGATTTCGTCCAAGGGCCGGATTTCCCGACCGGCGGCATCGTCATCGACAGTCGCGCCACTATCCTCGAGGCCTACAAGACGGGCCGCGGCAGCTTTCGCGTCAGGGCGAAATGGCAACAGGAAGACCAGGGCAGGGGAACCTGGGCGATTGCCGTCACCGAAATCCCCTATGGCGTGCAGAAATCACGGCTGATTGAGAAGATCGCAGAACTGTTGATGGCGCGAAAGCTGCCCTTGCTCGATGACGTCCGCGACGAAAGCGCCGAAGATATCCGCATCGTTCTCGTTCCCAAGAGCCGCACTGTAGATCCCGGCATCCTGATGGAATCGCTGTTCAAGCTCACCGAGCTTGAAAGTCGCTTCTCGCTCAACATGAACGTGCTATCGCGCGGCCGCGTGCCGAATGTCCTTTCTCTGAAGAGCGTGCTTCAGGAATGGCTTGACCACCGCCGCGACGTGCTCATCCGCCGCTCACGCCATCGCCTTGGCGAAATCGAACGGCGATTGGAGATCCTTGCTGGCTATCTCATCGCCTACCTCAATATCGATGAGGTGATCAGGATCATCCGCGAGGAGGATGAGCCCAAGCCTGTGATGATGGCGCGCTGGTCGCTAAACGACACGCAGGCCGAAGCCATCCTCAACATGCGCCTGCGAGCTCTTCGCAAGCTGGAAGAATTCGAGATCCGCAAGGAATTCGACGGTCTGTCTGCCGAGAAAAAGCAGATCGAGGCACTGCTCGAGTCTGAAGTGAAGCAGTGGAAGACGATCTCTTGGGAAATCCAGAAGATACGTAGGGATTTCGGACCCGAAGAGAACAAGGAACTCGGACCGCGCCGCACCAAATTTGCCGAGGCGCCCGATCACGATCTTACCGACATTGCACAGGCGATGATCGAGAAAGAACCGGTCACCGTGGTCGTCTCCGAAAAGGGTTGGCTGCGCGCGATGAAGGGTCATCTGACGGACCATGCCCAGCTTACGTTCAAGGAAGGCGATAGCCTTAAGCTCGCCTTCAACGCGCAGACCACGGACAAGATCCTGGTCTTCACCACGGGGGGCAAATTCTACACCATCGGTGCTGATCGTCTTCCGGGCGGGCGTGGACATGGCGAACCCATTCGCATCATCGTCGATATGGAAAACGACCAGGATATCGTCACTGCCTTCGTGCATGAACCAAAGCGCAAGCTTCTTCTCGCGTCGCATCAGGGCAATGGCTTCGTGGTTGTGGAAGACGAAGTCGTCGCCAATACCCGCAAGGGCAAGCAGGTAATGAACGTAAAGACGCCGGACGAAGCAAAGTCCTGTATCCCGGTGGCCGGTGATCATCTCGCTATCGTTGGCGAGAACCGCAAGATGCTTGTGTTTCCGCTTGCGGAAATCCCGGAGATGACGCGCGGCAAGGGTGTTCGCTTGCAGAAATACAAGGACGGCGGCGTGCTCGACCTCAAGACATTTGCCATTGAGGCCGGTCTCTCCTGGCAGGATTCGGCTGATCGAACCTTCACCAAGTCACAGGCTGAATTGACGGAATGGGTGGGCGCTCGTGCGTCGGCCGGCCGCATGGTGCCTAAGGGGTTCCCGCGCACCGGTAAATTTGGCTGAAGCCGGCCGGAAGTCCAATTGCGCAGACGAGCAAACTTTCGTCAGGTTGGCTTGCTGTAACGATTGCTGCACAATGCGGGCGCATAGTGCGCCAGACAATCGATGGCGCGGGGTTTGGAGCAACAGCGTTTGAACGAACAGGAAAGTCACAAGAACAGGCGCGAATTGCGTTTGATGGGCCGCGCTGCACCAGTTCGGGCCGCAGTGGTTCAGCCTTTGTCGGCAGCACGCTGGCTTCTTATCCTGATAGTTGCAGCAGGCGTCTACTTCTTCCACGGCTTTCTGGTGCCCGTGTTGGCGGCCCTCATAATCGCCTTTGCGAGTTGGCCACTCTATCGGCGGCTGCTGGCGGCGGTCGGTGGGAGTCGCACTATAGCGGCCACCTGCGCGATCCTTTTGATCCTCACGTTCCTGATCGTGCCGATCGCGTTCGCCAGCACCTATGCCTTCAACGAAATTCACGAGTGGGTGGTCTGGGCTGTCGAAGCCAACAGGATTGGCGCGCCAACACCGCACTGGATCATGGCGCTGCCAGTCGTCGGCGTGTGGCTTGATGAGCAGTGGACGCTTACCCTTAACCATCCGGGCGGAATCGGCGAGCTGATCCAGCTGGTCAGCGGCGCCAATATCGGCAGCATTTATCGCGGCGTGGTGGCCGCAGGCGGCAGTGCCTTCAGCCTCCTGTTGGCGCTGCTATTCATGCTGATTGCACTCTTTTTTACCTATCGGGATGGCGAAGCCTTCGCCGCCCAGATCGATCGGATTGGCGAGCGCATACTGCCAACGCGTTGGGAGCGGATTTCGCGCGTGGTGCCGGCGACGATCAGCTCGACAGTAACGGGTATGACGTTGATCGCGATAGGTGAGGGCGTCGTCCTCGGCATTGCCTATTGGTTGGCTGGCGTTCCGTCGCCGGTCACCCTTGGCGCACTAACCGGCCTGATGGCGTTGATTCCAGGTGGTGCGCCGCTCTCCTTCACGCTTGTGTCGCTCTATCTGGTTGCCAGCGGTTCGCCCGTTGCCGGTGTCGCATTGTTCATGTGGGGAACGGTGGAGCTTTTCATCGTCGACAAGACGCTGCGCCCCAAGCTGGTTGGTGGGCCCATCAAGCTCCCATTCCTGCCGACGTTTTTTGGTTTGGTCGGCGGGGTCAAGACGATGGGCTTTGTCGGCCTTTTTGTCGGCCCTGTTCTGATGGCGCTGTTGGTGGCGATCTGGCGCGAATGGCTGCACGAAACTGAAACAACCGAAATTGTTCCGGCGTCGCCCGTGCTTGTTGAACAGCGCGAAACGACTCTGACAATCGAGGAAGAACAGACGTCAGAATACCGATCGTCGCGGACCACTCAGGCCGGATGACGAACCACGGAAGCGACCCGCCGCTTTCGCCCTTGGACAAGCTGCCACGTTGAATGCGCGATGAGCGTGACGATCAGGATCGTTCCGCCAATCAGACTGTCGCGTGTCGGCACTTCGGAAAAGATCATCCAGACCCATACCGGCGCAAGCACGGTCTCGAGCAGATAGAACATCGCAACTTCCGGCCCCGAAATGTATTTGGGTCCATTGGCGAGGCAGAAGAACGAGATTGGCATGATGATCGCGCCGTTGAAGATAATCCACCACGGTTCGGCGATATGGAAGCCCACGCCTGATACCATGTAGGCCGCGATGGCGAACGGAAAGATCACGCCGACCAGCGCGGTGAAGCCCATGTCCTTGCCGCTGGCGCGCGAAATGGTGATGGCACAAGCGATGCAGAAAGCAGAGGCAAGCGCCATCAGGTTGCCGAACAGGTTGCCGGTTCCAAGCGAACTGCTCACGATGATCATGACGCCGAAGATCATAAGCGCCATCGCGACCAGCGTAACGGGTCGCGGCCTTTCGCGCAGGAACAGCCAGGATAAAAGCGCTGCAAACATCGTGTTGAAGGCGAGAATAAAGACGAGGTCGGCGGTCGAGGTGTGAAACACCGCAGTAATGAAGGTGATCGATCCGATGCCGTAAAGCGTCGCGACTACCAGCCCGTCTCGTCCAGGTATGAGTTGCGGCGCTTTTGGTGTCAGCCACCGCCACACTGCCCAGATCAACAGGGCCGCCAAAAAGGTCGTGCCGCTGCGTACCAGAAGAATTGACCATGCCTCACCGTCGGCGAGACGGATCAATGGAATGTCTACTGTCAGGGCCATGCCGCCTATGGCGGTCAAAACCAGGCCTTTGGTGTGGTGGTTTGTTTCTGACAAGGCAAAGACCCCGGCTGGCGGATGAACGGACATCCAGATTTTTGTTGAAGAAGCTCAGTCCCGCAGGACTATCGGCCGGTCGTTCTGCTCGGATCTGACGCCATTGTCATGAACCCGAATAACGCTCCCAGCCTTTTGGCCCCAAGTGTTCTTGCGGCTGGAAGCGCATCTTATAGTTCATCTTGCGTGACCCATTGACCCAGTAACCCAGGTAGACATGGGGCAATCCCATCGCTTTGGCGCGGGTGATATGGTCAAGAATCATAAATGTGCCGAGCGAACGGCTGTCCAACTCGGGATTGAAATAGGAATACACCATCGACAGGCCATCGGCCATCTTGTCGGTCAGCGCCACTGCAATCAGTTCGCCCTGACCTTTGCCGGTAATGAATGTGTCAGGGCCGCGCCGGCGATATTCGATGATCTTGGTGTCGACATGCGTGTCTTCAACCATCATGGCATAGTCCAGCACAGTCATGTCCGACATGCCGCCACGACGATGTCGGGCATCCAGATAGGTGCGAAACAAGGAATATTGCTCGGTTGAAGGCTCAGCCGCCTGCATCACGCCGACGAGGTCGTCATTTTCTTGCATGACGCGGCGCATATTGCGGCTCGGTACGAATTCCTGCGTCACGATGCGCACAGAGACACAGGCGCGGCAGGTCTCGCATGCAGGCCGGTATGCGATGTTTTGCGAACGTCGAAAGCCGCCTTGCGTCAGCAGGTCGTTCATCTCCGGCGCCTTGTCACCGACGAGATGGGTAAAAACCTTGCGCTCAAACTGGCCATCGAGATACGGGCAGGGCGATGGCGCTGTCAGGAAAAACTGCGGCGACTGGGTCGGGTGGTGCGTCATTTAGCCAAAAAGTAACTCCACGACTCGCTCTACCTTGGCGTGGTCTGCAAAAAATTCAAGAGTTTTGCGGTGGTACAGGCCTGCCTTCTTCTTCAATGGCAATCTGGGCGATGCGAACATCGCGATTGAAATGGGTCGCGATGAGGTGTCCGACCGCGACAGCGCCGACGCACAGGATCACAGATGCCACCACATTTGCCGAGGCGCGCACGATTGCACCGCTGCGCAACAGGTCCAGCGTCTGCAGGCTGAACGAGGAAAATGTGGTGAAGCCACCGCAAAGACCGATCATCACAAACATGCGTGCGCTTTCCGATGCCGGGTAACGACCATCGGCCAAGGTCAGCGTGCCAAACAGACCTATGAGAAAAGAGCCGCCCGCATTGATAAGAATTGTTCCCCACGGCAGAGATCCCGAAATTGGTAAAGCCAGAACCGAGATCAGGTAACGAGCGAGACTGCCGATTGCACCGCCGATCATGACCGCGAGGCATATGGAAAAGGACATTTGGTCATACCCTCCGTGCGCAGGCATAAAAAAACCCGCTTGCGGCGGGGTCTTCAACACGCACCCCTACCGCGGTTTCGTTGCGGTAGGAGTCATCAGCCTTTGCAGGCGGTTTCGGGGGAACTCCATCCCCATCGCAGCCAGTTTAGGCGGCAGCCGGGGTTTACACAAGCCTGCTCAGCTGTCTGTTCGCGAAACTGCTGTGCCAAGCAAGAGGTCGTGCAATGTGCGCTTGCGGTCGGAAAACAGGGTAACCAGCAGCACCAGCGGCGTCAGGATCACGTTTCCCGCCCAAAACAGAACGGAATGAACCACGGCTGTCATGCCGTCGATACGCCGTCCATCGAGCCGCTCGAGGCGTATATTCATCAACTTCATGCCGGTGGTTGCCTGGTCCGCGCTGCCCAAGGTGTTCCAAATGTAGAGAATGGCCACCGCCGGCAGCAGAATGCCGAATAGCGCCCAGCCAATGCCGAATGTCAGCAAGCCAAGCACTAGCACCAGAATGGCAAATGGGATCGTCAGCAAACCTACGATCAGATAGTCGATGGCGAAAGCCATGATGCGGCGGGTTCGCACGCCCTCATAGGCACGCACATCGTCCAGTCGACCTGTAATGATTTCACCGTCAAGAACGCGGGCGTTCATGGTTATCCCTTCTAGCTCGGCTTACTTGTCTAGGCCGGTAGGCATCAGATGGGAAAACGCGGGATCTATTTCAAGATTTGTCGGCCATGTCTTGCTTCGAGGTCGGGCGCAGTGCCGAGACGGCGATGCCAAGCCATCCGGCAATAAGAAGCGTGCCACCGACTGGCGCGGCGAAGGGGAGGAGCCGCGATCCGATGAAGTCGCGAGCAAGCAGATCACCGCTGAACACGACCAGCCCGACCAGCAGGATGTAGCTTGCCGCGCGCAGGACGCGATTGGCATTGACAAGGCCGACGGCGAGAAAAACTGGGGCATGCATGAGCAAGAAAGATGCCGCGGTGCCAATGAATGCTCCGCCATGATGGGCTGCCGCCGCTGACAGCACCACGCCGGCTGCTCCGCAAAGTCCGGCGGCAAACACAAGAATGCGGTTCATTTCTCTATCTCCGCGAGGTCATTGATTGCGGCGGGCCTGAGCCAGCCAGTTATACGCCGCGCCAAGTGCCATAAGCACGCTCGTCCCCAGGAAAACTGCCGGCATACCGAAATGGCCTCCCACGAAACCGCCAAGCACCGGACCCGCAACCTGGCCGACATATTGGGCCGAGATCGAATAGCCAAGCACATTGCCGCCGACGCGATCCGGCACGTTGTGGCGAATGACGCTGGTGATCGACGGCAATAGACCGCCAAGCGCAAGTCCCATGAGAAAGCGCAGCGCCACCAGTTGCCAGCTTTCGGTGACAAAGGCCTGCGGTATGAGCAACAGTGCGGCAACCGCGAGCGCCACGATAACGACATTCCAGTGGCCGACGCGGTCCGCGAGCCGGCCAAGCCGTGAGGCCGATACGATGCTGCCCAGCGCTGCCGCCGACATCACCACGCCTGCAACGAGGGTCATCCGGGCCTGGTCTTCGACCAGTTGCGCTACGTACACCGTAATGATCGGCTCGATCGACATGTTGGCAAACATCAAGAGCATGCCGGTGAACAGCATCGCGACGACCGGACGCTTGTCAGGGATCGAACGCCACGCGCCGTCCTGCTTCGTCTTTGCTTTGCCGGGGACCCGCCGGTCCTCCTTGATCAGGAAACTCGTGGCGAGAAAGGCAAGGAAGATGACGCCACCACAGAGCAGGAACGTGGCGCGGATGCCGATCAGCGGCGGCAATCCGCCACCGATCAGGGGGCCAACCAGATTGCCGCCCATGATGCCGGCCGACAGGATGCCCAGCGCCCAGCCGGAGCGTTCCTTCGGCGTCTGCATAGCGACAAGGATTGTCGAGCCGGACGAGTAGCCGCCGGCAAAGCCGACCAGCAGCCGCAGCAACACCAACTGCTCAACGCTTTGCACCATGCCCATCAGCGACATGCAGACTGCCATGCCGAGGCTGGCGCGCACCAGCATCAGCTTGCGGCCATAGCGGTCGCCAAGCCTGCCCCAAAGCGGAGCGACCAGTGCGGCTGCGAGGAACGTCGCCCCATAGGCGATGCCTGACCACTGCACGATCGACGCGTGGCCCTCTGCGCCGAGTTCCGCCACATAAAGCGGGAGAAACGGCAACAGGAGCGTCATCGCCACGATGGTCGTGAACGAGCCAAGGAAGCAGACGGCGAGATTTCGCCGCCAGTGAATGCTGTGCGCGTCGTCGTCGGCGCTGGTCGCAGTCGTCACAGTGAGATGGTCTCAGCTACGTGGGCCGGTTCGGTCCAGAACCAGGTCCGCCTCGCCAAAACTCCTGTGGGCGGTGGCCTGCTGGTGCCAGTACGGGTAGATCACCGGCGGCAGGCTGACCGCATCGAGCCGCTTCTTCTCGTCGTCGCTCAGCACAAGGCTTGCCGCGGCGATATTGTCCTTGAACTGCGCTTCGTTGCGCCCTCCGACCACCAGCGTCGATACAGCCGGGCGCTGGAGCAGCCAGGCCAGCGCGGCTTGGGCGGACGAGACGTTGCGTTCCCTGGCAATGCTGTTGAGCGCGTCGACGATGCGCCAAAGCCTGTCTTCATCGCGGATAGGCGGTTCATGCCATCCCGACAATTGCCGGGCAGTTTCCTGCTCGCGGCCGTATTTTCCAGATAAGAGGCCGCCGGCAAGCGGGCTCCACACCATGACGCCAAGGCCCTGGTCTACGGAGATTGGCAGCAACTCATATTCCGCTTCACGAGCTTCCAGCGTGTAGTGGATCTGCTGCGTTACGAAGCGCGGATGGTTGTTTCGCTCAGCCACTCCGAGCGCTTTCATGATGTGCCAGCCGGAAAAATTGGAGCAGCCGACGTAGCGGATCTTGCCCTGTTCCACCAGCGTGTCGAGCGCTGCCATGGTTTCTTCTACAGGCGTCAGACCATCCCACTCATGCAAGAGATAGATGTCGATCACGTCGGTCTTGAGCCGCTTCAGGCTGCGCTCGCATTCGCGGATCAGGTGGTGCCGCGACAGACCCTCGTCGTTCGGGCCGGGTCCGATCTTCAGGCGCGCCTTGGTCGCGATCAGCACGTCGTTCTTGCGTTTGCCGCCCAATACCTCGCCGATGATTTCCTCGGACAATCCGTTCGAATAGACATTCGCCGTGTCGATCAGGTTGATGCCTGCATCAAGGCAGAGGTCGATCAGGCGGCGGGCGTCAGCAACATCGGTTTTGCCCACGGCAGCGAACTTGCCGGCGCCGCCGAAGGTCATGGTGCCCATGGTCAGCGTCGAGATTTTCAGGCCTGAGCGGCCAAGGTAGCGGTATTCCATCGGATGTTCCTGACTGGTTCGCAAAACCGGCGGCGCGTTCAATTTTCATTGTCGGGCACGCCGGCGATGCCGGGCATATCACAAGCCGGCACGTGCATTCGAACACAAACCCGTCAGGAATGCAGCTATCGCTTCAGCATTTCAGCGACCGTAGGCGCAAAATAGGTGAGGATGCCGTCGCAGCCGGCCCGCTTCATCGCAAGCAGGCTTTCCAGCATCGCGCGTTCGCCGTCGATCCAGCCATTGGCTGCCGCTGCCTTGATCATCGAATATTCGCCCGACACCTGGTAAGCGAAGGTCGGCATGGCGAACTGGTCCTTCAACTGGCGTACGATGTCCAGATAGGGCAGGCCGGGCTTGACCATGATCATGTCGGCGCCTTCGAGGATATCCTGCTCGGCCTCGCGCAGCGCCTCGGCGGAATTCGCGTTGTTGATGTAGTAGGTTTTCTTGTCGCCCTTGAGCAGCCCTGCGGTACCGATCGCATCCCGGTACGGACCATAGAAGGCGGAATCGAATTTCGTCGCGTAGGACATGATGGCCACGTCCTGAAAGCCGTTGGCGTCGAGCGCCGACCGGATAACGCCAATGCGGCCGTCCATCATGTCCGATGGCGCGATGATGTCGGAGCCGGCTGCCGCCTGCAGCACCGCTGCCGCCGTAATCTGCTCCACACTTTCATCGTTGGCGATAACGCCGTCGCGCAGGATGCCGTCGTGGCCATGGCTGGTGAACGGGTCGAGCGCGGCATCGGTGATGATGCCGATTTCCGGTACTGCTGCCTTGATTGCGCGTGTGGTGCGGTTGATGAGATTGTCCGGGTCGAGAATATGCGAACCCGTTTCGTCGCGCAGGCTGAGGTCCACCTTCGGAAAAGTCGCGATGGCCGGAATGCCGAGCTTCGCAGCGCGTTCAGCCTCCTTGACGGCTATATCGACAGAGTAGCGGAACACGCCGGGCATCGCTTCGACGGGCTGGCGCACATTGGTGCCTTCGACGATGAACATCGGCCAGATCAGATCGTCGACGGTGAGATGGTTTTCCTGAACGAGGCGCCTCGACCACGCCGCCTTGCGCATGCGCCTCAGCCGTCTGGAGTTGGTGACTTCGTCTACGCTCAGCGCGCCTGCCGCTTTGGTGGGTGCGAACCTGTTCATTTCCAAACTCCCCTCGAGCGACACCTACTCCGCCCGGGTACCTTGTCTACGCTACCAAACGGAAAAAAGGCCCTGACTATTCCCGCGTTGGCTCTCTGCTGCGGCTTTTAGCACGCTGGGGCCTTGCCTACCAATGCGACATCGTTGTGCCATTCCGTCATGGCCGGCCATTGCCGGACAATATCTGGGCAGCGCCGCGTATGGCTGCGCGAAAAGCCTCGTCGAAGCTGACGCCGCGCTCTTGCCATTCATAGGTTTGACCATGAAACGCGAGTTGCCATTCGGCGACCCAGCCAAGGTCTTTGCGACTCCAAATGAGCTTGCCGGTGAGCGGCAGATCTGCCCCTAGCTCTCGGACAATCTCATCAACCTTCAGCGTTCCCTTCTGCAGGTCCGAGAGTTGGCGTGTTTCGGGTAGCATCACGGCTAGTGCCATAGGAGTGGCCGCGGCCTCCAGCGATTCTGCCATGTAGGGGCTTTCGGTGCCGTCTGCGGTTAGTTGGAAGGAACGGTTCTGGTCTGTCACGATAAGGATGATTGCCAAATTCGGCCTTCCATCCAACCAGGGGCGGCGACCAAGTTCCGCCAGCACAGCGTCGATAGTCGTCGGCTTATAGATACATGTCAGATCGTGTGGCCGATCATGGGTGCCTTGCTCGTCATGAACGGGGATGCCTTCAAGCCGATCCCGATAGCGGAAACTGTCAATGAAGTCTCCGGCGTGATCTCGCAACTTCGTCATCTTCGGATCGGCAAGCAGTCGTTGATCGCCCGATACCTTTACGATCACTTGATCGAGACAGGCGCGAAAGCCGATGACGCGGTTTGGCTCACCCGTGCCGGTAACGATGGTCTGTGCGCTGTATAGGTCCTGCGATGGTTGTGCGGTGGCAAGATCGTTTAAGCCTGCGATCAGGATGGTCACCACGCCTACGAGGCGCAACATATGGCGAACCGTGTCGCATGGGACTTTTGGTTTTGTTGCCAATCTTGCCTCTTAGCGTGCTGCGATGCGGGGCCGCCATTGACGCATCCGTGCCCCACCCTTAGCACATTCGAGACAATGCTGGTGATGGGGAATCGCTGTAAATGAACTTTGGCGGCGGCGATGAAATCCGTTTTGAGGTCGAAGGGCTGGCAGGCGTTGTCACGTTGAACCGTCCGAAGGCCCTCAATGCCGTCACGCACGGGATGGTGAATGCGCTCGCCGCTGCCTTGGAGGCATGGCACGACGATGATCGCGTTCAGCTTGTCTTGATCCGGGGCGAGGGCAGGGCTTTCTCAGCAGGCGGTGACATTCTCCAGATCTACGAAGCGGGCAGGGCCGGGAAGCTCCCTGTCGAATTCTTCGCCGACGAGTACCGGTTGAATGCCCGGATTGCCAATTTCGGAAAACCCTATGTCGCGCTTATCGACGGCATTGTGATGGGCGGCGGCTTTGGCGTGTCGTTCCATGGCTCGCACCGCGTCCTGACTGAAAATGCGGTTTTTGCCATGCCGGAGGTGGGTATCGGATTTTTCCCTGACGTCGGTGGTAGCCACGTCCTGCCGCGCCTTGCCGGTAGCTTCGGAATGTATCTCGGCCTCACCGGAAACCGCATCAGATATGGCGACGCGCTGGCATGCGGCTTGGCCACGCATACGATCAAGTCCAGCGAGCAAACGGAAGTCTATGGCGCACTGGTCGAAGGTGGTGAGCCTGACAAGGTTCTGGCTCGTTTCCACGCACCCGCTGCCGCCGAAACCGACACGGCAAATCTTGCATCCATCAACCGGCATTTCTCCGCCCATTCCTTGGATGCCATTCTGGCAAGCCTCGAACAGGCATCCGTGTCCGACGAATTCGCCGCCAAGACACTGGCCACGATCTTGTCGCGCTCGCCGACCAGTCTCAAAGTTGCCTGGCGGCAGATAACGGCCGGGGCCAAAATGTCGATGGACGATTGCATGCGCATGGAATTCCGCATTCTCAACCGTATGCTTTCCGGCCACGATTTCTACGAAGGCATACGTGCCGCCCTGATCGAGAAGGGCTCGGTGCCTGTGTGGCAGCCGGACAACCTCGATGCCGTTAGCGACGAAAAGGTTGAAGCCTATTTCGCTTCTCTGGGCGCGCGGGAATTGGTTCTGTGAGCGATAGCGTCTCGAGACGGCCCGTTCTTCAGCCCACCGGTATCGAAACCGTGTTTACATGGTTCATGCGCGTCGTTGCGGCCTACTGCCTTCTGTTCGGCGTTCTTTATTGGATCAGGTTGATTGGATTTTATCCGGGCAATTTGTTTCGCTTCGATCTGATGCCCGTTCACTGGCAGATTGCCGCCTCTGCGCTTGCCGTACTTTTCCCATTCGCCGCCGCCGGCCTTTGGATGCTTGCGCCCTGGGCGCCGGTTATCTGGTTTTTATGCGCTTCCGCAGAAACCGCCATGTATGTCGGCTTCCCGCAGTATTTTGGCGAGCGCTGGCCGATTGCATTTACCCATGCCGCCGTTGCGTTGATCTACATTGCGCTAAGGCTGCTGATGCATGTGCAGAAGCGGAAGGAAGCGCGGTAGTTCAGGCTCTGCGCGTTCAGTAAATATTTAGGTTAACTTTCAGAACGGACGTGACCATTCATTAAGCCTCTCAGCGACCTGTTACCGGTAAGCTCTTGTTAGCCTTGGCGTTTAAGTCGAATTTTATGAGTATTCGATAGTGTCGGTCCCAAGGTGAGAAAAACAAAAAATCACCGGGCGACAAACGAGAGGCAAAGAAAATGAACAACCCGCGTCCTGCGGCGAAGCCCGCAAACGTATCCGACGACCGCCGTGAGGCGATCCGCTCGCTGTACATGGAATCGCTCCAGCTCGTTGAGCGGTTGCACCGTCGTCTTCTTGACGTCATCAAGGATGAGTTCGACCGCAACGGCCGTTCCGATATCAACGCCATTCAGGCACTGCTGCTTTTCAACATCGGCAACGCTGAATTGACGGCTGGCGAATTGCGCTCGCGTGGTTACTACCTCGGCTCCAACGTTTCCTATAATCTGAAGAAGCTGGTCGATCTGGGCTTCATCAATCACCAGCGCTCGCGCATTGACCGCCGTTCGGTGCGGGTCAGCCTGACGGACAAGGGCTCCGATGTCGCTGAAGTCGTGGCCGGTCTCTACGAACGCCACGTTGGCTCGATTGAGCAGGTTGGCGGCATCAACACCGACGAGTTCAAGCAGATGAACCGCGCGTTGCAGCGCTTGGACAGGTTCTGGAACGACACAATCGCTTATCGCATGTAAGCATTGGACGCCCCGATAGGCGCAAGTTTGCGGAAACGACAAAGGCCGGTGCCCAAAAAGCACTGGCCTTGTGTTTTGTGTCACCGCGTTTGGCATGATTGGCCGATGCGCCACGTTGCCGCCATATTCAAATGAAAGCGAAAGACGAGTAAGGTAGCGGTAGGAATGCTCCTACCTGTCTGGAACCTTGTTTCGGCGCGGTGCGTTTCTTACGCCGATGTGATGCCGGTATGGTTGGCGAATTGTTAAGTTCGGCCAGCCTAGAGTGCCGGCCCGTATCGCCTGAACATTGACTGGAAGAATGTCTGGAACGCCCATGAAAACCAGCCGCCGTATGTTTTTGTCCGGAGTCTCTGCAATCGCAGCTTCTGTGATCGCAGGTGGAGCCAGCGCACAGAACGTCGTTGACGATATCCTGAAGGCCGCCGGTCGCGGCAATTGGGATGACACTTTCGATGCTCGTGCCACCGGACGCGGCAAGGTCGCTTCGACGCTGCCCATCTTCAGCCCGCAGACCATTTCCTACACCGAGCAGGCGATTGCCCAGTATCAGGACATCGTTGCACGCGGTGGTTGGGAGCAGGTGCCCGCAACTAAGAAGCTGAAGCTTGGCGTTATCGATCCTGACGTGGTTCCGCTGCGCAAGCGCCTGATGGTATCGGGCGATCTGCCGCAAAGCGCGGGTTTTTCGGAATCGTTCGATTCCTACGTGGATGCCGCCGTGAAGCGCTTCCAGGCTCGCCATGGCCTGCCGGAAGAGGGCGTGCTCGGCAAATATTCCTATCTGGCGATGAATGTTGCGGCGCAGACCCGCCTCGGCCAGTTGGAAACCAATCTTGGTCGTTTGCGTGAAAAGGCCGGTACGCTCGGCGACAGGTATGTCCTGGTCAATATTCCGGCAGCCCAGATCGAGGCGGTGGAAAACGGTCGCGTCGTGCTTCGGCACACGGCAATCGTCGGCAAGATCGATCGCCAGACACCGATCGTGAACTCCAAGATCAACGAAATCATCGTCAATCCCTATTGGAACGCCCCGGTTTCCATCGTGCGCAAGGACATCATCCCCTTGATGCGCAAGGATCCCGACTATCTGAAGAACAGCAAGATCAGGCTGTTTGCGCCCGATGGCAGTGAAGTCGATCCGATGACGGTGGATTGGTCGACGGAAGAGGCGGCCAAGTACCGTTTCCGCCAGGATCCCGGCGCGGGCAATGCAATGGCTTCGGTGAAGATCAATTTCCCGAGCCCGGATGGTGTCTACATGCACGACACGCCGCAGCAGAGCTTGTTCAACAAGCTGATCCGCTTCGATTCTTAGGGCTGCGTGCGCGTGC
The DNA here is from genome assembly GCA_001897075.1 of Mesorhizobium sp. 61-13. GTDB lineage: Bacteria > Pseudomonadota > Alphaproteobacteria > Rhizobiales > Rhizobiaceae > Mesorhizobium. The sequence continues at coordinate 12,435 of MKRZ01000088.1, read as the reverse complement.
AGAACGTTCGTGACCTTGTAACCTGGATCCTGCGCGACACGCCCGGCTGGGATCGCCAGCATTTCGAGGCGGCGATCAAGACCGGGGAATCCCAACCGGTTGCCGTAACCAATCCTGTTCCGGTTCACTTCCTCTACGTTTCGGCTTGGTCTACCGGCGATGGCGTCGCCCAGTTCCGCGACGACGTCTACGGTTGGGACGGTGTGGACGAGTTGCAGATCACATCGTCGCTCTAGCGCTTTGTGGCGTCTATGATTTTGGAAAGGCCGTCCTTAGGGCGGCCTTTTTTCGTTGGCGGCGACGCATTGCCGCAATCGGACCAACGAATTTCGCCCCGCGCACGTGGCGACCGCTAGGCAAGTATGTTAATGGCGCGCAGACCTTTGCAGCAAGGATGTTTCACGCCATGGCAACACAGTCGGCCGCCTCCAGCCAACTCAATTCCTTCTTCGAAACGCCGCTCTCGGAAGTCGATCCGGAAATCTTCGGCTCGATCCGCAATGAGCTTGGCCGCCAGCGCCACGAAATCGAGTTGATTGCCTCTGAAAACATCGTCTCGCGCGCCGTTCTGGAA
>MKRZ01000088.1:0-11807 GCA_001897075.1 Mesorhizobium sp. 61-13 | reverse complement strand
TCGTCGATGTTGCCGAAGAGCTTGCCATCGAGCGCGCCAAGAAGCTGTTCGGCTGCAACTTTGCCAATGTGCAGCCGAACTCCGGCAGCCAGATGAACCAGGCCGTCTTTCTGGCGCTATTGCAGCCGGGCGACACCTTCATGGGCCTCGACCTCAACTCGGGCGGGCACCTGACTCACGGTTCGCCGGTGAACATGAGCGGCAAGTGGTTCAAGGTCGTTTCCTATGGCGTGCGCAAGGACGACCACCTGCTGGACATGGACGAAATCGAAAAGTTGGCACAGCAGCACAAGCCGAAGCTGATCCTGGCCGGCGGCACCGCCTATTCGCGCATCTGGGACTGGAAGAGGTTCCGTGAAATAGCTGATTCCATTGGCGCTTATCTTATGGTCGACATGGCGCACATCGCCGGCCTCGTCGCGGGCGGCGTTCATCCTTCGCCGCTGCCGCATGCGCACGTGGTGACGACTACTACCCATAAATCGCTCCGAGGCCCTCGCGGCGGCATGATCCTCACCAATGACGAGGACATCGCCAAGAAGATGAATTCGGCGGTGTTTCCGGGTCTTCAGGGTGGCCCGTTGATGCACGTAATTGCCGCCAAGGCCGTCGCATTCGGTGAGGCGTTGAAGCCGGGTTTCAAGGTTTACGCCCAGAATGTTGCGGACAACGCCAAGGCTCTGGCGTCCAGCCTCAAGGAAACCGGCCTCGACATCGTTTCCGGTGGCACGGATAACCACTTGATGCTGGTTGACTTGCGGCCCAAGAACGCGACCGGCAAGCGCGCCGAGGCAGCTTTGGGACGCGCGAACATTACCTGCAACAAGAATGGCATTCCATTCGACCCGGAAAAGCCGTTTGTCACCTCCGGGGTTCGTCTTGGCACACCAGCCGGCACCACACGCGGCTTCGGCCAGGCTGAATTCCGTGAAATCGGCAAGCTGATAGCCGAGGTGCTCGACGGCTTGAAGGTCGCCAATTCCGACGAAGGCAATGCCGCCGTCGAGACTGCTGTCCAGAAGAAGGTCGTGGCTTTGACCGAGCGCTTCCCACTCTATCCGTATCTTGGATAATCCACGGGAATAGAAAATCGGGCACAGCCTCGCTATCTGTGGGGAGCGGGGCTGCGCTGTCTTTGCCATTTGGGCAAAACACTCTAGCCTTTCGCGCAGTTAAGAATCGCGTAGCAAAGGCTTCATATGCGCTGTCCCTATTGCCAGTCCGAAGATACGCAGGTGAAGGATTCCCGGCCTGCGGAGGATGGTTCAGCCATCCGCAGGCGGCGGGTGTGTCCTGACTGCGGCGGCCGCTTCACGACGTTCGAGAGGGTCCAGTTGCGCGATCTTGTCGTGGTCAAAAAGTCTGGCCGCAAAGTGGCCTTCGACCGCGACAAGCTTTTGCGCTCGGTCGAGATCGCTGTCCGCAAACGCAACGTTGATCCTGAGCGCATCGACCGTGCCGTGACTGGTATCGTGCGCCAGCTTGAAAGCTCTGGTGAAACGGAAATCCCGTCGGCAGAGGTGGGCAGGCTGGTCATGGAGGCGCTCAAGTCGCTCGATGACGTCGCCTATGTGCGTTTCGCATCGGTCTATCGCAACTTCCGGGAAGCGAAGGACTTTCACGATGTTCTTGGCGAATTGAAGGGTGACGAGGAAGGCAACTGAGGCATGGGCGAGCCGGCAATGACCGCGCAGGAGAAGCTGGATCGTCGCTATATGGCGGCGGCGCTTCGCATGTCGCGCCGCAATTCAGGCCGCACCTCGACCAACCCGGCCGTGGGAACCGTCATCGTTCGCGACGATGGCAACGGCCCCATGATTGTCGGTACGGGCGTTACTGCGGTCGGCGGACGTCCTCATGCCGAAGCCGAGGCCTTGGCGCAGGCAGGTGAACTGGCGCGTGGTGCCACGGCCTATGTCACGCTTGAGCCTTGTGCTCATCATGGCCGCACGCCACCCTGTGCGAATGCGTTGGTCAACGCCGGGATCGCACGCGTGGTAGGCGCAGCCAGCGACCCTGATACCCGTGTCTCCGGCAAAGGCTATGCGATCCTGCGCGAGGCAGGCATAGAGGTGGTTGAACGCCTTTTGTCGGCACAGGCATCCGACCAGATGGCTGGCTATTTGATAAGGTCATCGAGAAAGAGACCGGAAGTCATTCTAAAGCTTGCGATTTCATCGGATGGAAAGATTGGCGCTGCCGGGCACGGCCAGGTCGCCATCACAGGTGAGGCGGCCCGGCGTGAGGTGCATCTTCTGCGAGCGGAGTCTGACGCAGTCTTGATCGGCATCGGCACGGCATTGGAGGACGACCCGGCGCTGACGGTTCGCCTGCCAGGTCTGGAGAACCGCTCGCCGGCGCGTATTGTGCTTGATCGCGAAATTCGATTGCCGGAAACCTCGAAGCTTGTGGCCGATGCGGACCGCGTGCCGCTGTACATTGCTGCCGACACGTCGGCGGACCCGCATCGCAAGGCGATGCTTGAGCGGCGGGGGGTGCGCTTCGTAGGCACAGAACTGCATGACGGCCATATTGCCTTGCCGGAACTTATGGAAGACTTGGCAGCTCTCGGCATGGCAAGCGTCCTGGTCGAAGGCGGCGCCGCGGTGGCCGGTGCTTTCCTGGCCGACGGCCTGGTTGATCGCATCGTGCTGTTTCACGGTCCTCGTGAGATCGGGCCGAACGGGATTGCGGCGCCGATCGATCCTGACCACATACCGCTGGGTTTCCAGAAATTGCGCGAGATGCGTCTTGGCGAGGACAGCTATGCCGAGTGGGCGAGGGGCTTCTGATGTTTACGGGTATCGTCACCGACGTGGGTATGGTCGCAGCGGTCAAGTCGCTGAAACAGGGCGTCGGTCTGCGTATCGAAACGGTCTACGATCCCGAAACCATCGCCATTGGAGCCTCGATTGCATGTTCAGGAGTCTGCCTGACCGTTACTGCGCTGCCTGACAAGACGGCGAACACACGTTGGTTCGAGGTCGAGGCCTGGGAAGAGGCGCTGCGGCTGACGAGCGCATCTACCTGGAAATCCGGCAGCCGCATCAATCTCGAGCGCGCGCTCAAGATCGGCGACGAGCTGGGCGGCCACATCGTTTCCGGCCACGTGGACGGCATGGCGGAGATCGTGGCGCGACAGGACGAGGGCGACGCGGTGCGCTTTACGCTGGATGCACCGCCTGCGTTGGCCAAGTTCATCGCGCCGAAGGGATCGATTGCCTTGGACGGCACTTCGCTCACGGTTAACAAGGTGGACGGCACACGTTTCGACGTCCTTCTGATCCATCATTCGCTGACTGTGACTACCTGGGGTGAGCGCAAGGTTGGCGACAGCGTCAACCTGGAGGTCGATACAATGGCGCGTTATGCGGCCCGCCTTGTGGAGGCATCCGCGCAAGGTCTGTAACCGCAACTTCGCGTGATTGCCCGATAGATAGTTTCCAAGGCTTGCGGACGGTCGCGCTTCGGCCTAATTGACCGGCTCCTCCGGAGACGCAAGACATGGCCAAGGACAAGAAACTCAAGCTTCTGATCATCGAGGCGCGCTTCTACGACGACCTCGCCGACGCGCTGCTTGACGGCGCCAAAGCTGCGCTTGAGGACGCGGGCGTCAAATATGATGTCGTTACCGTTCCAGGTGCGCTGGAAATCCCGGCAGTGATATCCTTTGCGCTTGATGCCCAAGCATCTGGCGGCAAGGGCTATGACGGCTACGTGGCGCTGGGCACTGTGATCCGCGGCGAGACGCATCATTTCGATATCGTTGCCAACGAATCGGCGCGTGCGCTGATGGACCTCTCGGTGCAGGAAGCGGTTTGCATCGGTAACGGCATCCTGACGACGGAGAACGAGGAACAGGCCTGGACCCGCGCAAAGCGCAGCGAAGGCGATAAGGGCGGATTCGCCGCGCGTGCGGCCCTGACCATGATTTCTCTTCGCGCGCAACTCGGAGCCTGAACGACGTGACTGATCCAACGGGCAGCGGCCAGCCGCCGGTACGACAAGCCAACAAGCGCGGCGCTGCACGTCTTGCGGCGGTGCAGGCGCTTTACCAGATGGATGTCGCAGGTAGCGGCCTGCTGGAAATCACCGCGGAATATGAAGCCTTTCGGCTCGGCAAAGAAGTGGACGGTGCGCTTTATCGCGAGGCAGATGCGCAGTGGTTTCGCGGCATTTTGGCCGGCGTCGTGGAAAATCAGAAGACGCTCGACCCAATCATCCGACAGGCATTGACCGAAGATTGGCCGCTGTCGCGCCTCGATTCTACGCTACGTGCTATCCTGCGCGCGGGCACCTACGAGTTGATGCGGCGGGAAGAAGTTCCGGTCGCCGTCATTGTCTCGGAATATATTGATATTGCCAAAGCGTTCTATGATGAGGACGAGCCAAAGCTCGTCAACGCGGTATTGGATCGCGTGTCGCGCCGGGTGCGCGGCGAGGGACGTGGCAAAGGTAAGGAAATTTCATGACAATTGCGCATGCTGAAGCCGAGCGCGAAGCTCGGCGTACAGCGATTATTCTTGCAGCAGCTCAGGCAATCATCGGATCGGCGGGGCCGATCTGCTTCGCGCTCGGCGCGCTTGCCGGGCACTATATGCTTGGTACGGACAAGTCTTTGGCGACCGCTCCCTTGACCGGCTACAATGTAGGCGTGGCACTGGGTGCTCTGCCAGCAGCGGCCATCATTCGTCGGCTTGGCCAGCGCGACGGCTTCCTGACCGGCACAGGCATCACTGCACTCGGCGCATTGGTGGCGACCATCGCCCTGTTCCAATCCAGTTTCTGGGGCTTTGCATTCGGTTTGCTGATGGTCGGAACGGGCGGAGCATTCGTCCAGCAGTTCCGCTTTGCGGCGGCTGACAACGCGCCTCCTGAATTCAAGGCGCGCGCCATTTCCTTTGTTCTGGCCGGCGGCGTTTTCACCGCTGTACTCGGGCCTCAGGTCGTCATTTTCACCAAGGATCTTTTGGCTCCAGTCATGTTTGCGGGGGCGTTTGCCGCGCTCATCGTTCTTGCTGGTGTTGGCGGTGTCGTCCTTGCTTTCCTACGCACCGATTCCACGGCAAAGGCTGCAACGGCGGCAACGGATACGGGTCGGTCGCTGGCCGATATCGTCACCCAACCGCGCTTCGCAGTTTCCTTGCTGTGCGCAGTCGGCTCCTACGCACTGATGACCTTTGTCATGACTGGCGCACCACTGGCCATGGTCGGCTGTGGCTTTACTTCTGACGAGGCCACGCTTGGCATATCCTGGCACGTCATGGCCATGTTCGCGCCGAGCTTCTTCACCGGCAGGCTGATCCATCGGTTCGGCGCTCCCACCATCGTTGCGGTAGGCTTCGCCTTGCTGATCGGCTGCGGGTTAGTGGCCTTGTCCGGCATCCAGCTCTGGCAGTTCTGGGTTTCGCTGATCCTGCTCGGACTGGGCTGGAACTTCGGCTTCATCGGTTCGACGGCCATGGTGGCTGAATGCTATCGTCCTGAAGAAAAAGGCAAGACCCAGGGCTTCCACGATTTCGTACTGTTTTCCAGTGTTGCCTTCGCCTCGCTGATGTCGGGGGCGGTCTACAATGCCTGGGGCTGGAACATGCTCGCATGGATTGTCTTGCCGATAGCGGTCCTTTGCCTCGTCTTGCTTGGGATGCTTCAGATGGGCTCTCGTCGGCAACCGGCTTGATCCAGGGGCTGCGGCATTGGCCGCAGTGCCCTAAGGTTTCAATCGATAAAATCGGTCAACGGGGGAAATGCCCCCGCTGATATCTTATCCTTTAGGGCGAAAACGGGGCAAAAACCGAACAATATCTTGACGTTCGTTCACCTGTTTCGCATAAGCCGCAGCGAACGATCGGATTCCGCAACCGGGTCCGGTTTCGTCTCCATCGGCCCGGAGGGGGGTTCTTTCGGGCCATCACTCGAGGAAAATCCGGCATGACCATGCTTTACGTAGTCATCGCCTGCGGTCTGCTCTCTGTCCTATACGCCATCTGGGCGACACAGTCGGTACTAGCGTCCGACCAGGGCAATGCACGCATGCAGGAAATCTCCGCGGCCATCCGCGAAGGCGCCCAGGCCTACCTGGCGCGCCAGTACACCACCATCGCCATCGTTGGCGTCGTTGTATTCATTCTGGCTTGGTGGCTGCTTTCGGCAACCGCTGCATTCGGTTTCCTGATTGGTGCGGTCTTGTCGGGCGCTGCCGGCTTCATAGGCATGCATGTCTCGGTTCGCGCCAATGTGCGCACCGCGCAGGCCGCTTCCAACAGCCTCGCTGCAGGCCTGGATATCGCCTTCAAGTCGGGTGCCATCACCGGCATGCTGGTCGCCGGCCTCGCGCTGCTTGGCGTGTCGGTCTATTACTGGGTTCTCACCGGCCCGCTTGGTCATGCTCCCGCTAGCCGTGAGGTTGTCGACGCGCTCGTTGCGCTCGGCTTCGGCGCATCGCTTATCTCGATCTTTGCCCGTCTCGGCGGCGGCATCTTCACCAAGGGTGCGGACGTTGGCGGCGATCTCGTCGGCAAGGTTGAAGCAGGCATTCCGGAAGATGATCCGCGCAACCCGGCGACCATCGCTGACAACGTCGGCGACAATGTCGGCGATTGCGCAGGCATGGCTGCTGACCTGTTCGAGACCTACGCGGTGACGGTTGTTGCCACTATGGTTTTGGCTGCCATCTTCTTTGGCGCAGCTCCGAACCTCGCTGAAATGATGCTCTATCCGTTGGTCATCTGCGGCGTCTGCATCGTTACCTCGATCGTTGGTACGTTCTTCGTCAAGCTCGGCTCTAACGGTTCGATCATGGGCGCGCTTTACAAGGGCCTCATCGTGACTGGCGTTCTGTCGATTGGCGGTCTTGCGATTGCCAACCAGCTGACGATCGGTTGGGGCGATGTTGGCACGGCCAACGGTATCGCCTTGACGGGTACTAACCTGTTCGTCTGCGGCCTGATCGGCCTTGTGGTGACGGCGTTGATCGTGGTGATCACCGAGTACTATACCGGCACCAACAAGCGCCCGGTCAACTCGATTGCCCAGGCCTCGGTGACGGGCCACGGCACCAACGTCATCCAGGGCCTGGCGGTTTCGCTGGAGTCGACTGCGCTGCCCGCCATCGTCATTGTCGGCGGCATCATCGCCACCTTCCAGCTCGCCGGTTTGTTCGGCACGGCGATTGCCGTCACCACTATGCTCGGCCTGGCCGGCATGATCGTGGCGCTCGACGCTTTCGGTCCGGTGACCGATAACGCCGGCGGCATTGCGGAAATGTCCGGCCTGCCCAAGGAAGTTCGTCATTCGACGGACGCGCTCGACGCGGTTGGCAACACCACCAAGGCGGTCACCAAGGGCTATGCCATCGGTTCGGCCGGCCTCGGCGCGCTGGTGCTGTTCGCTGCATATTCCAACGATCTGCAGTTCTTTGCCGCCAATGGCGCGCAGTACCCGTACTTCGCTGATATGGGCACTGTCTCGTTCGACCTTTCGAACCCGTACGTTGTCGCCGGCTTGATCTTCGGCGGCCTGATTCCTTACCTGTTCGGCGGTATCGCCATGACTGCGGTTGGGCGCGCTGCCGGCTCAATCGTCGAGGAAGTGCGCAAGCAGTTCCGCGAGGATCCGGGCATCATGCAGGGCACTTCCAAGCCTAACTATGCGCGCGCGGTCGATCTTTTGACCAAGGCGGCGATCAAGGAAATGATCATTCCGTCGTTGCTGCCTGTTTTGGCTCCGCTTGTCGTCTACTTCGGCGTTCTGCTGATCTCGGGTTCGAAGGCTTCCGCCTTTGCCGCGCTCGGCGCCTCGCTGCTCGGCGTTATCGTCAATGGCCTGTTTGTGGCCATTTCGATGACCTCTGGCGGTGGCGCATGGGACAATGCCAAGAAGTCGTTCGAGGATGGCTTCACGGACAAGGATGGCGTCAAGCACCTCAAGGGCTCTGAAGCACACAAGGCTTCGGTCACCGGTGATACCGTCGGCGATCCCTACAAGGATACCGCTGGCCCCGCCGTCAACCCGGCCATCAAGATCACCAACATTGTGGCGCTGCTGCTGCTTGCGGTTCTCGCTCACAGCTAAGACAGACGTTTGTAAAAGCAAAAAGCCCGCGGGAGCGATCCCGCGGGCTTTTCTTTGGGTATGGCCGTGACGGTTCAGCGGTAGGGCGAATAGCACTGCCGGCGTGGGCCATTGTAGGGTTGGAACGTATTGTCGTAGGCTCGGTAACTCCGGTAGCGGTCGTAACACCACCGAGCGTGGGCATTGCCGCCCACATAGGCGGGCGGCGCGTCGTTCGCGATGGCTCCAGCGATGATCGCCCCTGTGGCAAAAGCGGCTAGCGGGAACCAGAAATCACCGTGACGGCGGTATCCGCGGTGATATTCGCGATAGCCGCGGTGACCGTTGTAATATGCGTTATCTCGATCCCGATAGAATCCCCGTCTTTGCCATGGTCTGTAGTCGACACTCTGAACATTGATGGGCGAAGACAGAGGTTGCGTAGTCGGCACGTAGACCGATGTTGCGCTGGCCGCCATTGGCGTTGCGGCAAGAAACGAAGCTGAAAGAAAGGAAGCCAGCAGACCCGTAATAAAGCGTCTCATGATTTTCTCCTTACAGCGGGAAAAAAACCTTCTTGTGAAATGTAACGGTGGTTCGCCGGGTTTGTTCCTCCCCGTGATTACATTTAATATTAGTAATATGACTATTGCTGATTTTTTGGTTTGTTTGGAAAAGCACGTAAGTACTTCAATCGGGTATTGGAAATCGAGCTGCTGAAGCACGCGGCACGAATGTGAACAACGCGGAAAATGCCGCGTTTTTTCCGGTTGACCGGTTGGAACTCCCTCCCTATGTTCCGCGCAATTCCGAACTTGATCGCACCTCGGAAATGCTGCGGCTCTGTCCTCGGCAGCGCAAAGCAAGTTTCCTTTGGAAAGACCCGAAGGGCAGGTCGTCCCGACCAAGGTCTGGACGCTTTGGATGGGCCGGTAGCTCAGCGGTAGAGCACGTGACTTTTAATCATGTGGTCGAGGGTTCGATCCCCTCCCGGCTCACCAATCTCAAATGGATAAATCAATTTGTTTTTCTGCGGGTGGCTTCGCGACAGCACATCGACCTTGCTTGACTGCCTGACTGTATCTGGCACTAATAGAGGCTGGTGGTATCGGGTGATGCAATGCTCCAGCAGATTTTCGAATTCTTGGCCTGGGTAGTCGGCGCGGCCGTCGTCGTGGGTGTGGCTGGCGCGATCGTAGGCGAAGCCCTGCGATTTATCAGCCGCCGCGTCACAAACCCCAAGATCGCATGGCTATGCGGTAACCTGTCCCTTGGTGAGGGTTTCGGTCTCGGCCTAGTCGTAGCCAGTTTCATTGTCGCAGGAGCCTATGCCGCGGCTGGCGGCGATGGCGTAGACTATGGCTACGCTTGGTTCCGCTATGCGATAGGCGGTGCCTTGGCGTTTGCGGCATACGGCATCGTAGCATCACGCCGATCAGCCTGACGGAAATAGCTAGCCATCTTTGGATCGCTTCGAACATTTGCTCGTCGCGACATGCGAAACGCTCCCAAGTGCGATGCTGCGGCGTTTAACTCGGCCTACGCGTCCGGAAACACCAGTGAAATGCTCCCGCCACTGTGACGTTCGAGACGTCCGGCGAGATCGAGTTCCAGAAGTATCATCGAGACCTGCGCCGGGTGCAGCCCGGTATGCGCGATAATGTCATCGACCTCCATCGGCGTTGGCCCAAGAGCTTCCATGATGAGGTTGCGCTCGCCATCGCCGTGAGAAGGGCTGTGCGACAGGTCGGGTGGCTCCTCGAGGGGAAGATTTGGTGTTCTCGACGGGGCGTAGAGCGGGGCCACTGCGCCGAGCACGTCAGAGGCTTCCGTCACAAGGGTCGCGCCGTCCTTTAGCAATCCGTTGGTGCCGCCGGCACGCGGATCAAGCGGTGAACCGGGAACGGCAAATACCAACCGCCCCATTTCGCCAGCCAATCTTGCGCTGATCAGCGAACCTGAGCGTTTCGCCGCCTCGATCACCACCAGTCCTAGAGCCGTTCCAGCAACAAGCCGGTTACGCCGCGGGAAATCCTGTGCTCGCGGCTGCCACCCGAACGGCATCTCCGACACAACCGCACCGCCACGATCGGCAATCTCGCGGCAAAGGCTCGCGTTTTCCGGCGGGTAGGGCATGTCCAATCCTCCGGCCAGAACACCAATGGTGCCGCTTGCAAGGCTCCCTTGATGCGCCGCCGTGTCGATCCCCCGAGCAAGGCCCGAGACGATGCTGTAGCCCTCACGCCCTATCTCGCCGGCCAGTGTTCTTGCCATCTTGATGCCGGCCAAAGAGGCGTTGCGCGCGCCGACAATGGCGATTGCGGGCAGGCGGAAAACCTCTCCTTTGCCAATAATGGCCAGCAAAGGCGGCGGGTGATCGATCAACTTGAGCAGCGGCGGGTAGTCAGGCTCGCCGACGCATACAAACCTTGCCCCATGCCGGTTTGCCTTATCCATCTCGGCTTCGGCATCCGAAAGGCTTGGAATGTGGACTGTTCTTCTGGAGCCGGTAGCGGCCATCAGTTCGGGCAGCATCTCGAGCGCTGTCTCAGCCGACCCGAATCGGTTGATCAGATCCCGGAATGACGCAGGCCCGACATTCGAGGTGCGGATCAACCTGAGCCACGCGATCCGTTGCCGGTCGCTCAACCTTGGTCCTGACTGCACCTGTGTCACCCCTTGGCGCCGATCCGGCCTTCGGTGCCCGCCATCAGGCGTGAGATATTGGTGCGATGCTTGTAGATCAAGATGATGCTCATAAGCGCAAACAGCCCAGCAATTCCCGGCGTTGCGAGAACCCATAGCGCGATGGGAACGACGACTGCTGCAGTCAACGCCGAAAGTGACGAATAGCGGAACAGTACCGCCATGAGCAGCCACACAGCAGCGAAGATCAGTGCCGCTTGCCAGACCAGCCCCATCAGCACGCCGAGATAGGTCGCGACACCCTTGCCGCCTTTGAACCCCAGCCATACCGGAAAAAGATGTCCAAGGAAGGCTCCAAAGCCGGCGAAAAGCCCAAGCTCCATGCCGTAGTACTTGGCAATCAGGACAGCCGCAGTTCCTTTCAGCATGTCCAGGATAAGCGTGGCGGCAGCAAGTTTCTTGTTGCCGGTGCGCAGCACGTTGGTCGCGCCGATGTTACCCGAGCCGATGGAACGCACGTCGCCAAGACCGGCGGCACGGGTCAAAAGCAAGCCGAATGGAATCGACCCAAACAGGTAACCGAAGATCAGCGCCGCGATGGCAGCGTAGGTCATGTTTCCCCCTCGGCTGACCGGTTCGAAATGCCGATCTAGGCCGAAAATACTGTGCGGCCCGCAACCATTGTTTGCAAGACCTTGCCTTGCAGTCGCGCGCCTTCGAAACAGGTATTCTTGGAGCGCGAGCGGATGGCGCTTTCACTCACGATCCAGGGTTCTTCGAGGTCAACCAACGCGAGGTCAGCCAGCGCGCCTGGCTTCAATGAACCACCCGGCAGGCCAAACAACCGGGCAGGGGCTGTGGACAGCGCTTCTACCACTCGTATCAACGGCACCTCGTAATTGTGGTGAAGGCGCAACGCCACCGCCAGAAGTGTCTCCAGTCCCACCGCGCCGGCAGCGGCATCGGCGAAAGGAAGGCGTTTTGTATCGACGTCCTGCGGATCGTGCGAGGAGACGATCAGATCGACCGTGCCGTCCTTGATCGCCTCGATCATCGCCAGCCTGTCTTCTTCTGCTCGCAACGGAGGTGCGAGACGGAAGAAGGTACGG
>MKRZ01000087.1 GCA_001897075.1 Mesorhizobium sp. 61-13 | reverse complement strand
ACCATTTCGTCAACGATATCATCAACCAGAGCGTCCAGTTCAGCGACATTGATCGCCATGCGCTCATGGCGCGTCTTTTCCGAAACGAAGTCGTGCACCTGCCGACGCATCTCTTCTTTAGGCAAACGCTCGAGTGCCACGAGATTGATCTCGTCGAGCAGCATGCGATGGATGCGCACGCGTGCGTCGAGTACCTTGTCGGCCCCCTTTGCCGTGGTCTCGGATTTCGCGGCGACCGGCTTCCGCGTCGTTGGGATGACGATGGCCGGGCTCGTCGCCGGAGCCGTCTCGACCGGTCGCTCAGTGCGCAGATCGCGATTTTGCAGCGTGGAAAAGCGGCTGCTCATCCGGCCTTCCTCTTAAGCAGCCCTTTGCCGATACCAAACAGGGACCGGGTTTTCTGGGGAGCAACGGCGACCTCATCGGGCAGGATGATCTTCTTCAAATCCTGAATGACATTGGCGTTGGGATCGATCTCGTGCAGAGGCACGCCGCGATCGACTGCCTCGCGCACTAGCCGGTAGTTGTTGGAGATGCCGCCGACAAAATGCTCGCCAAGTATCTCCTGCACGTCAGCCTGCTTGATGCCGTTGTCGAACATCTTCTGTTCGAAGCGGTTGACGATGACGTTCGGCCTGACTTCCTTGCCGACTGTCTGGTGAATGGCCTGGATGAGCCTTTGCGTGTGGCGCAGGCACGGCACCGTCATTTCCGAAACGATGTAGAGCTTGTTGGAGCCTAGCAGCACTGTTTCCGTCCACGGGAACCAAGTGCGCGGCATATCGATCACGACATTGTCGAAATAGGCAGACACCAAATCCAGCATGCGCACGACGACATCCGTCTTGAACGAGCGCATGTCGGCCGGATTTGAAGGCGCAGCCAGAACGCAAAGTCCGCTCTCATGCTTGGAGAGCATGACATCGAGCAATTGCCTGTCGAGGCGTTCGGGGCGGTTTTCAATTTCCGTTATGTCGAAGCGTGGCTCAAGGTCGATGTATTCTGCACAGGCACCCTGCTCGAAATTGAGATCGACGACACAGGTAGAGGCGCCGCGCGAGGTCGAGTTGTGGAGTTGGAAGGCGGTCTGAAGCGTCAGCGTCGTCGTGCCCACCCCGCCTGCCGCGGGAAGGAACGTGTAGATCTGTGATTCCGTCTGCTGGCTGTGCCCCGTGCCTTGCAAGGCAGCGACGACGGAACGAACCAGATCAGCCGTCGAGATCGGTTTCACCAAGAAGTCGGAGACCTGAAGCTGGACTAAGATGCGCACCGCAGCAGCGTTGAATTCCTGCGTTACGACGACAACCGGCACGCGCCCTTCCAACCTGCGCATGATGCGCTGCAGGGCGCTCATCTCGTCCAGTCTGGCCGCATCCATATCGACGATGATGGCGCCGAGATCGGCCTCCTGCACTTCCCCGCGGACATCAGCGAGGTTCTTGTCCACGGTGACCAGTTGGATCACCTCGGAGGTAGCGAACGCTGCGCGCGTATCCTGCTCAAAGGCCCTGTCCGTCGAAACAAGCAGGATTTTCTTGGTCTTGATCTCACTAGCCATTTGAAATGATCCGCCCGATCAGTTGCCCGTCGTGGTCGTCGCCGCCTTGGCCGATGCTGCGTCATCAGCCGGGCTCGTCTCGCTGCTCGTCCGCTGTGCCGGAACCTTCAGCTTCGTGTTCTGGACACCGTTTTGCCAAGGATCGACGATTTGCATGGCGGTATTTGCCGCTATCGCGTCGCCTGCGCCGGTCGTGAGGCCGTCGGTTCGCAGGTAGTCGTCCTGGGCGCAGCCGCCGAGGCCGACGCACAAAAGCAAGACCGCGCTGGTGATATAAACAAGCCGCATGACGGTCACTCCTTGGGCAGGTCGAGGAAATGCCCGACCGTGGTGACCGGTACAGCAGCTTCGCCGACCGCGGCGGTCTTCAGCTCCTCGGTGTTGCCGAGGAAATAATCGACATTGCTCGCTGCCATTGTCTTGTCTGTCGGTACGAGTGGCTTCTTCGAAGGATCTATCGGCTTGACCAGGTAAGGCGTCACGATGATCACGAGATCGGTCTCGCGCCGTTGGTAGGCCTTTGACGAGAACAATGGGCCCAGCACAGGCATCTTGCCGGCACCGGGGATGCGCTGGGTGATCTGGTCGTTCTGGGTCTGCAACAGGCCGGCAAGCATGAAGCTCTGGCCGCTCTTCAGGTCAACCGAAGTCCGCGCACGGCGCACGATGAAGCCCGGAATGGAGATATTACCCAGCGAATAGGATGCCGAGGCATCGATGGATGACACTTCCGGCTCGATGTCGAGGCTGATCAGGCCGTCCTGCAGCACAGTCGGGGTGAAATCGAGGCTGACGCCGTATTTCTTGTAGTCGACAGTGATCTTGTTGTCGTCTTCGGCAACCGGGATAGGAAACTCGCCACCGGCAAGGAAACTGGCCTTTTGGCCCGACCGGGCAACGAGGTTCGGCTCTGCAAGGCGGCGGGCAACGCCCCGGTCTTCCAGCGCCTTGATGGCAACGTCAGCGGACCAGCCGTTGCTCAGGAGGCTGCCGACGATTTCGCCTGCCGGCACGGACGTCGAAGCAGCCGGATCGGAATTGAAGCCGATGGAACCGGCCGCGCCGGTATAGCGAACGCCGAGCTTGGTCCCCAGTTCCTGGCCCACTTGTCGGTTGATCTCGACAAAGCGCACATTGAGCTGCACCTGCTGCGAAGAGGAGATGTTGACCGAGTTGATCACTTCTTCTTCGCCGGAGAACCGCGTTGCGATCTTGCTGGCTTTTTCAGCCGCGACCGCATCTTCCGCCTCACCTGATAGCACCACGCGACCGTTGGCCGAGCCAACCTTGATATTTGCTCCCGGAACGCTGGCGCGGATGGTGTTCGCAAGCTGTTCAGTATCGAGCGTGACTTCGACGTCGACGCTTCCGACCAGTTGCTTGTTCTCGTCGAACAACGCAATTCCGGTGGTGCCCAGATTGTTGCCGAGCACGTAGAATGACTTGTCGGTCAGCGGATTTACGTTGGCTATTTCCGGATCGCCGATGACGATCTCGTAGAACGCGGCATCGGTCTTGATGGTTTTAGGCTTGCCTTTGGCCACCTTGACCGTCGTCGATTTCGTACCCGAAATCCTGACGATATCGCCACCTGCGACCGAGGTCGCCGGTAGGGCCAAGATGCCGGCGATTGCGAGCGCTAGAGCACCAAACGGCGCGCGCCACCGCGCCATCCGCCAGCCTTCGAAATGTCCGCCCAACCCAAGCATTTACTTGTCCCCAGCCGGCCCCCGCCGGCAAACTCAGTTCTGTTCCTGCGGCAGTTCCTGCCGCATGACCTTGTATTCCTGCGCCACCAGACCGCGGGTCACGATGACAGTCTTCATCTTGGGCACATCCGAACCCGACGTGCTGAACAGCGCTCCGGCTGCTGACTGAACCCCCGCTGCAACCGAGCCGCCGAAGGACGAGATCGTGGTGAGTCCACCGGAAGTAACCTCCGCATCGGTAGCAGAGCGCAGCGTCAGAGACAGAGTTCCAACCGTGCGGGCAAGCGCCACCTTGCGCGCGCCTTCCTCGTTCACTTCGATTGTTATCGAATTGGCAACCTGAGGGGTCGTCTGGCGCTCATCGGCGCCCTGCCCGACGGTGAGCACTTTGGCGCCGGCGACAACGATTTCCGTCGTAACTGTTGAGCCAGCGGCACCATCGGCATTCTTGGACACCTCCTCAATGGCTCCGGCATCGCGCGTCAGCACGACATCGACGCGATCGCCGGGCGTGATGAAGCCGCCGACGCCCGCGATCTCGTCGGTGCGAATGGTTACGGCGCGCATTCCAGGCATCAGCATGTTGGAAAGGGTGGCGCGGCCGTTTGGACCGGAAAGCTTGGCCAGCAGGACTGGTTCGTTAGGCTCTATCGGCGACAACACCACACGCTTGCCTTCTGACAACAGCGCATCGACGCTGTTGAAAGCTCCCTGCGGCAGCGACGCCTGCGGCCATGGAATTTCGGAAAGCTGCGCGGCTTCCAACTCCATGCCGTAGCGCAACGGCGCGTTGGCAACGACGATGGTCTTGAATTCCACAGCCGGTTGGTGCGGCGGCGTGACCGACGATGTCTTGACGATGTCGGCTTCAGCCTGGCTCTTGATCCAGAAATCGGCAGCGAAGATCGAGATCGCACCGAAAACGGCCGCAATGCCGATCATCGTTATGACCTTGCCCCTCACGCCAAACCCCTAATGCACCCGTTTCTTTGTTCGTTGGGGTCACGCTACGGGCTATTCCTAAAGATTCAGCGATCCGGAATATAAGCATTCGATCTAATTTGCGTGGCTTGGTTATCGAAAGGTTTTGCGGTAGAAGGCCTGTGAGCCACGAACGGACCATGAACTTCGGTCGCGCCATCGGCAAAAGCGTGGCACTATCATCAATGATTCGCAGCATCGGATTCTTCTCCCGCATGGATGACAGCAACGATCTTTTCGGCACCCTCGACAAGCCGGCTCAGCCCGTTCGCGCCCCCGCGCGGCCGGCAGACCCGCTGGTTCAGGCCGCGAAGCGCCCGCTGCCCACAAAGGACGGTGCGGAAAGCTACAGTGCTGCCGATATCGAAGTGCTGGAGGGCCTTGAGCCCGTGCGCCGACGGCCGGGCATGTATATCGGCGGCACCGACGAACGTGCCCTGCATCACCTGTTTGCCGAGGTCATCGACAACTCGATGGACGAGGCGGTCGCCGGCCACGCGACCTTCATCGAAGTGGAACTCTCGGCGGATGGCTTCCTGTCCGTGACCGACAACGGACGCGGTATCCCTGTCGATCCGCATCCGAAATTCAAGAAACCCGCCGTCGAAGTCATCATGACCACGCTGCATTCCGGCGGCAAATTCGACTCAAAGGTCTATGAAACCTCCGGCGGCCTGCACGGCGTTGGCATTTCAGTCGTCAACGCGCTGTCCGACCATCTCGAGGTTGAGGTGGCGCGCGGCCGCAAGCTCTATCGCCAGAGTTTCTCGCGCGGCAAGCCGCTTGGCGAACTCGAGCATCTCGGCGAAGTTCACAACCGTCGCGGCACCAAGATCCGGTTCCACCCCGACGAGCAGATTTTCGGCAAGGGCGCGACCTTCGAGCCGGCGCGTCTCTATCGCATGACGCGCTCCAAGGCCTATCTGTTCGGCGGCGTGCAAATTCGCTGGAATTGCGACCCTTCCTTCATCAAGGAAAAGGATACAACGCCGGCCAAGGCCGAGTTCCATTACCCCGGCGGCCTGAAGGACTACCTCGGCGCTTCGCTTGGCGACGACTTCCAGGTGACCCGCGAGATTTTCGCAGGAAAAACCGAGCGGCAGGGTGGCCATGGTTCACTGGAATGGGCCGTTACATGGTTCGGGGGCGACGGCTTCCTGAACTCGTACTGCAACACCATCCCGACCGGAGAAGGCGGCACGCACGAGGCAGGGTTCCGCAACGTTTTGACGCGCGGTCTGCGGGCCTACGCCGATCTCGTCGGCAACAAGCGCGCCTCCATCGTTACTTCGGAAGACGTGATGATCTCGGCTGCCGGGATGCTTTCGGTGTTTATCCGTGAGCCGGAATTCGTCGGCCAGACCAAGGACCGGCTCGCGACTATCGAGGCGATCCGCATCGTGGAAAGCGCCATCCGCGATCCATTCGACCATTGGCTCGCCTCCAATCCGCAGGAAGCTTCAAAGCTGCTCGACTGGGTCATTACCCGAGCCGACGAGCGTGTGCGGCGGCGGCAGGAAAAGGAAGTGTCGCGCAAGAGCGCAGTTCGCAAGCTGCGCCTTCCGGGTAAACTGGCGGACTGCACGCAGAACGCTGCGGCAGGCGCCGAACTGTTCATCGTCGAGGGCGATTCGGCTGGCGGTTCGGCCAAGCAGGCGCGCGACCGCGCCAGCCAGGCCGTGTTGCCGCTGCGGGGTAAGATCCTGAACGTCGCCAGCGCCGGCCACGACAAGCTGACCGCCAACCAGCAGATTTCCGACCTGATCCAGGCACTTGGCTGTGGGACGCGTTCCAAGTACCGCGACGAAGACCTTCGCTATGACCGCGTCGTCATCATGACCGATGCGGACGTCGATGGCGCCCATATCGCTTCGCTGCTGATTACTTTCTTCTATCAGGAAATGCCCAACCTGATCCGTGGCGGGCACCTGTTCATGGCGGTTCCGCCGCTCTATTCGCTCCGCCAAGGCGGCAAGATCGCCTATGCGCGGGACGATGCCCACAAGGATGAATTGCTGCGCACCGAGTTCACCGGACGCGGAAAGGTCGAGATTGGCCGTTTCAAGGGCCTCGGCGAGATGATGGCTTCCCAGCTCAAGGAAACCACGATGGACCCAAGAAAGCGCACGTTGCTTCGGGTCGACGTGCTGGATGAAGAAACCGCCACCAAGGATGCCGTTGATGCGCTGATGGGCACGAAGCCGGAAGCGCGCTTCCGCTTCATCCAGGAACGGGCGGAGTTCGCCGAAACCGAAGCACTCGATATCTGAGCCTTGGCGCCGCTTTATGCGGCTGCAATTGCCAGCGCATGGCCGCGAGCGTTCTCGCGCAGCGCTTCGAGGTGGATGGACTTAACCAGCGTGGCAACATCGCCTTCGGCTCGCTGTCCACCCAATTCCTTCAGCATCAGCCAGCTTACTTCCTGAACACCGGCAATGCGCTTGCCATTGGCCACCTCACGCCAGACTTTAAGGGCCCGCAATATTACGGCGTGAGTCGCCTCGGTAAGGCCGGCGCTGCGGAACAGCGCTTGCAACGCCACATCCGTGCCGGAGCCAAGGAGCGCCCGTATCCGCTGCTCCGATTGCCTTGTTAGCACGAGCAGTGACGTTCCGAAAAAGTCGATCTTGCCGTGGGCGACCGTGCGGATAAGGAAACTGGTGGTCAGGTCGCCGCGCAGCCGCAGATGCTCGACCAATGCTGAATATTCTTCCGCCTTTGTGCCTTCGATCAGCGTCAAGGACGCCTTGATGCAGGCGTCGCGCGTAACGCGTTCGGCCCGAGCAGCTCCCATCAGCGCGAGGACCAGCGGCGCACTCCTGAGAGCCTCGCCAATCTTGACCAGCAGCATATGACGGCAATCTGCAGGCAACCGCGTGTCGCCGATCAGCGCTTCGCGCACTGAAGGGAGATGCCCAAAGCGTTCGGCCATACGCCGGAAGCTCAGCGACGCAATATCGGCGCCGCTGTTGGCAAGCAGCAACGCGCAAGCCTCCGGTTCACCCAATTCGGCAATGGCGGCGGCGACCGGCATCGATACCGATGGCCGATCGGCAATCATTTCCTGCGTTGCCTTCTGGCCGGTGGCCACGCGATCGATCAGGTCTGCGTCGGTCAGCAAGGGCGACCGGGCAAGGATCAGGTTGGCAACTTCCGGCACGTCTGATGCGAGCGCGGCGATGATCTGTATCGGCGCATGATGGCTCATCGAAAGCGCGTCGGCGATGGACTGGCGCACTTTGGACGATGCGTCGTCAAGCAGGAGCGTCAGCGCGGCCTCGGCGGCGCAGCGGTCCTCGAACGGCAAAGTGGAATTGACATAGGCTCTGGCCAGCGCACCCGCTGCGGCGGCGCGTTCCGAAACCCGCGCCGTCCAAACCCATTTCAGAAAATGCGAAACCACTGCGTTTTGCATTGTTCCCCCTCAAGGCACCAGCCGTTTGGCAACATTAGGCGGCAATGAATTAATAAAGCGTTCACCATGTTCGTTAGGAAGCCGGATACCGTTCGGGCAAGGCAACCGACTTGCAGGCAGGGTGCCCAGCGCCTATCAACTCACACAAAGGAGACTGGCGATGGCAGGGCTTTATCTGGAAGAACTCAAGGTCGGGCACGTCTTTCAGCACACGCTTAGGAAGACGGTGACTGAAAGCGACAACATGCTGTTTTCGGTGATGACCCTTAACCCGCAGCCGCTGCATATCGACTTCGATTTTGCATCCAAGACCGAGTGGGGCAAGCCGCTGGTGAATTCGCTTTTCACACTCGGCCTGATGATCGGCATTTCGGTGAACGACATCACTGTCGGCACCACCGTCGCCAACCTTGGCATGACCGATACGACCTTTCCGCATCCGGTGTTCCACGGCGACACGATCCGCGTCGAAACGACGGTGATTTCGGTGCGCGAATCGAAGTCCAAGCCCGACCGCGGTATCGTAGAGTTCGAGCACCGTGCCTACAATCAGGACAATGCCCTGGTCGCAAAATGCACGCGGCAAGCAATGATGCGCAAGAAGCTGGCCTGATGAGATCGCTGCTTTTCGTTCCGGCCGATTCCGAAAAGAAGCTCGAAAAGGGTTTCGCGTCCGAAGCCGACGTCGTCATCATCGATCTCGAAGACTCGGTTGCGCTCGAGAACAAGGTGACGGCACGGCAGATAGCATCCAGCTTTCTCTCGGACAGGCGTGAAACGCTCAAGCCGGTGGTCTATGTCCGGGTCAACGATCTTTCGACTGGCATGACCGATGAAGATCTGGCTGCACTCGTCCCTGCGCGCCCGGCGGGCATCATGCTGCCCAAATCGAACAGCGGTCGCGATGTGCAGCAACTGTCGGCCAAGCTCAGGGTCCACGAAGCCGAAAACGACCTGCAAGACGGAGCCATCAGGATTCTGCCGATCATCACTGAAACGGCAATCGGCGTTCTTTCCGCATCCACCTATTCAAATGCAACGAGCCGCCTTTCGGGACTGACCTGGGGCGCCGAGGATTTGTCGGCGGCCATTGGCGCCCGGTCGGCCCGTGATGAGAACGGTCGCTATACGGATGTTTTCAGACTTGCGCGCACCGTGACAATCCTTGCCGCCTCCGCAGCGGAAACTGCCGCCATCGACACGGTATTCCCGAACTTCCGGGACATGACCGCGTTTGAGGCCGAGTGCAGGGAAGCCGAACGAGACGGCTTCACTGGAAAGATGGCAATCCATCCCGCGCAGGTAGAAGTCATCAACACCGCCTTCACCCCGTCAACGGAAGCCCTGCAGCACTCCGCAGCGGTGGTGGCGGCATTCGAGGCTGCCGGCAACCCCGGCGTCGTCGGCATGGGCGGCAAGATGTATGACCGTCCGCACCTAAGACTGGCGGAGCGACTTCTCGCTCGCGCCAAGGAGCTTGGGATAACGGCTTAGCCAGACAGACCGGCTATTCCTGCCATGGCCCGGAATAGTCGCTGTACAGCGTCGTGGGGTCAGGCCGAGGCCGTTCCTGTGGCGTCCCGTCGAAAGAGCCGATGTGCACGAACCCAATCACGCGCTCATGCGGCGCAAGCCCCAGGATCGCCCTGCCCTCTGGTACGTCGGAATACCAATTCGTGATCATGTTGGTGCCATATCCCAACGCATTGGCTGCGAGCATGAGGTTCATCGCAGCCATCCCTCCTGAGAGGAACATCTCCCACTGCGGTATTTTCGGATTTTCCTTTGGGGTTGAGACAACGCCAATGACCAGAGGCGCA
>MKRZ01000086.1 GCA_001897075.1 Mesorhizobium sp. 61-13 | reverse complement strand
TCTTCTATATGTTGCCATACGCCGCACAACAGGACCATGCCAAATGGCTCTTGGGATTGCAGCTTTGCCAGTTCGGGAAGCCCGTCGTCCAACCAGGTTATATTGGCTGACCTATGTCGCTCCGCGCCCGCTTCGCGCAGCTCACGAACCGGCTCAACGGCGACAACCGTGTGGCCACGATCAGCCAGCCACGCAGCGTCCCTACCCGTTCCCGCGCCTATGTCTGCAACTCGCACCGGTGAGGTTGGCATCAGGTCCAGGACGGGCGCGTAAAGTCTTTCGAAGTCGAATGATTCATACCGCTCAATCAGCGAAGGCGTGGCTGTGGACGCATATCCTTCCAGAATATCGTCCATCTCAGCTCGCGCGGTCAGCGGTTGTGATTTTCAGGGTAGTTTGGACGGGGCGGCAAGTTCCCTATCAAACCCAGCGCTCATAGTCAGACACCAGCAGATGCAGCGGTGCCGTGTCTTCCTCGACATCGGAAAAGCGGCCAATCGGCTCCCTGAAGATGTTGTCGGTCAGGTCGTCATTGACAGTCGAGACCTCACCGATCAGCACGTCCTTGCCCTCGCCCCAGAACGCATGCCAGACGCCGGGCAAAAGCGTCACGCTTTCGCCTGGATCGAGCTTCAGCAGACCGCCCGCCGGCAGCTTGCGGATCGTGCCGTCCACTGGCACCGAAACCTCCGCTTTCGGATCGATGCCGCCTTCCGCATCCGGCATGAACAGTTCCAGCACCAGCTTGCCGCCGCCGCGGTTGATGATGTCCTCAGCCTTGATGACGTGCCTATGCATCGGGGAAAGCTGATCCTTGCGCGATATCATGATCTTCTCGGCATAGAGCATGCCTGCGCCCTTCTTCATGTCCTCGAAGCGGCCATTGCGCACGGTAAACAGGAAAAGGCCGAGTTCATCGAACTTGCCCTGCCCGTAGTCCGTGATGTCCCAGCCAAGCCGCGCGTCGAAGATACCGGATGAGCTTTGCCGGTGCTCCTTCATCTGCTCTGGCGTCCAGTAGGCAAATGGCGGCATGATGTAGCCGAACGAGCGAATGAATGCGTCCGCATCGCGGATGATGGAGTTGATCGTCGATCGTTTCATGAGTGCTTCCGCGCCTTCGCCAGAGTTCGGACGGCTACAAAAAAGTGAAATTCTATCTCAAGCGTCGCTGTTGCGGGCGGCCAGCCTGCGCATTGAGGCAATGCGGCGCCGGCTGATCTCGGTGCGCATTGCAGTCAGGTGCAGTGCAAAGAAGAGAACGGTGAAGCCCAGCGCCATGATCAGCAGCGGCCACAGCATGCTTGGATCGATGGTCGGACCACCCATGCGGAATACCGAGGCCGGCTGATGCAGCGTATTCCACCACTCTACCGAGAACTTGATGATCGGGATGTTGATGAAGCCCACAAGCGTGATGATCGCGGCCGCCCAGGCGGAGCGGCTCACATCGTCAAGCGCGCGGGTCAGCGCAATGATGCCGAGATACATGAGGAACAGCACGAAAACCGAAGTCAGGCGCGCATCCCACACCCACCAGGTGCCCCACATCGGTTTGCCCCAGATCGAACCGGTGATGAGCGCAAGCGCGGTAAAGGCCGCCCCTATCGGCGCTGCAGACTTCAGCGCAACGTCGGCCAGCGGATGGCGCCAGACCAGCGTACCGAGAGCCGAAATGGCCATCAGCCCGTAGCACATCATTGCCAGCCAGGCGAACGGCACGTGGATATACATAATGCGCACCGTCGAGCCCTGCTGGTAGTCCTCGGGCGCTGCAAAGCTCATATAGAGACCGGCAACCAGCAGCAGGCACGCAATCCCTGCCAGCCACGGTACGATCCGGTCGGCAAATGCGACGAAGCGTGTGGGATTGGCGAGGTCGATCCAGTTGGCGAAGCGCGTACGTGTATTGCTCATCATCCCCTGCTTCATAGACCCAGGCCGGGATTCGAGCAATCAGTGACCGGGAGCTTTCCCGATCACAAGCCTGTCAGGCTGCAGCGTCTTCCGTGACAGAAGAAATGCGGCTGAGGCGACGAACCTCCTCGTCATTGAGCAAGCCGCCGGCGCGCAGCAGTGCAGCAAAGCGGCCATTGCGCAGGGAAAGCTCGGCAAAGCCGCCCATCTCGACCACCCTGCCCTTGTCCATGAACACGACGAGATCGGCGTCGCGCACGGTGGTCAGGCGGTGAGCGATGATAAACGTGGTGCGGTCACGGCGCAGGTCATCGATCGCCTGCTTGACGCGGTCTTCGGTCTCGACGTCGAGAGCGCTCGTCGCCTCGTCCAGAACCAGGATCGGCGCATTCTTCAGCACGGCGCGCGCAATTGCGATGCGCTGGCGCTCGCCACCGGACAACTGCCCGCCGCGCTCACCAACAACCGTGTCATAACCGCCGCACTTCGACAGGATGAAGTCCTGCGCAACCGCAGCGTCTGCCGCCGCGTGGATCTCGTCATAGGTCGCTTCCGCTCTGCCGATGCGGATATTGTCCTCGATCGACCGGTTGAGCAGCCCGGCATCTTGGAACACGGTCGCAATCGAATGGCGCAGCGAGCGGCTGGTCACGGTGCGCGTATCGACGCCATCGATAAGGATGCGGCCACGCTGCGGCGTGAAAACGCGCTGCAACAGGTTGATGAGCGTCGTCTTGCCAGCACCTGTCGGCCCCACGATCGCAACTGTCTGGCCGGCGTGAACCTCGAACGAGACTTCATCAACGCCCTGCCCCGAATTGGCGAACTCGAAACCGACGTTTTCAAAACGGACATGGCCGGTAATTCCAGCAAGTTCGCGCAAGCCGGCAGGTTCCGAAACCTCGCGTGAGGAATCTTCCATGCGATAGAAATCTTCAAGCTTCGCCCGCGCCTCGGAAATCTGGTTCACGAAAGCGGAAATCTGGTCGAGCTTCGAAATGAGGAGCGTCGCGAAGCCGGTGAACGCAATGACGTCGCCAATACGCAACTGCCCGCGCATGACAAGGTACGAACCGATCAGCAGCACCACCATCATCGAAATCGTGGACGAAAGCCTGTGCAAGGCGCTTGCAAGCGCCCACCAGTCCAGCACGGGATACTGAGCATTCAGCAGGTTGCGCACGTAGCGCTTCAACGCCTCGGTCTCGTGACCGATGCGGTTGTAGCTCTGCAGAACCGCGACATTGCTGACGGAGTCGGTCACATGGGCGAACACCGTATGATAGTGCTGCTCGACGCTCGCCTGCCCTTGCTTGGTCTTGCGCATGACAAGTCGGCCAATGCAGAAATACAGCGCACCGAGAACCAGCAGCACCATCGACATGCGCAGGTCCAGCGTCAGCGCGGTCGGAACAAGCAGCATCAGCGCCACCGCCGTTGAAAGATGCTGGCGCATGAATTCCAGCCACAGGCTGAAGAGCGACTCCACCGCGCGCAGAAGCGTATGAAGCGAATTGGAGGTTCCGCGCTCATGATGCCAGGCAAGCGGCATGGTGATCACGCGCTCGAAAGACTCGCAAAGCACGTCGCTGCGCAGCCGATGCGCGAAACGATCGGCGCCCCGCGCGACCAGCACGAAAGCGACGACGTTGAAGGCGCCCAGCCCTGCCCACATGACGAGGGCCGGAACCACATTCATGTGTTCCGAGATGGAATCGATGACCCGTCCGAACAGGATCGGTTCAAGGATTGCGACGATTGCCAGGGTGACGTTGGCGCCGCAGATCAGGGCAACCCGCTTCTTGTCGGCGGCAAGATAGCCGAGAGCACGCCAGTAGACTTGCAGAAGGGACACTCGCTTACTCCGCGAAATCGCTCATTGTGCAATGCACCATTTCCGAAACACGTATCGATCGATGCGCCGCAAAACAATGCCTCCATATCCCTTCAGTTCCGATTTCGCGAACAAAAGATGGCTACGGAAAGAAATCTGGCGTGATCACCTAACGGTTTGAGAAAAAAGGTGAAATGCCCATCATGCGGCAAAATAATGGCAGCGGCGGGCCGCTGCCACAATTTTAGTCACATTTGATGAGGTCCCGAGGAACTCATGACGGGATGCGTACAACGACCTCCATCTCCGCAGCCTTGCCCAAGTCGAACGACGTGCCTTTGACCTTGGCGCCGTCCACCTCGAGCGAGACGGCTTTGGCGCCCTTCGTCCGAACCACGCGGATGTTCTGGCGAGAGCCCAACATGTTGAGTGTCGCCGTATAGCCATCCCAATGTCTTGGGATGCGTGGGTTTATTTCAACGCGCGTGCCGCGCCGCTGTATGCCCAGGATCGCCTCGACTGCGGCACGATAGAGCCATCCGGCAGAGCCCGTATACCACGTCCAGCCGCCTCGCCCGCCCTTGTCGCCGGAGTAGATATCGGCCGCCACCACATAAGGCTCGACGCGGTAGTGCTCGGCCATTGCCTCGTCTGTCGAATGCATGGCGGGGTTGAGCATGGAGAAGCAGCGATAGGCATCGTCAACGCGCCCCATTTCGGCGAGCGCGATCACGAACCACGTCGCGGCATGGGTGTATTGGCCGCCGTTCTCACGCACGCCGGGCGGATAGCTCTTGATATACCCCGGGTCCTTGTCGGTCTTCGAGAAGGGCGGCGTGAACAGTTTCACGATCTTAAGCTCGTCGTCGACCAGCAGGTCGAGAGCTTGATCCATCGCCGTCTGCGAGCGGGCGGGATCGCCCTCGCCCGAAAGCACGCTCCACGATTGCGCAATGGAGTCGATCTTGCACTCGTCGGAGCTTCTCGAACCCAGCGGTGTGCCATCGTCGAAGCTGCCGCGCCGATACCACTGGCCATCCCAGGCGGTGTTTTCCAAGGCACGCTTCAACACGCTCGCGTGCTTCTGCCAGGCTTGGGCATGCTTGGTGTCTCCCTCGGCCTTGGCAACGGCCGCGAAGTCGCCGAGCGTCTTCAGCAGGAACCAGCCCAGCCAAACACTCTCGCCCCTGCCTTCGTCGCCAACGCTGTTCATGCCGTCGTTCCAGTCGCCGCCAAGGATCAGCGGCAGGCCGCTTGCACTGCTGCGCTTGATCGCGAGATCGAGTGCGCGGGCGCAGTGCTCATAAAGCGGCACCGTGGTCTTGGTCGGTTCCGGCGTGAAGAAAGCGTCGTGCTCGCCTTCGGCAAGCTGCTCGCCGTCGATGAACGGCAGGCTTTCCTTCAGGATTGCGCGGTCGCCTGTCACGGAAATGTAGTAGGCAACCGCATAGGCCAGCCACACGACATCGTCCGAAATCATCGTACGCACCCCTGCCCCGGTGCGCGGCAGCCACCAGTGTTGCACGTCCCCTTCCGGGAATTGCCGCCGGGCGGCATTCAGTATCTGGTCCCTCGCAAGGCTCGGGTCGTGTGCCAAAAGCGCAAGCGTGTCCTGCAACTGGTCGCGGAAGCCAAACGCTCCGCTTGCCTGATAGAATGCCGAGCGGGCGCGGATGCGGCACGCTACGCTCTGATATGGCAGCCAGTGGTTGACCATGGCATTCAGCGAATTGTCCGGCGTATTTACCTGGATAGTGTCGAGGAAGCCGCGCCAGCTAGCCTCGTTGTCTGCAAGCCTTTTGTCGAAGTCCTTGTCGCGATGTCGCTTGATCAACTCGGACGCTTCGTCGGCCGATGCGGCATCGCCAAGAAGCCATACCAGCGTGACGTCGCCATTGGCCGGTACTTCGATATCGCGGGCAATCGCGGCACAAGGGGCGTCGCCTGCCTCGACCCGGCCCGACAATGCCGCGCCTGCCATAACCGCATAGGGTTCGACAGTCGTGCCGCCTGAACCGAGGAATTCCTGCCTGTCTGCGGTTACCGATTGTGGCTTGGCATCGCTCGCCAGGAACGCCACACGGCCGCCGAAATCCAGATTATACGGATTGGTGGCCAGAAGCGCGCCGGTAGCGGCGTCCTGTGACGGGATGATCGTGCCGGAAGTGCGGGAACGATGAGTCCCCAAGACCCATTCCGCATAAGCGTAGATGCGCAACCGCACCGCACTCGAGCCGTAATTCTGGATACGCAACCGGGACAGCTTCACCGGGTCGACCGGATCGACAACATGGGTCAGGTCCATGGACAAGGGCCCGCGCTGCGACCGAAACGTCGAGAACCCCTGTCCGTGCCACGCCTCGTAGGTCATGGACGGGTCGCGGACCACGGCTGCCATGGGAGAAAACGCCTTGCCGCTCGAGTGGTCGTAAATATAGAGGCCCTCACCCGGCCGATTGGTCACCGGGTCGTTAGACCAAGGCGTCAACTGGTAGTCGCGGCTGTTGCGGCTCCACGTAAAGGCAGCACCTTCGGCCGAAGTGTGGAAGCCGAAGCTTTCATTGGAAATGACGTTGATCCACGGTTGCGGCGTCGTCTTGGTACCGGTCAGCCGGATGACATAGTGGCGTCCGTCATCGTTGAAGCCGCCAAATCCGTTCCAATTGGACAAGCCGTTTCCGTCAGCCGGAATGTCCCGCGACAGCGAGGACCGGCCAGCTGAAATCGTCGAAAGGTCGCGAGCAAGCGTCGGCTTGCCCGAATGCTGCGCGTCACGCGCCTGCAGTGCCGTTGTTTCCGCGCGCTCGATCTGATCGGCAATCTTGCCGTTGCGAGTGTGCAGGACCACTCGTGCCGAAGCCAACAACGTCCGGTAGGTCGGCTCGTCCATGAGGTCCCTGCGAACGGCAAATATGTGTTGGCGCGGGCCGAGTTCAGTGCCTCTCAGGCGG
The DNA here is from genome assembly GCA_001897075.1 of Mesorhizobium sp. 61-13. Lineage (GTDB taxonomy): Bacteria > Pseudomonadota > Alphaproteobacteria > Rhizobiales > Rhizobiaceae > Mesorhizobium. The sequence goes on along the minus strand of MKRZ01000086.1, from coordinate 4,628 downwards.
CTATTTTCACACTGTGAATCAATAGCTTGTTGAAGGTCTTGCACGTAAGACGATGCCTGCTCGTTGACGATGACCAGATCAGCCATCATGCCACGGGCACGCATATATTCCTGAAAGCGCAAGGCCTGCGCCACGATCTCAAGGTCGGCCACGTCGTCGATGCGGAGCGCAAAGATCGGGTAGTCGCCGGAAATGCTGGTTGGCCACAGGCTGGATTGCTTGCCGAGCCCGGAGATGATCGCCTCGGAAGGCAGTCGCAGGTTGGAATCCGGGTATATCAGATAACGCGCAAGCTGCTGCCCGATGGCGGCGTCCGCGAGGCTCAGCCCCAGATGCCGGGTCTGCACTTGTGAGCGCGTCCAGGCCAGCATCGCCTGCCTGGCGAAGCTTTCGGGATGATCGAGGCGATTTACCGCATCTTCAAGCTCAGTCCGGTTCGCTCCCACGCAAGTCCAGAACGTCAGCGAGATTTTCTTGTTGGCCGGTACGCGAACCCGGCGGCGCAACGCCGCGACCGGGTCAAGCGTAAAGCCGGTGCTGCCGCTCAGGCGAACGCCGGTGTCCATCGCCGCAGGATTGGCGATGGTGCGGCCGCGTCCGATGAACGCGCGCCGATCGGTTTCTGCTTCAGTGTCCCGTGCCAAACCTGATGGATCGGTGACGAAATGAACGGCCGCGAAATCCGGCTCCTTCTGGTCGCGCTTGCGGCGCGTGGCAAAGATTGCGCCGTTGTTCGGCGCAATCTCGGTTTCGATGAACATTTTTGAAAACGCCGGATGGGCGTTGTCGGCAGCTTCGGACCCCAGCACCAGTTCGGCGAAAGACGTCACCTCGATATGTCTGTCGGTCGCGCCGTCGTTGTAGAGCGTAACCCGCCTGCCCTCGCCATTGCCTTCTGAAATGACGATGCATTCGACCTCCGAGCGCAGCGAACGGACGGTCTTGATGAAGCTTGCCTTGTCGTCGGAGAAAAGGGTCTGCGCCACCTCGCCGGGAGCCTGTTTTGGCTCGACGGTCGCCGACCACCAGTCTCCCGTATCGGCATCGCGCAGGAAGATATAGGAACCCAGTCGATCCTCTGTCGGATCGGGTTGCCAGCGCGTCACGGCGAGTTCGCCCAGGCGGCTCGATCCGGAACCGGTCGCAGCCAGCATCACCGAATAGTGGCCGTTAGACATCAGGCTGGTCGAGCGAAGCGCCCACGCCGGGTCCAGGATGATGCGTGTATCCAGGCTTTGCGTTTCGGGTTCGTCCAGCGCAGGCCGTTCCTCGGCCTCCGTGCGTACGGTGTCTGCGGGGATTTCGCGTGGCGCCTTTTCCTGCAGAAGCAGTTCGGCGGATTCAATGACAGGGTCGCTATGGAACCTGTCGCGCAGCCGGCCTTCGAACACGGCGTCGGCAACGGCCGCGATGGACATGCCGGAATGGTGCGCGAAATAGTTCAGCACCACCGCATGATCGGCACCTTCCGGCACGCGCTGCGGCGTGAAATCCACCGAGTCGTAATAGCCATGCCGGCCCAAGGCACCGATGCCTTTCAGACGTCGAAGGTTTTCGACCGCTTCCCGAGGCATGAATTGTGCGGCCAGGATCGTCGCGTAGGGCGCGATCACCGTGTTCTGGCCAAGGCCGCGTTTCAGGCCGAGGCCCGGCACCCCGAAATTGGTGTACTGGTAGGTCAGTTCCCGGTCGCGGGCGTTGTAGGCAGCTTCGGAAATGCCCCACGGGATATTCTTCGATCGCGCATATTGCATCTGCCGCTTGATAACGAGCTTGCTCGTTTGGTTGAGCAGGCTGCCGTGCGGCTCCTTCATCACCAGCGGCGGCATCAGGTATTCGAACATCGATCCCGACCAAGAGATCAGCGCGCCACGGAAGCCGATCTCCACGATCGGCCTACCAAGCTTGAACCAGTGTTCGGTCGGCAGGTCGCCCTTGGCGATGGCGAACAGGCTGGTCAGGCGCGCTTCAGACGCCAGCAGGTCGTAGCAGCTTTCATCAAGTTGGTGCTCCTCCACCCGGTAGCCGATGGAGAGCAGCTTGCGCTCCGTGCGCATCAGGAACGAAAAATCCATCTCGAAGGCAAAGCGGCGGGTGCGTTCGCGCAGCTTCTGCAATCTGCCGCGCAGCAGTTCCACGGCCTTTTCGTCGCTGTGCGAGTCATGAACATGCGCTTCGCAAGTCGCCTCCAGCCGCGCTGCCCAATCGACGATGATGTCGCTTTGCGTCGAGCCGACTTCGGTGTGGATCGCTGCGGCCAGCTTGCGGATTTCGCCGGCAAGAACCGAAAGGTTGATCGTGCGGATAGACGCCATCTCCGGCTGGGCCTTGATGGTGCGAACGGCGCGCTCCATTCCGTCTAGCCGATCAGCCAGCCTTTGCCGCAAGGGCCGCAACTGGCGGCGGTCATCGGGCAATTCGTCGAGGCTTTCCGAAAGGATCGCGACAACGTCGAGCACGCCTCCGAAATCGCCCTGCAGATGCACCGACGGAGCCTCTGCCCATTCTGCACAAGTCGCGGCCACCGCAACCAGATGACCGGCCAGATTGCCGCTGTCCACGCTTGAAATGTAGAGCGGATGCAGCGGCTTCAGCGTCTTGGTGTCGTACCAGTTGAACAGATGCCCGCGATTGCGCGGCATGTTCTCGATCGTCGTCATCGTCATTTCGATGCGATTGATGGTGTCAGTCAGGCTGATCCAGCCGAAATCGCGCGCGGAGACAACCGACAACAGGTAGACGCCGATATTGGTTGGAGACGTGCGCGGCGCCACGACCGGCGCCGGGCTTTCCTGGAAATTGTCCGGCGGCAGGTGGTGGTGTTCGTCGGTGACGAAATTCTCGAAGTAGTGCCAGGTGCGGCGCGCCGCAATACGCAAGGCGTGCATATCGCGCGCCGACAGATGCAGGCGAGCCTCCGTCTCTGCCGAGCGGCTGATCCCCCACGCGAATGCGGGCGAGCCGATCCAGAACAGCGCGAAGAAGAAGGCGACGAACGCGCCTGTCGAGTCATCGAAAACGGGAATGGCGAGGCCAACGACGCCGATTATGACCGCGCCATACATCGAACTGTAGTAGGAACCGAGGTCGTTGCCGCCACCCTTGTGGGCCTGCGAGGCGGTTCGCCATTCAAGCAGGTTTTTGCGGCTTACAAACAGCCGGTAGAGCGTGCGCACCACCGCATCGCCCATCATCCAGGCGGTGTGCGCCATCAACACGATCTTCAGCGCCACCAGCGCCGTTCCGAACGCAACGTCGTGCGCCAGCGCCGAGAAATGTCCGCGCGGCGTCGCATCGCGGTTCTTCGGTAGGATCGCGTTGACGATGTCGAAGGTTGGCGCCATGAACAGGCTTAGGATCAAAAGCGCCTGCCATTGCGCCGCCTGCGTGAACGGCAGCAAGGTCCAGCCGGCAATAGCCGCCAGTACCCAGAAAATCGGCGTCAATGTACGGCGCAGGTTGTCGACCATCTTCCAGCGCGACAGCGCCGGCACGCCGGAGCGCGGATCGAGGATGAAGTTCAGCAACTGCCAGTCGCCGCGAGCCCAGCGATGCTGGCGCGACGCGTCGACCGAATAGCGGGTCGGATAATCCTCGACCAATTCGACGTCCGTCACCAGCGCCGAACGCGCCAGCGATCCTTCGATCAAATCGTGGCTGAGGATGGTGTTTTCCTCGAAGCGATCCTTCAACGCCGCCTCGAAGGCATCGATGTGGTAAAGCCCCTTGCCGGTGAAGGAGCCCGCTCCAAACACGTCCTGGTAAAGGTCGGACACGGCAAAGACGTATGGATCAAGGCCACGGTTCGCCGAGAACACACGCTGGAAGAACGAGGCTTCGTCGCCGGTTGTGAGCGAAGGCGTGATGCGCGGCTGCAGGATGGTGTAGCCAGCGGAAACCTTCCGCTTCGAAGCATCGAAATGCGGCAGGTTGAGCGGGTGGCAAAGCTTGCCGATCAGCTTGGCAATGGCATCGCGCGTCGTGCGCGTGTCTGCATCCAGCGTCATTACATAGACGACGTTTTCTGGCAGCGGCGCATCGAGCGGCATGAACGTGGTGTCGCTGTCACCGCGCAACAGCAGGTTCAATTCATGCAGCTTGCCGCGCTTGCGCTCCCAACCCATCCATTTGCCCTGCCCCGGGTTAAAGAGCCGGCGGCGGTGCAACAGGTGGAAACGGGCCACGCCCTGCGACGGATAGCGCTGGTTCAGCTTGGCTATCTGGGCGCGCGCGAAATCGAGGATTTCCATGTCGCCCGACGCAATCTCGCTATTGCTGTCCGGCCAGTCCGACAGCAAGGCGAAGTAGAGTTCGTCCGATGTGTTGGCGAGATAATGGACCTCGATGTTGCGGATGTTCTCTTCGACATCGTCGCGCGACCCGATCAGCGAGGGCACCACGACAAGCGTGCGTGCCTCGGCCGGAATGCCGTCCTTGTACTCGTAGCCGATCAGCCGCGTCGGCTTGAGGAACAACAGCACGACAGTGTTGAAGAATGCCAACGCGCCTTCGCTTGCCGGCACGGCGAATAGCACCAGCATCAAGGCGATGGCCGCAACCGGCAGGCCAAGCGCCGCAAGTGCGTTGCCGGTCACATAGAGAAGCAGTGCCGTAAGCGCAAAAACCGG
>MKRZ01000085.1 GCA_001897075.1 Mesorhizobium sp. 61-13 | reverse complement strand
TGCCTTGCCCCTCAAGGTAACGTAGCGCCACCCGCAACAGCGCATCGTCGCCGCGCGCGAGGCCGAGCATGATTTGCGGCAACATTGCCAGCAGGCCGGCGTTCCATCGGATTCCCGACAGACGCGGCCTGCGTCTCACTTCGCCGGCCATCACCATGTGCGTGACGTTGTTGCGCTTGAGCCGCGCAACGAGGCTGCCGATCTCTTCCAGGCGCATCTGTTCGTGCGGATATTTGCCGAGCGGTCCCGCAGGATCCGCTTCGCCTTCCAACACCACCACGAACGGCTTGTGACCGTTCTCACTAAGATGAGCAGCAATGCTGACGGGAAGATTACCGCCACCGGCTACGATACCGATGCGGGCACCGGGGCCAAGCTGAAGTCCCGGCGGACTATCAGTCCTCGTCATCGGGTCCGTCGCCGGCCCCGCCCTTGAGCGGCGGCACCGCATAGTGCCGCTTGCCGCGGCTGGTGATGAAGTCGATGATCTTCATGGCAATCGGCGACGCCGCGAACTCGGCCTTGGCCGCTTCAATGTTTTCGCCGACAGGATGGGCGCGGTCGAAGATCGTGTTGTAGCACTTGCGCAGCAGGTGGATTTCCGAGCGCGGCAGGCCAGCCCGCTTCAAGCCTATGATGTTCAGCCCGCGCAGCTTGGCGCGATTTCCGACGGCGATGGCAAACGGAATAACGTCGCCCACCACGGCCGAGCAACCACCGAGGAAAGCATTGTCGCCCACGCGCACGAACTGGTGCACGGCGGTCAAGCCGCCGATGTTGACGTTGTCGCCAATCTCGCAGTGCCCACCCAAGGTTGCCCCGTTCGCAAACGTGGCGTTCTTTCCGACCACGCAGTCATGGGCGATGTGGGCATAGGCAAGGAAATTACCGTTCTCGCCCACCACCGTCGTGCCGATGCTGGTGTCAGTGCCGGTATGCATCGTCACGCCTTCGCGGATGGTGCAGTTCGCGCCAATGATAAGTGTCGTGCGCCCACCCTTGTGCTTGGCGTTCTGAGGCGCTGCGCCGAGGATTGCCATCGGGAAGACCTTGCACGACGCACCAATCGTCGTCGCGCCCAGAACCGAGACATGGCTGATCAGTTCAACATTGTCGCCGAGGGTCGCATCGGCGTTGACGTAGCAGAACGGACCTACGCGAACGCCTGCGCCAAGACGCGCGCCCGGTTCGACGACCGCTGTAGGATGAATGACTGTCTGATTTTCCATAGGTACCTGAATTTCAACCGTTCTCGACCATCATCGCCGAGATTTCGGCTTCCGCGACCTTTGCGCCTTCGACAAGGCCCTCGCAGGCAAACTTGAGAAGGTTTCCCCGCTTCTTAATTTTCTTGACGTGAATACGCAACTGGTCGCCCGGAACCACAGGCTTGCGGAACTTGGCGTTATCGATGGTGAGGAAGTACACCAGCGACGGCTTCGAGGCACCGACGAGGCGAATGCAGATCGCTCCCGCAGTCTGCGCCATCGCCTCCACGATCAGCACGCCCGGCATGACAGGCTGGTCCGGGAAATGGCCCTGGAAGTGTGGTTCGTTGATGGTGACGTTCTTCACGCCTACGGCTGAATCGTCGCCGTCAATTTCGACGATCCTGTCGATCATGAGAAACGGATACCGATGCGGCAACAGCTTCATCAGTTCGAGGATTTCGACAGTCTCAAGCGTGGAGCCGGCGGCGTCAGCCATTCTTCTCCCCCTTTGAATGTTTGGTGAAAGCGCGGATCGCCGACAATTCCCGGAAGAAGTCGCGCATCGGCTGCGCCGGCATGCCCGCCCAGCGTTCGCCTGCCGGAACGTCGTACATCAGGCCCGACGATGCTGCCACCTGGACGCGGTCACCCACCGATATGTGATCGGCAATGCCCACGCGCCCGCCAAGCATGACGAAATCGCCAAGCGTAACCGAGCCGGATATTCCGCATTGGCCGGCGATGACGCAGCCTCGACCAATCCGCACATTATGGGCGATCTGGACCAGATTATCGATCTTGGTGCCTTCGCCTATGATGGTGTCGGCCATCGCGCCACGATCAACAGTGGTATTCGACCCAATCTCGACATCGTCCTGGATCACGACACGGCCGATCTGCGGCATGCGCTCGGGACCTCTCGCACCTGGAACGAAGCCGAATCCGTCCTTTCCGACCCTTGCGCCACCGTGAACGATGACGCGGTTGCCGATCAGGGCGTATTGGATGGTCACGCCCGGGCCGATATAGCAATCGCGCCCGATCCGGCACGATGTCCCGATGACGGCGTTGGGTGCGATAACGGTACCGGAGCCTATGGCGACATTCGGCCCGACGACCGCACCCGCCTCGATGATGGCACCGGCCTCGATCACCGCGGTCGGGTCAATATGAGCTTGTGGCGATATCCCCCGTTCAGACGTCAGGGGCACCGGCGTCGCGGCGGCCGGAAACAACAGCCGCCCAATCATGGCAAAAGCCTGCTGCGCCCTTGGGTTGACAAGAACGGCAACGCCCGTAGGCGCTTGCTCGGCGAGCTCGATGGGGCAAAGCACTGCCGCAGCCCGCAACGCCGGCATCAACGCCGCATTGCGCTTGCCTTCGACGAACACGAGCGCCTTGTCGCCACCATCAGTGGCGGACGCTATCGTCTCTATGGGCGTGTCGGCGTAGGCGGGATTGCTCAGCGTCGAACCGGTGAGAACAGCCACCTCACCCGCCGTGTAGCGGCGTGACGGCACAAAAAACACCGGTTCGGTCATTCCAGATCACTATCCAGCTGGATCGGATCACTCCATTCCGGGCGCAATTGCCCGGAAGTGTCGTCACCCACTGTTTAGAAGCGGGTCGAGATGCCGAAGTTGAATTCCTGCACGTCGTCCGTCGCTTCCTTCACGACAGGCACGGCGTAGTCGATACGCAGCGGACCGAACGGCGACGCCCACATCAAGCCGACACCGACCGATGCGCGCCATTCCATATCGGCTCCAGCTACCACTAGGCCGGGCGCGCTAACCTTGCTTCCATAAAGCGTCGCAGCATCGGCAAACACAGCGCCGCGAAGACCAAAGCTCTCCGGAACCAGTGGCATCGGGAACTGCGCTTCGGCGGAGGCATTGAAGTACGTTGTGCCGCCGAGATGGTCGCCCGTAGCTGTATCGACAGGACCAATGCCATTGTAGTCAAAGCCGCGGATCATGCGGTCGTTGCTGCGGAAGTGGTCGAACACACGGAGGTTATTATCGCCAAAGCCTTGGATATGGCCAGCTCCGGCTGAAACCACGCCAACGATATCCATTTCTTCCGACAGAGTCTGGTAGACTGAGGTACGCGCCGTGAACTTCACAAATTCCGCGTCGCCGCCCAAGCCCGCAACCTCGGTGCCCAAATTGGCGTAGATGCCGAAATGCGGGTTCTTCATGTCATCGATCGTGTTGTAGATCAGGTTGCCGCTAACTGACGACTTGATCCACGTACCAGCAGTGATTGCGTCCTGGATTGCAATGGACAATCCGCACGGCGCTACGCAATCCTCATCGTAGGAATACTTCTCCTGCGAAAGATTATACGCGAGCTGCGTCGTGATGTTTTCGGTGATGGGCAGGCCGAAACGCACCGTTCCCGCGGTGGTCTCGCTGTCATACTGGTTGTCGAAATTGCGCGTCGACTTGGAAATGTCGAAGCCCGCAGCGATACGGCGCCCCAGGAAGTAAGGCTCGGTGAACGAGAGCGAATAATCGCGCGAATGCTTGCCGCCACCAGCCGAGAAGCGGATGAACTGGCCGCGACCGAGGAAGTTGCGTTCGGTGACCGAACCCTGAACAGATGGGCCGGGCGTTTCGCCGCCGGTCGAATAGCCGGCGCCAATCGAGAATTCGCCGGTCGACTTCTCAACGACGTCAACCACGAGGATAACCTGATCCGGTTCCGAACCCGGCGCAGTCGAAACCTCGACGCGCTCAAAGTAATCGAGAGCTTCCAGACGCTTCTTCGCGCGCTGGATCAGGACCTGGTTGAAGGCATCGCCTTCGCTGACGTCGAACTCACGGCGAATGACGTAGTCGCGCGTGCGGGCGTTGCCGCGAATCTCGATGCGCTCGACATAGGCCTTGGTGCCCTGGTCGATCGTGTAGACAACCGAAATGGTGTGGTTTTCGAAATTGCGGTCGCCGCGCGGCGTAACCTGGGCAAAGGCATAGCCTTGGCCGGCCACCCGCTCGGTCAGCGCGATAATGGTGTTTTCGACATCCTTGGCATTGTAGGTGTCGCCCGAATGCGTCTCGACCAGCGACTCCAGCGACTTGCTGTCGACTTCCGGGATCGAGCTGTCAACGCTGACATCGCCGAACTTGTAGCGCGCGCCCTCTTCAACCGTGATGGTCACGGTGTACTGGTTGGTCGCGTCGTCCATTTCCCCGAAAGCGGAAACGACCTGGAAGTCCGCATAGCCGTGATTGTAGTAGAAACGGCGCAGCAGTTCCTCGTCGGCCTTCAGCTTGTCTTCGCTGAACACGTCGTCGCGCATCACGAACGAAAGGAAGTTCGACCGCTTGGTGTTGATGACGTCCGAGAGCCGGCGGCTGCTATAGGCACTGTTGCCGACAAAATTGATGGCAGCGATCTTGGTGCGGCCACCTTCATTGATGTTGAAGACGACATTCACGCGGTTGTCGCCGAGATCCATGATCTGGCTGGTGACGGTCGCGTCATCGCGGCCGATATTGCCGTAGGCCGCCTTGATCGATTCAATATCAGCGTCAACCGCAGCCTGCGAATAGGAACTGCGCGGCTTCAACTGCACGGCGTTGGCAAGCGCAGCGTCCTTGAGCTTCTTGTTGCCCTGGAACAGAACCTGGTTGACGACCTGATACTCGGAAACCGTTACGACGAGCGACGATCCGGACTGCGAGATCTGAACATCCGAGAACAGGCCCATGCCAAACAGGGCCTTCACGGCCTCGTCAACGTCAGCGCTTGAAAAAGCCTTGCCTGGCTTGATCGCGATATTGTTGCGGATTGTCTCGGCATCGATACGCGAATTTCCACGTACCTCGACTCGACTGACGACAGCGGCCTCGGCAGCGGAAATGGACACCATTTCCACAACGAGGGCACCGGGCACAACGAGCGCCGCAGACAAAGCTGCCGCAGACGCGGCGCTCAGAAACTTGGATACTGCCTTCATCGGGCTATATAACCTTTTCTCGTAGTCCCCACGGCGAGAAAACCGGACGTGCGGTAAATTCCCATACCGTATTAACCGGATTTTCCCTACACGCAAGGCTTCTGGTTAATTAGTGTTTACTTCGCCTTCCGGCGTTGCTTTCGCGTCACGCATATCCCCAGCCATGGTAAACGACATCTCAATACGGGCGCCGAAGAGTTGGAATTTGTTCATGATTTCAGCACCCAAACAGGTCGTTCCAAAATACGAAGGCCATGAAGGCGAGAACCAGCAGCATGCCTGTTCGGTAGACCGCTTCCATCATCCGTTCCGAAACGGGACGCCTGATGACCGCTTCAATGCCGTAAAACATCAGGTGCCCACCGTCGAGCGGCGGAATCGGCAGCAGATTTAAAATACCTATTCCGACAGACAGCAACGCGACCAATTGAACCAACCAGTCAAAGCCCATCCTCGCGGCCTGGGCAGACATGCCGGCAATCTTCACCGGTCCGCCCAACTGGCACTTGTCCTCGCGCCCCACGGCGAACCGCGTCAGGAACTGGCCTGTGCGCTCTATGATATGGCCGGTTTCCTCAACCGCAGCTCCGAGCGCACCCACCGGGCCATAGGTAATAAGCCGGGGTTGCCCCAATTCCTGGTTGTTGACGACACCGATGACCGCAACCTTGATCTTGTTGCCCAGCGCGTCTTCCTGTTCCATCGGCTGCGGCGTCGCAACCATGCTGACTTCGGTGCCGTTGCGCAGCATGACGAATGTCAGCGGATCACCCGCCCGGCCGGAAACCAGGCGCTGCACATCGGCAAACGTATCGACCTTTTCGCCATTGACGCTGACGAAGCGGTCGCCGGGCTGGATGCCAGCCGCCGCGGCCGGGCTGTCCGCGGTCACAGACGCCACCATCGGCTCGGCGACGTAGCGTCCGTGTATCGAAAACAGCACGGCGAAGACCGCTATCGTCAAAAGGAAATTGAATGCCGGCCCGGCGAAAACCGTCGCCGCGCGTTTCCAGATCGGCTGCGTGTGGAAAGCAACCTTTCGCTGAGCTTCGCTCAAAGCGGCAATATCATCCGAACTCGGCTGGCTTGAGCTGGCGTTCATATCGCCAACGAACTTGACGTAACCGCCAAGCGGGATCGCACAAAGCTTCCACCGCGTACCGCGCCTGTCGTTGAAGCCGATCAGTTCCGGCCCAAACCCGATCGAAAAGGCATTCACCCCGATGCCGCAGGCGCGGCCTGCGAGATAGTGTCCCATCTCATGAACGAAGACCACAACGGTCAGCACGAAAAGGAACGGCACCAGAGTGCCGATCACAAAACCCTGGGTGCTGAAAAGCGCGTGTAGAAGCTCGTTCAAATCCCGCCCTCAATTCGCCCACGGAAACAGACGCCGCGTGACTGTGGCCTCAAACTCGGCAAATCCGTGGCGCATTCCGTCGATCATGAACTTTCAGCCCGCAAACAAGCCATGTGCTGGGTTGTCGGCAGACGCGGCCAAGGCCCCGATGACGTATAGGGCAAACGCAGCCACCACAAGCCCGTCCACGCGATCCATCACGCCACCGTGTCCAGGAATGATCTGGCTGGAATCCTTGCGGCCATGGCGGCGCTTGACCCAGGATTCGAAAAGGTCCCCCGCCTGCGACACAATCGACAACACCAGCGCAACTAAGGTCAGGAACATCAAGTTTCCTGCCCCTGCCGCTGTTGCAACAATAAGGCCGGCTGCAACACCGCCAACTGTGCCGCCAAGCGCGCCACTCTGCGTCTTGCCCGGCGAAATGGAAGGCGCAAGCTTGGGCCCGCCGACGGCGCGCCCAACGAAATAGGCCGCGATGTCGGTTGTCCACACCACGGCAAACAGGAACAGGATTGCCAGCAGCCCGGATTGATCGCCGTCACGCAAGTAGGCAAGGGAGAAGCCGGATAGCGCAGCATATGCGAGCCCGGAAGCATCCCATTGCCCTGCCCCGCGCTGCGCCGAGATTGCGGCTACGACGATCACGGCGAGCACGATCCCGGCCAAAAGCCCAAGCGCCGGAACTCCGAAAACCAACGCCAGCAACAGAACCGCCAGGAGCGCTTCAGCCAATAGGCCGAAACCGCTTGCCGGCGAGCGGCGCGACATGCGGGTCCATTCATAAAACACCGCACCGGCGATAAGCGCTGAAAGCAGCCTGAACGGCAGTCCGCCAATCCATGTCAGCGCCAACACCGCTGCCGCCATGACGATTGCGGAGATAATCCTGAGTTGCAGGTTGCTCATGCGCCGATGCTCACGACGCAGCTTCGCGCGGCGCAAGGCCGCCGAACCGGCGCTCGCGTCCGGCAAAATCGCGCAACGCGTCCGCAAGATGGTCCTGGCTGAAGTCCGGCCAGTAGCAAGGCAGGAAAACCAGTTCACTGTAGGCAGCCTGCCAGAGCAGGAAGTTCGAAAGGCGCAGTTCCCCGCTGGTGCGGATCACCAGTTCCGGGTCTGGTATGCCAGCGGTGTCCAGCGATGCCGCAAACCTGTCAGTCGAGATGGAATCGACGCTGATTTCGCCGCGAACCGCCGCCAAGGCGAGTTTCTGGGCTGTCCGCACGATCTCGTCGCGGCCGCCATAGTTGAAGGCGATCACCAGCGTAAGCGCATCATTGCCGGCGGTGAGTGTCTCTGCTTCCTCGAGAAGTCCGCGAATATCGGTTTGCAGGCTGGCCTTGTCGCCGATCACCCTCACCCGCACCCCGTTCTGATGCAGTTCGGCGAGATCGCGGCGAATGAACAGCTTCAGCAACCCCATCAGGTCGCTCACTTCCGATTTCGGCCGAGACCAGTTCTCGGATGAGAATGCATAGACGGTCAGGTAGGAGATACCCAGTTGCGGAGCGGCGCGAACCGTCTTGCGCAACGCCTCCACGCCGGCGCGATGTCCGGCAACGCGCGGCAAACCGCGCGCCTTCGCCCAGCGTCCGTTTCCGTCCATAATGATCGCGACATGCGCCGGGCTTGTCATGCTTCCGCTTTCAGATCAGCCGCTCAGGTCCTGACCTCAGGTTAAACCTGCATGATTTCCGTTTCCTTTTCGGAGAGCAGGCTGTCGATCATGCTGATGGTTTCGTCGGTCAACTTCTGGACCTGGTCGGAACGCTTGCGGTGATCGTCTTCGCCGATCTCGCCGTCCTTTTCCGCCTTTTTCAGCCCATCCATGCCGTCCCGGCGCACATGCCTTGCCGCAACGCGCGCATTCTCGGCATAGGTGTGGGAAATCTTGACCAGTTCCTTGCGGCGCTGTTCGTTGAGTTCAGGCAGCGGAATCCTCAAATTGGTGCCGTCGACGATCGGATTGAAGCCGAGATTGGCCTCGCGAATGGCGCGGTCGACGGAACTCACCATCGACTTGTCCCAGACAGACACCGAGACCATGCGCGGCTCAGGCACCGAAATGGTCGCCACCTGGTTGATCGGCATGGCCGTTCCATAAGCCTGGACCTGGATGGCATCGAGAAGATTGCTGGACGCACGCCCCGTGCGCAGCGATGCGAGATCGTGCTTGAAGGCGGCGATAGCCCCGTCCATACGCCGTTTCAGGTCATCGAAATTGCCGTTCATCATCGTCTCCTAGGCCAGTTTGTTCAGGATCTTCCCGACACGCGCTGCCGTTGAAGCGCACATGCGGTCGCTAAAGCGAACCCTGGTCAGTTATCCGCGACGACCGTGCAACGACCGCCGCCTTTCAGTATCTCGCCAAAACCACCCTTCTCGTGAATGGAATAGACGATTATCGGAATGTTATTTTCGCGCGCAAGCGCAATTGCGGCGGTATCCATAATGGAAAGCCCGCGATTTATCACTTCCGCATGGCTGATGCGCTCGAAGCGGGTCGCCTTCGGGTCCTTCTTCGGGTCTGCCGAATAGACGCCATCGACCTGGGTGCCCTTGAAGAGAGCGTCCGCGCCGATTTCGGCAGCGCGCAAGGCTGCGGCCGAATCAGTGGTGAAGAACGGGTTGCCAGTGCCGCCGGCAAAGATCACCACCTTGCCCTGGTTCATGTAGGCAGTGGCCTGGCGCTGGGAAAAGCTTTCGCAAAGTTCGGGCATGGCGATTGCGGAGAGCACGACCGCCTCCACGCCGATCTTGTTCAAAGACGTTCGCAAGGCCAGCGAGTTGATCACGGTGGCCAGCATGCCCATGTGATCCCCCGTCACCCGATCGCCACCCTTGGAAGCAACGGCCACGCCGCGAAATATGTTGCCGCCGCCGATGACGACACCAACTTCAACGCCGAGCGCACGGGCTTCGGCAATATCGGAGGCGATGCGATCCACGACGGAAACATCAATGCCGAAGTGCTGCTCGCCCATCAGCGCCTCGCCCGACGCTTTCAACAAGACACGCCGGTATAGGGGCTTAGCCGTCATCTGTTCCTCGGAGTTGGCAAGACAGTCCGGACGCCGCAGTCGGTCGCTCTGTCCAGTGCATTCGATTGATTGGCTGACCGGATACACGAAGGGCGTCGCGATGTCACGCGACGCCCTTCGTATGATTTGGTGGTGCGGTTAAGAGCCGTTACTTCTTCACAGCCGCGGCAACTTCCGCCGCGAAATCGGTCTCTTCCTTCTCGATGCCCTCGCCCAGCGCAAAGCGCAGATAGGCGCTGATCTTGGCCGGCGCACCGATTTCCTTTTCCGCGTCCTTCAATGCCTGCTCAACCGTCACGTCGGGGTTCAGCACGAAAGCCTGCTTCACCAGCACGACTTCCTCGTAGAATTTGCGCAGGCGGCCTTCCACCATCTTTTCGATGATGTTTTCCGGCTTGCCCGACTGGCGGGCCTGGTCGGCGAAGATGGCCTTCTCGCGCTCGACCGCTGCCGGATCGAGAGCCGCCGTGTCGAGCGAAAGCGGGTTCGTGGCAGCGACATGCATCGCGACCTGGCGGGCGAAGGCGCTTGCCTTGTGTGCATCGCCGGTGGTCTCGATCGCGACCAGCACGCCGAGCTTGCCGAGATTGTCGGCGACGGCGTTGTGGACGTAGGTTGCAACCGCGCCGTGCTCAACCTTGAGCTTGGCGGAGCGGCGGAAACCAAGGTTCTCGCCAATCGTGCCGACGGCATCCTTGACGGTGTCCGTGACCGACTTGTCGGAACCCGGATACTTGGCGGTGGCAACTGCTTCGGTCGCGCCGAAAGCAAGCGAAACCTTGGCGATGTTCGAGACGATTTCCTGGAAAGCCGCGTTGCGCGCAACGAAGTCGGTCTCCGAATTCACCTCGACGATTGCCGCCTCGCGCAGGCCCTGCTCGACCCCGATCAGGCCCTCGGCCGCCGTGCGGCCCGCCTTCTTGTCGGCCTTGGAAATGCCCTTCTTGCGCAGCCAGTCGACCGCGGCTTCCATGTCGCCATTGGTCTCGGCCAGTGCTGCCTTGCAGTCCATCATGCCTGCGCCAGTCAAGTCGCGGAGCTCTTTGACCTGTGCTGCTGAAATGCTCATTTTTTGCCTCTTTGTTCAAATGGCATACGCATCACCGAGAAACGGTGATGCGCCAATGCCAGACGCTTAGCGCGTCAATATAGTGGGAATGCGAAGGCCAGAGCCGGCCTCGGCAGATTACGCTTCGGAAGCGTCGCTCGCAGGCGTCTCGTTGAGAGCCGGCTCGACAGGAGCTTCAGCCGAAGCGCCGATATCGACGCCGAGCGAACCCTGCTGGCGGGCGATGCCGTCGAGGGCAGCCTTGGCGATCAGGTCGCAATAGAGCTGGATGGCGCGAGCCGCATCGTCGTTGCCGGGGATCGGGAAGTCGATCTTGTCCGGATCGCAGTTCGAATCGATGATGGCAACCACCGGAATGCCGAGGCGCTTGGCCTCGAGGATGGCGATCGCCTCCTTGTTGGTGTCGATCACGAACATCAGGTCCGGGGTCGAGCCCATGTCCTTGATGCCGCCGAGCGCCTTGTTCAGCTTCTCGCGCTCGCGGTCGAGGTTCAGGCGTTCCTTCTTGGTCAGGCCCTGGGCCTCACCCGCCAGAAGCTCGTCCAGCTTGCGCAGGCGCTGGATCGAATTGGAGATCGTCTTCCAGTTGGTCAGCATGCCGCCGAGCCAGCGGGAATTGACGTAATACTGGGCCGAGCGCTGGGCAGCGTCGGCAACGATGTCCGAAGCCTGGCGCTTGGTGCCGACGAACAGCACGCGGCCGCCACGGGCAACGGTGTCGGAAACCTGCTTCAGAGCCTGGTGCAGCAGCGGAACCGTCTGCGACAGGTCGATGATGTGGATGTTGTTGCGGGCGCCGTAGATGTAGGACGCCATCTTCGGGTTCCAGCGGTGGGTCTGGTGGCCGAAGTGTGAACCAGCCTCGAGAAGCTGGCGCATGCTGAATTCTGGCAATGCCATTCTTTAGTTCCTTTCCGGTTGACCTCCACGGACACTTGACGGTTTCGGACTAGCCGGATCGAAAGGCTTGCGCATTTCGGAGCTTGTCTTGACCGCCACCGGAGGTTTCAGCCGGATTTCTCCCGGGCAGACACCAAAGTCCGTGTGTGGAATGTGCGCGCATATAGAGGCTTGCGCCGCGAAACGCAAGCAGCGCGCCCAAGCTTGATGGAAACAGCTAGCGCGGCTTCTTGCCGTTCGGTACTTTCACCCGCTTGAACACCGCGACGATCTCATCGCGGCTGCACTCGATTGCACCCAGCCTCACCGCCCGGTCGCGCTCGTATCCGGTGATGTCATAATGCGGGGCCGAAGTCTTGGGCGGCCCCTGGTAGGACGAGCGCTTGAGCGCAAGCCGTGCAGCAAAGCGATGCAACTCGTCCGTGTCGTCGGCCAGAAGATGGCACCAGCGCCGGCCGGCCCAGTTCCATATAGCCGCATCGACATAGACTGCCATCGGCAACCGGGCGTTACTGGTTGCAGGTTTTCTGCGGCGCCGGGTCGAAAAGTGACAGATTGACCAGCTTGCCGGTCATGGAGAAATCCCCGTAGTCCATCATCAGGTCGCGCGTCAGGCCGTTTTCGTGCAGCTTGAAGCTGATGCGGTAGTGCGGCATCTCCTCGCCGCCGTCCTTTTCGGATTCGTCGAAGTAAGCGATATCGACCGGCCAGTATTTGTCGCTGCCAAGCTTGGCAAGCGCCGGAAGCTCCGGATCGTCCTTGCCGGCCAGCTCGGGTTTGCCCACAACCACCGTTGTCGTCATCACCTTGTTGGCATCCTCCGAGCCGTCAAAAAGACTTGTCTCGTAGAAGTTCTCGCCTTTTTCGGCCTTGCCGATCAACTCCACCAGGTGCTGCGTCGGAAACTGCGTTGCCGAGAGCTCGACGGTGTTGCGCTCCGGCTTGTCCAGTTCCACCTTCAGGCCGCCCACTTCCTTGTGCGCCGTGCCCTTCACTTCCTTGTCGAGATCCTGGTCGACGAAGGATTTGGTCACGAAAGAAAAGGTCTTGCCTTCCGCGTCCTCGAAAGTCGTCGTCTGCTGGTCGGTCAGCCGTGTCGTGTCATTGGCGTTGATCTGCGTCACGAAGCGGAACTTTACCGTGTAGCCGTCACAAGGCGAGCCGTTGAACTCATAGACCATGCGGCCGGAAATCCCGGTGATCCCCGAACGGTCGGAAGCCTTGTCGAGCGACAGATCGTAGACCGCGCGATGCGGTTGCAGCACAGGCACCGCTATCGCGGGCGCAGTGGATAAAATGATCGGCAGCAGCACGGCAGTGTATGCAAGGCGCGTTGCGCGCATATAAAAGCTCCGATCATGGCCGCTGAGGCAGGCCGAATGTAAGAGTGGTCCAGCTTAAAAAAAGTCGTGGCGGAAGCGAGGCAAAAATAGCAATTTCAGCCCGTCCCTCACAACGACACCAAGCAATAAGGAATTACCATGGGCGAAACAATCGAAAAGCGGCTAAGCGACATGGGCGTTACACTGCCCGCTGCGGCCGCGCCTGCTGCCAACTATGTTCCCTTCGTGAGGAGCGGCAATCTGTTGTTTCCCTCCGGCCAGTTGCCGATGAAGGATGGCAAGCTCGCGGTGACCGGCCTGCTTGGGCGGGACCTCGACGTTGCCGCCGGCAAGGAAGCCGCCAAGCTTTGTGCGATCAACATTCTCGCTCAGGCCAAGGCAGCGCTCGGTGATCTGGAAAAGATTCGCAGGCTGGTGAAGATCAACATCTACGTGGCTTCGTCCCCCGACTTCACCGAACAGCATCTGGTCGGCAACGGCGCATCCGACTTCTTTGCCGAGGTCCTTGGCGAGCGTGGCAAGCACGCACGGGTTGCCGTCGGCATGGCCGCGCTGCCGCTCAACGCTGCTGTCGAAATCGAATCCATCCTCGAAGTCGACTGAGCCATTCAAACCATGAGCAACCTCTCCTGGCTGACCGCACGGCCCATAGCGCATCGCGGTTTTCACGACCTCAACAAGGTGCGTTGGGAAAATACGCTGTCGGCATTCGCCGCCGCCGCTGATCGCGGCTATGCGATCGAGTGCGACGTACACCTGACAGCCGACGGCGTTCCGGTCGTGATCCACGACGGCGACCTGAAAAGGTTGACTGGACAAGACGGTTTTGTCTGGCAGCGCACCTCAGCGGAAATTGCTGCGCTCAGGGTCGGTGGCACGCAGGACCATCCGCCGACGCTTGGCGAGTTGCTCAAATTGGTGAATGGCCGGGTGCCGCTGGTCATCGAAGTCAAAGGTACGCCCGGCCGCGACGAGGGTCTCGTCGCGGCTGTCGGCCGTCATTTGAAGAACTACCAAGGCAAGGCCGCCATCATGTCGTTCGATCACTGGCTGATCCGCCAGTTCTCGCAAGACGCGCCGGGCATTCCCGGTGGCCTCACCGCATATGGCACGCGCGACCATGAAATCGAAGCTCACTTCACCATGCTGGCGCACGACATAGCTTTCACGTCCTATGCCGCGGGAGACCTGCCGAACCGCTTCGTCAGTTTCGTTCGCAAAAAGCTTGGCATGCCCGTCGTCACCTGGACTGTACGTGACCAGCCGGCGGTGGATTTGACCTTCAAGTATGCCGACCAGATGACTTTCGAGGGTTTCGAGCCGACCAGCGCGGTGGCCTGAACAAGCCTTGCGCCAGCCACTTGCGCAAGTTTTGGCATGTCATAAGTAAATGGCCATGGATCAGGGCGACAATGAAGTGGAAACGGGCGCGGCGGGCTACGCCGTGCGCGTTTCTGCCGGCATTGGCGCATTCACAGCCGAGGAATGGAGCAGGTTCCACGGCACCACGAGAAATTCAACAAGTGGCTATAACCCATTCCTTTCCTTCGCTTTTCTAAGCTCCCTCGAGGAGTCCGGCTGTGCGACCCCGCGCAGTGGCTGGCAAGCAAACCACCTGCGGCTTGAGAATGCGGACGGCGTGCTTGTCGGGGCCGTGCCAGGCTATCTGAAGTCACATAGCCAGGGAGAATACGTTTTCGACCACGGTTGGGCGGACGCCTTCGAACGCGCGGGCGGAAAATACTACCCCAAGCTACAGTGTTCCGTTCCGTTCACGCCTGTCAGTGGCCCTCGCCTGCTGGTCGCCGGCGGCCAAAACGAAACCGCAATCAAAGCCGGCCTTGCGGCAGCCACGAAAGTCGTAACCGACCAGCTCGGGCTGTCGTCCGCCCACATGACCTTCCTCCAGCAAGACGACCTTGAGGTGCTGCGGGCAGCCGGTTTCCTCCACCGCACGGATCAGCAGTTCCACTTCTTCAACGAAGGTTTCTCGTCCTATGACGACTTCCTCGGCATACTCGCTTCGCGCAAGCGCAAAGCGCTGAAGAAAGAGCGGCGCGAGGCCCTGTCCTCCGGCATTTCAATTGAGCAACTGACCGGCAAGGACATCACCGAGCGTGCGTGGGATGACTTCTACAAATTCTACATGGATACGGGCGGCCGCAAATGGGGACGCCCCTATCTCAACCGCACGTTCTTTTCCATGATCGGCGAGCGCATGGCCGACGACATCCTGCTCGTCATGGCCAGGCGCAACGGGCGCTATATCGCTGGCGCCATCAATTTTATCGGCTCCGACGCGCTCTACGGCCGCAACTGGGGCTGCATCGAAGACCACCCCTTCCTGCACTTCGAGGTCTGCTACCATCAGGCCATCGATTTCGCCATCGAACGCAAACTGAAGGTCGTCGAGGCCGGAGCACAGGGCGAACACAAATTGGCGCGCGGCTACCGGCCCGTGACAACCCACTCGGCCCACTACATCACGCATCCCGGCTTGAGGCGTGCCATCGCCGACTATCTCGAGCGCGAGCGGCGCGAGGTAGCCATGACCAGCGACTACCTCGAGGACCACACACCCTTTCGCAAGGGTGAATTGCTGCTCAATGAACGAGGGTCTTCGAAAACAGATTGATGACGATGACGCCCGCCATGATCAAACCCATGCCGATCAAAGCCGGCAAATCGAGAGCCTGACGGAACCATAGCCAGCCTATGGCGGTGATGAGGATGATGCCGGCCCCGCACCAGATGGCGTAGACAACGCCGACCGGCATGGTGCGCAAAGGCAGCGACAGGAAATAGAACGCAAACGCATAGCCAGCGACCGCAACAAGCGATGGCACCAACCGGGTGAAGCCCTGCGTCTCCTTCAAGGCTGTCGTCGCCACGACCTCGAACATGACCGCAACCAGCAGGTAGATATAGTTCCAGAGTATCACTGCCGACCCCTTGATTCGCGCGCTTGCGCAAGACGATTATGCCTACCCAAAGACACGGTGAGAGACAAACAATGGCCTATGACGACAACAACATATTCGCCCGGATCCTGCGCGGCGAACTGCCGTCGCATCGCGTCTATGAAGATGACCAGACCGTGGCCTTCATGGATGTGATGCCTCAAGCAACCGGCCATACGTTGGTTCTGCCCAAGGCGCCTTCGCGCAACCTTCTCGATGCCGATCCTGCAGTGTTCGCCTCGCTGCTTTCAACCGTCCAGAAAGTCGCACGGGCCGCAAAGCAAGCCTTCAACGCCGATGGCGTTGTTGTATCGCAGTTCAATGAGGCGGCGGCCGGTCAAACGGTCTACCATCTCCATGTCCATATCATCCCGCGCTTCGAGGGTGTGCCGCTGAAGCCCCATACCGGCGAGATGGAAAAGCCCGAGATATTGGCAGCCAACGCAGAGAAGATCAGGGCGGCGCTGCAGGGCTAATTTTCGTGCCTATTGACGCCAGCGAATTCAGTCCGCTGACGCGACAAGGTGCCTCGCAGGCTCTAAAAGAGCATAGCGAATAGTCAAAGAAAAAAGCCCCGTTTCCGGGGCTTTTTTGTTCCTTGGCGACGGTATCAGCCCTTGCGCGGCAGTTGCGGCACAAGGCTGCGCTTGCCGCCGTCCTTGGACTTCGGCGTCGGCTTCTGCGCCACCACCTTCTTGGTGGCGGCCTTCTTCGCAGGCGCCTTGCGCGGCTTCACCGTCTCTTCCGGTTCCTTCTTGGGCTTGATCTTGCCCTCGTCGGCAACCGATTCCAGCTTGAGGCCGGTTTCGCCGGTGTCCTTCTTCTCCACCGTCACCTTGACGATGCCGCCCTTCTTCAACTTGCCGAACAGAACTTCCTCGGCGAGCGGCTTCTTGATGTATTCCTGGATGACACGGCCCAACGGACGCGCGCCCATGCGCTCGTCGTAGCCCTTGTCGGCCAGCCAGGCGATGGCTTCCGGCGCGAGGTCGAAGGTCACGCCGCGTTCGGACAATTGCGCCTCGAGCTGCATGACGAACTTTTGCACCACCTGATGGATCACCGGCACCGGCAGCGAGCCGAACGGGATGATCGCATCGAGACGGTTGCGGAACTCCGGCGTGAACAGGCGATTGATCGCCTCGACGTCGTCGCCTTCGCGCTTGGTCGAACCGAAACCGATCGCCGCACGCTGGGCATCGGATGCACCGGCGTTGGTGGTCATGATCAGGATCACATTGCGGAAATCGATCTGCTTGCCGTTATGGTCCGTCAGCTTGCCGTGGTCCATCACCTGCAACAGGATGTTGAACAGGTCCGGATGCGCCTTCTCGACCTCGTCGAGCAGCAGTACGCAATGCGGATGCTGGTCGACGCCGTCGGTCAAAAGGCCACCCTGGTCGAAGCCGACATAGCCGGGAGGCGCGCCGATCAACCGCGATACGGTATGACGCTCCATATATTCCGACATGTCGAAGCGGATCAGTTCGACACCGAGCGATGCCGCCAGTTGCCGCGCCACTTCGGTCTTGCCGACGCCCGTCGGACCGGAGAACAGGTACGAGCCGATCGGCTTTTGCGGTTCACGCAGGCCCGCCCGCGCCAGCTTGATCGCCGACGTCAGCGCCGTAATCGCAGTATCCTGGCCGTACACGACCCGCTTCAGCTCGGTCTCCAGACCGGCCAGAACCTTCTCGTCATCGGCAGAGACCGTCTTCGGCGGAATGCGGGCCATCGTGGCGATGGTTGCCTCGATCTCCTTGATGCCGATGGTCTTCTTGCGCTTGGCCTCAGGCACCAGCATCTGCGAAGCACCCGTCTCGTCGATCACGTCGATCGCCTTGTCCGGCAGCTTGCGGTCGTTGATGTACCGCGCCGAAAGTTCCACCGAAGCCTTGATCGCCTCAGTCGTGTACTTGACCTTGTGGAAGTCCTCGAAATAGGGCTTCAGGCCCTTCATGATCTCGATGGCATCCTCGACGGTCGGCTCGTTGACGTCGATCTTCTGGAAGCGGCGCACAAGCGCCCTATCCTTTTCGAAGAACTGCCGGAATTCCTTGTATGTCGTTGATCCAATGCAGCGAATCGCACCGGATGACAACGCGGGCTTCAGCAGGTTCGATGCATCCATCGCGCCGCCGGACGTTGCACCAGCGCCGATCACGGTGTGGATCTCGTCGATGAACAGCACCGCGCCGGGATAATCCTCGAGTTCCTTGACGACCTGCTTCAGGCGTTCCTCGAAATCGCCGCGATAGCGGGTGCCGGCCAGAAGCGTACCCATGTCGAGCGCGAAGATAGTGGCGTCCGCCAGCACTTCCGGCACGTCGCCTTCAACGATGCGCTTGGCCAGACCCTCGGCAATCGCCGTCTTGCCGACGCCCGGATCGCCCACGTAAAGCGGGTTGTTCTTGGAACGGCGGCACAGCACCTGGATGGTACGGTTGATTTCCGAGGCACGCCCGATCAGCGGATCGATCTTGCCGGCGCGCGCCTTGGTGTTGAGGTTGACGCAGTAGGCCGTCAGCGCGTCCTGCTGCTTCTTCTTGCCGCCATCTTCCTGCTGGTCGCCGCCCACGCCCGGTTGGTCGTCTTCGGATCCCCGCGGTGGGCGGTTTTCAGAAGCGCCGGGGCGCTTGGCAATGCCGTGAGATATGTAGTTGACCGCGTCGTAGCGGGTCATCTGCTGTTCCTGCAGGAAGTAAGCGGCATGGCTCTCGCGCTCGGCGAAGATCGCCACCAGCACGTTGGCGCCCGAAACTTCCTCGCGGCCCGACGACTGCACGTGGATCACTGCGCGCTGGATCACGCGCTGGAAGCCGGCGGTCGGCTTCGAATCCTCGTCATAGCCGGTAACCAGATTGTCCAGTTCGGTATCGATATAGGTAAGGACCGTCTGCTTCAGGTCATCGAGATCGACGTTGCAGGCACGCATCACTGCGGCCGCCTCGGCGTCGTCGATGAGCGCCAGAAGCAGGTGTTCAAGAGTTGCATATTCATGGTGACGCTCGTTGGCGAGCGTCAGCGCCTGGTGAAGTGCCTTTTCCAGGCCTTGGGAGAAAGCCGGCATATTACCTCACTTCTTCTCCATCACGCATTGCAGCGGATGCTGATTCTGTCGGGCGAAATCCATGACCTGGGACACTTTGGTCTCGGCCACCTCGAAAGTATAGACCCCACACTCTCCCACTCCGTGATTGTGAACATGGAGCATGATGCGTGTGGCCGCTTCGCGGTCTTTCTGGAAAAACCGTTCCAGCACATGAACGACGAATTCCATGGGGGTGTAGTCGTCGTTCAGAATAAGGACGCGATAAAGGCTGGGCTTTTTCGTCTTGGTTTTGGTGCGCGTAATGACAGTTGTCCCGCGACCGGCCCCATTGCCGTCGCTGCCATTTTGCATTCGCGCTACCTTTGTCGTGGCAACCAGACTGCTAGTCACTTAACCCTGCCTCTCGTCCAGCCCCCATGCGAAACGACATGTAGGTGTTTCCAACCGGATTTTAAGCCCTTCTGCCTAGCTGACAATATGGCCATGCGGTCAATGTTGCCGGAAGTCGCAAAATCCCTAACAGCTTGACTTGATGAAGCATAAAAAACCCGGCTGCGCGTGCGCAACCGGGTTACGGTGCCGGCAAAAAACCGGCGCCACCATTACTGCGAAGGCTTACTTGGCCTTGGCGATCACCGATTCGAACGGAGTGTAGGCGTCCTTGGCGAGTTCGGCATAGAGATCGCCGATCTTGCTGACCTCGGCCACGAACGATTCGTAGGACTGCTTCGCGTAGTCGGTCTGGATTTCGACGACCTTCTCGAAGGACTTGGCCGACAGAAGCTTCTCGACCACGGCGCTGCCCGCTTCGAAGCTCTTCTTCGTATAGTCCGTCGCCTCAACCGCAATAGCCTGCGCGCCCTTGGAGAGCGAGGCGAAGCTCTTGAGACCGGAATCCGCGAATTCCTTGCCGTATTTGCTGAAATCTTCGTAGGTTTGCTCGGACATTTGCGATGCTCCTGTCAACGATGGGAGAAATTGTGCGATGCCAAATATGTATGGTGCAACGCACAAAAAGTCAACGACCCCTTCGCACCGACACGCTGCCGATCAACCCTAAAACTCGAATAAAGTTCGTTTCAAAGCCGATAAAAATGGTGAACGCGGCGGTTACCATAAACGGATTGGTAACGGTGCCACCGTAGTTTGGCGAAAAATGAGGCCGGACCTTTGCCGCCTCCACCGCAACAAAAATCCAAAGGAACAAGCAGTGCGTCAGGCGTTATCAGGCATCGTTTCCAAATCCGCATGGTCATTTCGAACCTTGGCGACAGTCACCATGGCTGTCTCCTTCGTTCTGGCTGCCGCAAGCGCCTCCCATGCGGCGCGCGACGCGGCCATCGTCATCGATGCCAATACAGGCAAGACGCTTTACTCATCTAACGCCAACGCGCGCCGTTACCCGGCCTCGCTGACCAAGATGATGACGCTCTACATGACCTTCGAAGCGCTTTCGAAGGGCAAGATCACCAAGTCCACGCAGGTTCCATTTTCCGCCAACGCCGCTGCCGAGCCGCCAACCAAGCTTGGTGTGCGCAAGGGTAGTTCCGTTTCGGTAGAGACCGCCATCTTGTCGATGGTCACCAAGTCCGCCAACGATTCCTCGACGGCTTTGGCCGAGTTGCTGGGCGGCAGCGAATCGAACTTCGCGCAGATGATGACCGCCAAGGCGCGCAAGCTTGGCATGAACGGAACGGTGTTTCGCAATGCCAACGGCCT
>MKRZ01000084.1 GCA_001897075.1 Mesorhizobium sp. 61-13 | reverse complement strand
CGCGCGTCATCACTTCGAGGATGACGCTCGATTCGCCATGCCTGCGCTGCCCAAGTATGATTCCCTCGTCACGCCATTCCATTGTGCGAGCTTTGACGGCTTCGGTGGCGAAATCAAGCGCAGCAGTCGGGCCGTCTGGCACCTCCAGCCACTCGACCTCTCCAGTTCAGGTCAGGGCGACCTCAATTCCTATGCTGAGCGCGAGAGGTCGCAGCCGGCGTCGATGTCTCGGCCAACCACCAGCGCCCGCTTCAGATGCGGTTCGATCTCGTGATAGACGCCGTCGGGCTGCGCGCCCAAGGCATCAAGCGTCTTGCTGAAGAAGCAGCGCACCGCAGCGGCTGCAACGATGTCGAAAATCTCGCCGTCGCTCATGCCGCGCCGCCGCAATCCATCGACATCTTCCGCGCTGACTGAGGTGGCGTCACGCACCACCTTGGCGGCAAAGCGCATGATGGCGCGCTCGGTATCGTTGAGCGGCGAGGTTTCGACATCCTCGACGACTGCCTGAAGTTCCGGCGCGGTGAAATGACCGTTGAGCAGGATGCTGCCGTGGGCGAGCATGCAGTAGGAACTGCGCAATTCCTTCGCCGCGGCCATGGTCACGAGTTCATAGCGGCGCAAATCCATGCCCGATTTGATGCTGGCAAGAAGACCGTTCCAGGCTTCCATGACTTCCGGACGGTGGCTGAACGCCTTCACCATGTTGGGCAGATAGCCATAGCCGGCCTGCGCTCTGGCATACATCTGGGCTGTCTTGGAACCAGGGTCGCTTTCGGTCACGGTATTGATGTACGTCATCACGCACCTCCCGATCTGAGCAAGCTTGCCGAGCATAGCGCAAAACGGGTTCGGGCGGAACGAGGTTGGGGGCTAAGAAAGCGTGCCGGCCTTCGCAGGCCGTCCTCACCTGAACGTCAACTGGGGAAATCCAGCCCCATCTCGCGGTAGCGCTCGGGGTCGTTGCCCCAGTTCTCGCGCACCTTCACGAACAGGAACAGATGCACCTTCTGTTCGAGGATTTCGCCGATCTCCTTGCGCGATGCTTCGCCAATGGCGCGGATCGTTTCGCCCTTGTGGCCGAGCACGATCTTCTTCTGGCTGTCGCGCTCGACATAGATCACCTGCTCGATGCGCACCGAGCCATCCTTCTTTTCCTCCCACTTTTCGGTCTCGACATGGGAAGAGTAAGGCAGTTCCTGGTGCAGCCTGAGATAAAGCTTCTCGCGGGTAATTTCCGCCGCAAGCTGGCGCATCGGCAGGTCGGAAATCTGGTCTTCCGGATAGTACCACGGGCCAGCCGGCAGTTTTTCAGCCAGATAATCCAGCAAATCCTTGCAGCCGGAACCGGTCAGCGCCGACACCATGAAGGTGCCCTGGAAGGGAACGCGCTCGTTCGCCACCTTGGCAAGCGCCAACAGCGCCTCCGGCTTCACGCGGTCGACCTTGTTGAGGATCAGCACCATCGGCTGGCGCACATCCTTCAGCCGCTCAAGGATGGCGTCGGCATCGCCCTTGATGCCGCGCTCGGCATCGATCAGCACCAGCACGACGTCGGCATCCTTGGCCCCGCCCCAGGCGGTGGTGACCATCGCCGTATCCAGCCTGCGGCGCGGCTTGAAGATGCCCGGCGTATCGACGAACACGATCTGCGTCGTGCCGTGGGTGGCGATGCCGCGCACCAGCGCGCGCGTCGTCTGCACCTTGTGCGTGACGATGGAAACCTTGGTGCCGACAAGCTGGTTCACCAGCGTCGACTTGCCGGCGTTCGGTGCGCCGATCAGCGCCACGAAACCGGACCGTGTCGCAGGCGCTTCGCCTGCTGCCGGCATGTCTTCATCGGCGCTCATGCGGCACTCCCTTCAACCGACCATACACCCTCGCGCACCAGAAGTGCTGTCGCGGCGGCCTGCTCGGCCTCGCGCTTGGAGCGGCCCTTGCCTTGCGCCGGATCGAACTTGCCGACCTTCACCGAAACCGTGAACACCGGATCATGATCCGGGCCCTCGCGGCTGTCGATCTGGTAGGCCGGCGTGTCGGCCGCGGCCTGGTGCGCCCATTCCTGCAATTCCGTCTTGGGGTCGCGCCGCGCGGTTGCCATGGCGCTGGAACGCGGCATCCAGTAGCGGTGGATGAAGCTTCTCGCCACCTCCAGCCCGCCATCCAGGTAGAGCGCGGCGATGAGCGATTCCAGCGCATCGGCGCGCAGGTTGACGCGCTTGCGCTCGGCCAGGTTGCGCACGTCGGAACCGGCCCGGATAAGCTCTGGCAAGCCGATTTCCTCGGCAATCTCGGACAGCGCCTCGGCATTCACCAACGCATTGAGGCGCAACGACAATTCGCCTTCGACCGCGTTCGGATAGGCCGCCAAAAGCATGTCCGCCACGATCAGCCCAAGCACGCGGTCGCCAAGGAACTCGAAGCGCTCATAGTCGATGCCGGCATGCGCGCTGCGGGCGCTGGCATGGGTCAATGCGCGCTGCAGGCGTTGGGTGTCGCGGAAGGCATGGCCGGTCCGCTCGTACAGCGCCTCGGCCAGCGCGTCAGCGGTCAGCCGTTTTGCCGTCGCCATCTCAGTGGATGAAGTTGAACAGGCGCCCGATACGCATATCGGTCGGCCACTTCCAGATTTCGAGCGGGCTCGACCCGTCGGCAATCGAGAAGAAGATGATGTTGGCGCGGCCAACCAGGTTCTCGTTCGGCACAAAGCCCACGGTGAAGCGGCTGTCGCTGGAATTGTCGCGGTTGTCGCCCATCATGAAATAGTGGTCGGCCGGCACCTCGAACACCTGCGTATCGTCGCCAATGCCGTTCTGGGTCAAGTCGAGCGTGTCGTAGCTCACCCCATTAGGCAGCGTCTCGCGGTAGACGTCCACCGGGCGGGCGACTTCGGTGATGTCGACATTGTCGATCTGGCCGACCTTCTCGCGCGGCACGGCCACGTCATTGATGAAAAGCTGCCCGCCCTTCATCTGGATCTTGTCGCCCGGCAGGCCGATCACGCGCTTGATGTAGTCGATGGACGGGTTCGGCGGGAACTTGAACACCACCACATCGCCGCGCTCAGGCTCGCCGCCCCAGATGCGGCCGGAAAACAGGTCGGGCGAAAAAGGCAGCGAATAGCGCGAATAGCCGTAGGCCCACTTGGTCACGAACAGATAGTCGCCTTCCAGAAGCGTCGGGCGCATGGAGCCCGAGGGAATCGAAAAGGGCTGGAAAAGAAGCGTGCGGATAACCAACGCCAGAAGCAGCGCCTGGACGATGACGCTGACGGTCTCGCCAAGCCCGCCGGATTTCTTCTCGGATTTGTCAGCCACGCTCATGTCGTCCTCGTTCATGCGTTGGTTCTATAAGGGCTGAACGTGCTGGGGGCAACGTCGCGGTGGTCGCACAGGATCACTATGCCTTTACGGGCCACTATGGCGTTTGCGTGACCGGCAGCGCCTCGATGATGACGAAAGCCTGGGCCAGCGGGAAATCGTCGGTGATCGTCAGGTGGATCGCGGCCTCGTGGCCCGCCGGCAGGATTTTCGCCAACCGCGCGGCGGCACCGCCGGTCAGGGCCATGGTCGGCTTGCCGCTCGGCAGGTTGGCAACGCCCATGTCGCGCCAGAATACGCCTTGGGCAAGCCCGGTCCCCAGCGCCTTGGCGCAGGCTTCCTTGGCGGCGAATCGCTTGGCATAGGAAGCGGCGCGCTGCCGCCTGCCCTCCGAACGCGCCTGCTCGACCTCGGTGTAGATGCGCTGCACGAAGCGCTCGCCATAACGCTCCAGCGATTTTTCAACCCGTCGAATGTCTATGAGATCGCTGCCGATGCCGATGATCATCGCGAGGCGGAACCGATCTTGCCGCCCGTTCCGAGAGCCGGATGCCCGCCTGCCCTCTCGGCCAGCCGCTTGCGCCGCTGCTCGCGAAACACCGTCATGCCCCAGCGCGTAATGCCATAGGCCACGAGACCGGCCGCAAGGCCGAGCGGAACGGCGCCTATCGCCATCGGCTTCAGGATCGGGTCCCACAGTTCGGCAAAGCTCAGGTCGTGCAGCATGGCGCCGAGATGCGCCGGCGGGCCGCCTGCGTTCTCGTGCAGGATCAGCTTTCCGGTTTCATACGACGCACCCCACAGAACCGGCACGGTCAGCGGATTGCCAAGCGTCGTGCCAAGCGCTGCCGCCACCATGTTTCCGGCGATCAGCCAGGACACGATTGCGGCGATGACGAAGTGGATGCCGATGGGAAAGAACGATGCAAACACGCCCGCCGCGACGCCCGCGGCAACGGCATGCGGGGTCGCCTTCAGCCTAAGGATTCGCTTGGCGAAATAGCGCAGCGATCGCGAGATCGAGCGGCGCGGCCACAGCCAGATACGCACCTTCTGGCCAAAACTCTCAGTTTCCCTGCGCTTGAAAAGCATTCTACAGGCACTCAGCGTCAGATATTGCGGCTGCCGGGTTTAACGGCCGGGATTGCGGCAAGTTCCGGCGGCAGCTTGTCCGCAGGATACGCCGGAACTTCATATTCCGCGAGGGCAATCAGGGGCACGCCAACGTCGGTTTTGCCGGCGGAACGGTCGATGATGCACGCCGCAGCCGCAACCTCGGCGCCAAGATCGCGCAGGCACTCGATTGTCTCGCGGATCGACAAGCCGGTGGTCACGATGTCCTCGACGATGACGACGCGCGCACCCTTCTCCATTTCGAAGCGCCGCAGCCTGAAAACACCCTGTTCGCGCTCGACCCAGATGGCCGGAACGCCGAGATGGCGCGAGGTCTCATAGGCAGGGATCAGGCCGCCCACGGCAGGTCCAACGACGTAATCGATACGCCCCGGAACCGCCGCGCGGATCTTTGCGGCCAGCGCCTTGCACAGCTTCTCGGTCTTGTCCGCATGCATGAAAACACGGGCTTTCTGCAGGAAAACCGGGCTCCTCAGGCCTGAAGTCAGGATGAAGTGCCCCTCCAATACAGCGCCTGCGGAGCGAAAAACGTCGAGCACTTCATTGGTATTCATGCCTTGCCTATCCAGTTCGAACCGCCTTGCGGGCGTTTGCTTCAGCGGTCAGCCATTGACGCGCCGCGCATCGCTCACGCTCGAGTTTTCCTTGAGCTGCGACAGCAGCCTGTTCAGGTGCTTCACGTCCCACACTTCAAGGTCGATCAGCATTTCGGTGAAGTCGGGAGCCGTGCGCACCATCGACAGCGTATGGATGTTGGCGTCGTTGGATGCAATCACCTGCGCGATATCTGCAAGCGATCCCGGCGCATTGATGGCGGTGACGGAAACCCGCGCCGGGAAGCGCTCCTTGTTGTTTTCGTCGATGTCCCAGCGCACGTCGATCCAGCGTTCGGGCTGGTCGTCGAAGGCGGTCAGCGAAGGCGACTGGATCGGATAGATGGTAATTCCAGATCCGGGCTGCACGATGCCGACGATGCGGTCGCCGGGGACTGCGCCTTCGGGCGCAAAATGAACCGGCAGGTCGCCCCTCACCCCGCGGATCGGGACCGCGCCGTCCTTCGGCTGATCCTTGCCACGGCGCGAGCTGCGGCCTGGAATCTGGAACAGCATGCCGGCGGCGTTGCGGATACGCGACCAGCCTTCCTCCTTCTGCTTCGGCACGGGCGCGGTCACGCGCTCGTCCTTGTAGTCGGGGAAAACCGCCTTGATCACGTCGGCGGAGGCAAGCTCGCCCCGGCCAACGGCGGAAAGCACGTCCTCTATGTCCTTGCGCGCCAGCCGGTGCAGCACCGGTTTCAGGCTTTCCTTGGTGAAATTCTTGCCGGTGCGCTCGAAGGCACGCTCAAGAATGCGCATGCCCAGCCCGGAATACTGCTTGCGGATGGCGTTCTTCGTCGCGCGGCGGATTGCCGAGCGGGCCTTGCCGGTCACCACGATCGATTCCCACGCCGCCGGCGGCACCTGCGCCTTGGAGCGGATGATCTCGACCTCGTCGCCATTCTTCAGTTCGGTCATCAGCGGCATGATGCGGCCGTTGACCTTGGCGCCGACGCAACTGTCGCCGACATCGGTATGCACGGCATAGGCAAAGTCGATCGGCGTCGCACCGCGCGGCAGCGCAATCAGCATGCCCTTCGGCGTGAAGCAGAACACCTGGTCCTGGAACAACTCCAGCTTGGTATTTTCGAGGAAATCCTCAGGATTGTCGCCTTCCGCCAGCTGCTCGATGGTCCGCCGCAGCCATGCATAGGCATTGGTTTCCTTCGAAATCTGATGGGTTGCGCCGTTTGGCTTGGCGCCCGCCTCTTTCGAACCGAAATCCTTGTAGATCGAGTGCGCGGCAACGCCGTACTCGGCCACCTTGTTCATCTCCTGCGTGCGAATCTGCAATTCGACGCGCTGGCGCGACGGTCCGACGATGGTGGTGTGGATCGAGCGGTAGTCGTTCTGCTTCGGCGTTGAGATGTAGTCCTTGAAGCGCCCCGGCACCATCGACCATGTCGTGTGGATCGCACCCAGCGCCCGGTAGCAGTCGGGCACGGTATCGACCACGACACGGAAGCCGAAAATGTCGGAAAGCTGCTCGAACGACAGCGCCTTGGCTTCCATCTTGCGGAACACCGACCACGGCTTCTTCTGGCGGCTGGTGACGTCGGCCTTGATCGCGTATTTCTCGAACAGGGTCGAAAGCGACTTCTCGATTTCGGTAAGCACGCCCTTGCTGCGCTCGAACATCTCCGCCAGCCGCTCCGTCACCATGCGGTGCGCCTCGGGGTTGATGTAGCGGAAGGCGATCTCCTCCAGTTCCTCGCGCATGCCCTGCATGCCCATGCGCCCGGCCAGCGGCGCATAGATTTCCATCGTCTCCTCGGCGATGCGCAGGCGCTTGTCCTCGCGCATATGGTGAAGCGTGCGCATGTTGTGCAGGCGGTCGGCGAGCTTCACCAACAACACCCGCACGTCCTCGGAAATCGCGAGGAGCAGCTTGCGCAGGTTTTCCGCCTGCTCGGCCTTCTTCGACACGAGGTCGAGCTTTTTCAGCTTGGTCAGCCCCTCGACCAGCTTGCCCATCTCGGGACCGAACAACTCGTCGATCTCGGCGCGCGTTGCCGTGGTGTCCTCGATGGTGTCGTGGAGCAGCGCGACGGCAATCGTCGCCTCGTCCATGTGCATCTCGGTGAGGATCGCCGCCACCTCGAGCGGATGCGAGAAATAGGGGTCGCCGGAAGCCCGCTTCTGGTGGCCATGCTTCTGCATGGCATAGACGTAGGCCTTGTTGAGCAGCGCCTCGTTGACGTCAGGCTTGTAGCGCTGGACGCGCTCGACAAGCTCATACTGACGCATCATGGGCAGGCTCTCACACGGCTAAAATGAAACATGCGCCGCAACGTGTACGGCGCATGTCATAAATAGCTATGAAAATCGCGGACCGGAAGTGCCCGCACCCTGGCAAACGATCAGTAATCGTCGCTTTTTTCCGGCGGAACCAAGCCTTCGATGCCGGCCAGCAGATCTTCTTCCGTCATGCGGTCGAAAG
Organism: Mesorhizobium sp. 61-13; assembly: GCA_001897075.1. Lineage (GTDB taxonomy): Bacteria > Pseudomonadota > Alphaproteobacteria > Rhizobiales > Rhizobiaceae > Mesorhizobium. Next base: position 6,790 of record MKRZ01000084.1, on the reverse strand, counting down.
TGATGTTCTCTTCCGGCTCGTCGGCATCGGCGGAAACGGCTGCGCCGGTCTGATCGGCGATGGCGTCGCTCTCGGGAGCCTCCGGCTCGTCGACCTCGACATGCTTCTGCAGCGAGTGGATCAGGTCTTCCTTGAGATCGCCCGGCGAAAGCGTCTCGTCGGCGATCTCGCGCAGCGCGACGACCGGATTCTTGTCGTTGTCGCGCGCAACGGTGATCTGCGCGCCCTGGCTGATCTGACGGGCGCGGTGGCCGGCCAAAAGGACCAGCTCAAAGCGGTTGTCGACCTTGTCAATGCAATCTTCAACGGTCACGCGGGCCATTGGATGCCCCTTTCATGCGAAGGATTTGATGGAAAACAGGCGCGGTCCATAACCCGGCTACCCGAAAAAAACAAGCATTTTGGCTACCCCCACCCAATTGCGGGCTGAAAGGCAAGCACCCGGCCTCATCAAATTCGCTTGTACGCCGATTGCGGCGGATAAAATGCCACGAAGCTGACGTTATTTCGGAAGATGAGTTGATCTGCATGGGCAAGGATTTGTCGCATCCTTGTTAGGATCGACGCCCACGCCGGATTATTTGACCACCGCCTATATTCGCCAAAGGATATTTCAATGTTCGACCCCCGAGAGAAGATTGCTCTCTTCATCGACGGCGCCAACCTTTACGCGACTTCCCGCTCGCTCGGCTTCGACATCGACTACCGCAAGCTGTTGTCCAGCTTCCAGAAGCGCGGCTACCTGCTTCGCGCCTACTACTACACCGCCCTTGTCGAAGATCAGGAATATTCCTCGATCCGCCCGCTGATCGACTGGCTCGACTACAACGGCTTCAAGGTCGTGACCAAGCCGGCCAAGGAATTCACCGACGCCGCCGGTCGCCGCAAGATCAAGGGTAACATGGACATCGAATTGACCGTCGATGCGCTCGAACTTGCCGACGTCGTCGATCACTACGTCATCTTTTCCGGCGACGGCGACTTCCGTACGCTGGTCGAGGCGCTGCAAAGGCGCGGCCGCAAGGTTTCCATCGTCTCCACCATGGCCTCGCAGCCGCCGATGATCTCCGACGACCTGCGCCGCCAGGCCGATCATTTCATCGATCTCATGACGCTGAAGACCGAAGTCGGGCGCGATCCCAACGAACGGCCGATACGCAGGCCCGAACCCACTTCACAGGACGAGGACGACGACTACTGAGGCGGCGTTCATGGCCGCCTTGTCCGAACCGGACCGCGACTGCGCGCTCTGCCCTCGCCTGCACGATTTCATCGCCGAATGGCGCGAGCGCGAACCGGCATGGTTCAACGCGCCGGTGCCTGCCTTCCTGCCGCCTGAAGGCGAAGGCTCCGTACGTCTCCTGATCGTCGGACTGGCGCCCGGCCTGCGCGGCGCAAACCGCACCGGCCGACCCTTCACCGGCGACTATGCCGGCGACCTGCTCTATTCGACGCTGCTGCGATTCGGCCTTGCCAGCGGACGCTTTGAGGCGCGACCCGACGACAGCCTGCGGCTTTCCCGAACGGCCATCGTCAACGCGGTGCGCTGCGTGCCGCCGCAAAACAAGCCGACGGGGCCTGAAATTTCCACCTGCCGCACGTTTCTCACCCCGACCATCGATCGGTTCCCCAATCTCAGCGCCGTTCTGGCGCTCGGCTCCATCGCGCATCAATCGGTCGTGAGGGCCCTTGGCGGGCGCGTCGCGGCACATCCGTTCAAGCATCGCGGCCGCCATCAGCTCGGCAGCGTCACGCTGTTTTCCAGCTATCACTGCTCGCGCTACAACACCAATACCGGCGTTCTGACCGAGGAAATGTTCGTCAACGTGTTCAAGGATATAGCGGAATTCCTCGACCAGTGATGGACGCGTTTTGTATATCATGGTAATATACAGAAAATGATCGACTGGAACCGGATCGAAGGCTTTGACTGGGACGCTGGAAACAGCCGCAAGAATGCCGAAAAGCACGACGTCGGCCAGGCCGAAACCGAAGAGGTGTTTTTCAACGAGCCGCTTCTGATTGTGGATGACGAGCGGCACAGTCAATCGGAACCGCGGTATCATGCGCTTGGCCACACCGAAGCAGGCCGTTTGCTGCACATCACCTTCACACTTCGGCAACATGACCGCCTGATCCGGGTCATCTCCGCGCGTGACATGCACCGAAAGGAGCGAGCCATCTATGAGCAAGCAAGCTAAGCCACTGCCCACATTTGCAGACGAAGCAGAGGAACGGCGCTTCTGGGAGGCGACGGATTCCACGGACCACATCGACTGGAGCAAGGCTCAGAAGGTGCGCCTGCCCAATCTCAAACCGTCAACGGCGTCGATTTCGTTGCGGCTACCGGTTTCGTTGCTGGAACAGATCAAGATTGCCGCCAACAAGCGCGACATGCCTTACCAGTCGCTGATCAAGGCTTGGCTGTCCGAGAAGGTGCAGTAGGGCAGTAGGGCAGTAGGGCAGTAGGGCAGTAGGAGAAATTTGTCCGCAGCCCTTATGTCAATGACGATCAGGTTTGCCAGAGCAAAGCATACTGCCTTACTGCCCTATTCCCTATCCCCGCTCTTTCAGCAGACGGCCCTTCTCGCGGTTCCAGTCGCGCTGCTTTTCGGTTTCGCGCTTGTCATGCAGTTTCTTGCCGCGCGCGATCGCGAGCAGAAGCTTCGCCCTGCCCCGGTCGTTGAAGTAAATCTTCAGCGGCACCAGCGTCATGCCTTCGCGCTCGATGCTTTGCGACAGGCGCGCCATTTCGCGCTTCGACACCAGGAGTTTCCTGCGCCGGCGTGGTTCGTGGTTGAAGCGGTTGGCCTGCAGATATTCCGGCAGGTACGAATTGATCAGCCAGATCTCGCCGCCCTCGAAAGAAGCGTAGGACTCCTGGATGTTGGCATGGCCGCCGCGCAAAGCCTTGACCTCGGTGCCGCTCAGCACCAAGCCCGTCTCGAGCGTATCGAGCACTTCATAGTTGAAGCGCGCCTTGCGGTTTTCCGCGGCGACCTTGCTGTTGGGATCGGCTTTTCTGACCTGGTTCATAACTTAAGGGTCCGGTTCGAAATTCGCTCCAGCGAGTCACATGGTGAACGCCGCAAGTACGGAGAACGCCCTCAAATGGCCGCTGGAGCAGAGTTTCGCAAGTGCCAGCCAAGGGCATGCCGGGATTCAGGTCAGGGTGAGCCGAAGATGGTGGCTTTCGAGAACCGGAGCGGAGCGTACGTTAAGGTACGTGAGCACCGGAAGCGCAGAAAGTCGCCATTTGCAGGCCACCATCACCTGAAGCGCGATATGCCCTAGTTTATCAAGCCGGCATGCTTCATCGCCGCTTCGATCTTCTGCTCCGTCGAGTTTTCGGCGGTGACCAGCGGCAGGCGCACAACATTTTCGATCTTGCCCAGCCGCGAAAGCCCGTATTTCGCGCCGGCCACGCCCGGATCAAGGAAGATCGCCTTGTGCAGCGGCAACAACCTGTCCTGCAATTCCAGCGCCTTGGCCGAATTGCCGGAGAGCGAGGCCTCCTGGAACTCCGCGCACAGGCGCGGCGCAACATTGGACGTCACCGAAATGCAGCCGATGCCGCCATGCGCGTTGAAGCCGAGCGCCGAAGCATCCTCGCCCGAAAGCTGCATGAAGTCCTTGCCACAGGTCGCGCGCTGTTCGGAAACGCGCTCGATCTTGCCGGTCGCGTCCTTCACGCCGACGATGTTCTTGAAGTCGTTGGCGAGGCGGCCCATCGTCTCCGGGCTCATGTCGATGACCGAGCGCGGCGGGATGTTGTAGATGACGATCGGCAGCGAGGTCGCCCGCGCCACGGCGGCGAAGTGCTCGTAGAGACCGCGTTGCGTCGGCTTGTTGTAATAGGGCGTCACCACAAGCGCGGCGGCCGCGCCAACGCTTTCGGCATATTTCGCCAGCCCGATCGCTTCCTGCGTGTTGTTGGAGCCGGCGCCGGCAACCACGGGCACCCTTCCCTTGGCCACTTCCACGCACACCTTCACCACGTGGCGGTGCTCGTCATGCGACAGCGTCGGCGATTCACCGGTCGTGCCCACCGGAACGAGCCCGGTCGTGCCTTCCGCGATCTGCCATTCGACCAATGCCCGAAAGGCTTTCTCGTCGAAACGTCCGTCCTTGTCGAACGGTGTCACGAGCGCGGTAAGCGAGCCTCTCAGCATTCTGTCCTACTCCACGGAACCCGTTGGTTCCCATCTGTTTCCTTCGCGCCGCCTTTAGCTCAAAGCGCGGCGGCGCACCATAGTCTCGACACCGTTCTGCGGCAAGAAAAGCTGATAAGGCCAGTTGACCGGAAAGACCATTGTAACTGAGCACCGCCGAAGCCGATCGTTTACAGCCCCTTCACATGCCGGCGGTAGGCTTTCGCCACGCCCGCAAAGCTGCGCAAGCCAAACCAAGCAAATGACCGCAAGATCGACAAAATACATGATCGGTGCGCGCCCGTTGCGACTGGCATTGCTTGGCGCGGCCGTCGTCACGCTGTCCTCGCTGTCGACCGGCACCACAGTCGACAAGGCATCGACCGCGGGCATTTCCGTTCCCGACCTTGAAGCTCACGGTACACCACCAGCCGAAACCACCCCGCTCAAGAGCGGTCTCGACGCCCTTGCGGCCCGCGATATCGTCGGCGCACGGACACTGCGCGACCAGCTTCCAGCCAACTCGATCGATCGCCATGTGCTTGCCTGGGCCATCGCCATCTATGGCGGCAGCGGCGTGCCGAGTGGCGACATCGCGGCCACCGCACGCATGCTGCCGGATTGGCCCGGTGCCGAGGTGCTGCGCCGAAACAGCGAGCGTGCGCTTTATCGCGAGAACCCGGATGCCGCCACCGTCGTCGCGGCGTTCAACGGCAGCCAGCCGCAAACGCGTGAAGGCGTCGTCTTGCTCACACGGGCCTATATCGCGCTCGGCAACGCCAAGGCCGCGGCAAGCGTGCTTTCCCCCTTCTGGCGTAGCGAGAAGCTGGAAGCTGCGGAAGAGACGGCCATCCTTGCCGAGTTCGGTGCGATTATCCCGCAAGCCGACCAGCGCTACCGCATGGAGCGCATGTTCTACGCCGAGCGGGTAAATTCGGCGCAACGCGTGGCGGATCTCGCCGGCGCGCAACAATTGGCCGATGCGTGGGCCGCCGCCTTGCGCGGCGACAAGAGGACGCCTGCCCTGCTCAAGGCGGTGCCTCAAGAGCAGCGTTCGGCAGGCTATTACTTTGCCGAAGCCAGGTATCTGAGGCGGCAGGATAAATTCAAGGCTGCGGCAGCGGCCATGATGAAGGCACCGACGGATCGCGCCGCCCTTGCCGACCCCGACCAGTGGTGGTTGGAACGGCGCGTTTTGTCGCGCGAGCTGGTCGATCAGGGCGACATGAAAACCGCCTACCGTCTGGTCGAGGTTCATGCCGCCGAAAGCGCCGCCAATGCCGCCGATGCCGAATTCCACGCCGGCTGGTACGCGCTGCGCGGCCTCAATGACCCGGTCCTTGCGGCGAAGCATTTCCGCCGCATTGCCGATCTTGCCGAAGGCGCAATCACGCGCTCGCGCGCCTATTATTGGCTTGGCCGCGCCGCCGAAGTTGGCGGGCCTGGAGACGCAAGGCAGGAATTCGCCAAGGCGGCCAGCTATGGCACCACCTTCTACGGCCAGTTGGCCGGAGAGCGCATCGGCCGGCAGACGCTCAACATCGCCTACCCTGCCCCCAGCGACGCCGACCGCCGGAACTTTGCCGCGCGCGAGGCCGTCAGCGCCATCCGGCGGCTCGAAGAGGCAGGCTACCCACGCTATGCCGACAGGCTCTACCTCGATCTGGCCGGCCAATTGTCCAGCCCGGGCGAACTGGCGCTTCTGGCCGGCATGGCGGAAAGCCAAGGCAACCATTTCCTTGCGCTCAGGGTCGGCAAAGCAGCGGCTGCACGTGGCATCGATGTCGGGGCCTTGTCGCACCCCGTCGGCGTTATTCCGTCCACGGCGGATATTTCCGGCTCCGGCACGGCCCTTGCCTATGCCATCGCGCGTCAGGAAAGCGAATTCAATGTGGGTGCCGTATCCGGGGCCGGCGCGCGCGGCCTGCTCCAGCTTATGCCCTCGACGGCCGAACAGTTGGCGAAGAAGGCGGGCGTTCCGTTCTCGTCGATGCGGCTGACCACCGATGCCGGTTACAACGCCACGCTTGGAGCGGCCTTTCTCGGCGAACAACTTGGCCGTTTCGACGGCTCCTACGTGCTCACCTTCGCCGGCTACAATGCCGGTCCCAGCCGGGCCACGCAGTGGATCGCACGCTATGGCGACCCGCGCGGCAAGAAACTGGACGAGGTTGTCGATTGGATCGAGCGGATTCCGTTCGCCGAAACGCGCAGCTACGTCCAGCGCGTTATGGAGAACTACGAGGTCTACAAGATGCAGCTTTCGGGTTCGTTCGACATCGCCGGCGACCTCGTCCACGGCCGCAGGTAAGATCGTCATCGTCATCCCCCGAATTCGCTTTCGAGCGAAGTGAGGTCGGATAAGGTTGGGCGCAAACGCTGACGTCTTCCTCTCCCCGTTTTCTACGGGGAGAGGGTAAGGGTGAGGGGCAGCGCGGACGTTGCTAGGCGTGGATCAAGCGACCTGCTTCCCTATCCACACCCCATGCCAACCGCTTGATCTTGCTCGCCTCCCGAAAAATCTTCCACCTCACTTGTCCACGCCCCTTCGCACTTCCCTCATACTCTGCCCATCGCTCTTGCGGGAACCGGCTGCGCACCGGGCAACGGTTAGGGCGGCGGTGACCTCCCCCCATTGG
>MKRZ01000083.1:11961-35215 GCA_001897075.1 Mesorhizobium sp. 61-13 | reverse complement strand
CCCGCGCTGCCTTCAATCGCTGCCATCCGGGCGACAGTTTCGACGATATGAAGCGGCGCGCACCGTTTTCCAAGGAGGACCGCTATCTGCTTGCCGACTGGCTGGCCTTTGCCGAGGCGGAGTTGAAGAACCGTGGGGCGGATGCGCGCTGAAATCAGGCGATCTTGGCGGGCAGTAATTTGCGGAACCTTGCAAGCAATGAATCGGGCTCGCGCACGAGGCGGATGCCGAGATTGTCGGGGGCCATGCCTGCGGCGCAACCGCCGCTTTTGCCGTCGCGGATGAAGTAGGACATGTAACCGCGATGCTTGCCACCGACGATGCGCACGCCGCAATTGTCCGTGCTTTCGGCTTGCGCTGCGCCATCGGCGAGCCGTGTGCGCGTGTAGCAGGTGGTCGTCCATTCCCACACATTGCCGGCAATGTCGGCGACGCCTTTTGCGTTGGTGCCGAAATGACCGCGCGTCTTGGGTTCGGGGTCCGGCTCGCTCTTGCTGGTTTCACTGCGATAGCGGGCGAGCCAACGTTCGGCGGGATTGCTGCTATTGGTGTCGAGGAGTAGAGCGTCATCGGCGTAGCGTTCGGCCGCGGCATAGGCCCATTCGGTGTCGGTGGGCAGCCGCCAGACAGCGCCGGTCCGCTTGGACAGCCATGCGGCATAGGCGGTGGCGTCGCGATAGCTGACGCCGGTTGCCGGCATGTCGTCGCCGGCGGTTATGGCGTTGGCTTCGGGCGCCTCGCAGGCGCCATCGGCAACGCAACGTGCGTAGTCGGCGGCGCTCACCTGATACTTCATGATGGCAAAGCCGCGCTGGACCTTGGTCGTCTGCAAGGGTGCGTCGACGGGATAGTCGTTCTTCAGGAATTCGCCGGGCAGGCGCAACTCGAACGAACCGGCTGCGATTGCCACCGTTTCCGGTTCGGCGGCCATTTGCGCCGGAGCCTTGCCGGTGATTTCAGCGATTTGCGGGGCAAAGACGCCGGCGGCGGCAAGCATCGTCGCCGCAATTGCCATTGAAGCCTGAACGTTGAGTTTCATGACCAGCCCTCAGAAAAATGGCCCGCCGGAGTTCCGACGGGCCGCCCATTGGTACGAGTGTTTGGCCCGTTGGAGCGGCTTCGAGATTGAGGCCGCTCCGACTTGTCCGCTTAGATCGCCCGGATCGGGCCAGGCGCTGAGACTTGCGCCATCAGGTCATCGTTCCACTCGCCTTCCACCATGATGTGCGCGGTGGCTCCGAGTTCCGCCGCCTCGATCAGGTTGTGGTTGACGTAGGCGTACACACCGGGCTGCAGGAAGGTGTAGAACGCAGCCCCGGCAGATCCGCCGCGGATGAACCACGTTTCAAGGTCCTTGGCGGGCGCGTTGCTGAACTTGCCCTGTTCCCAGACATGGTCGCCGTGGCCGCCGATGAGATGCGGGCGGGTGTCGCGGTTGGCCTGGGAATGGACGATCAGGACCTTGTCGCCAACTTTGGCCTTGAGGGCGTTGTCGCCGGTCAGCGCGCCGACCTTGCCGTTGAACACGACGTGGGTCGGGATCAACCCGCGCATGACGTTCAGCGTCTCTTCGTAGCTTTCGCCGAGCGTCTCGTAGCTCTTGTACTTGCCGTTCTCGTCGCGCGGTACGTAGAAGTCGTTTTCGCCAATGTAGAACAGCTTGTCGTAGGTGAGCTGCTTGCCGTTGCCGTCCTTCAGGCCGTCACGCGGCAGCACCATGATGGTGCCGCTCATTCCGGATACGACGTGCCAGGGGATCATGCCATCCGGCGCGCAGTGGTAGACGAAGGTGCCTGTCCGCGTTGCCTTGAAGCGCAGCACGACCTGCTCGCCGGGATTGACGTGGGTAAGGGCACCGCCGCCCAGCGCACCGGTTGCCGCGTGGAAGTCGATATTGTGCGGCATCTCGTTGGTCTCGGGATTGACCAGCGTGAGTTCGACATAGTCGCCCTCATGCACGATCATCATCGGAGCCGGGATAGAACCGTTGTAGGTCATGGCCCGCATGGTGGTGCCTTCGCGGTCGATCACGACCGGCTGCTCCTTGACCGTGAGTTGGAACTCGACGACCTTCGGTCCGCCCGTGGCGACCTGCTCATGCTCATGCACGAAGGGCGGGGCGACCAGATTCACCTTCTGGCGGGGCAGGCTCTTTATGTCTGCGGCCGGCACTTGCGCCAGCGCGGGGGTGGCGGCCATTGCGGCCATAAGGACGGCACCGGCCGTACCAGCGGCTGTGCCCAAGAGTGCTTCACGACGCGTCAACATGGCCAAATCTCCTTCAGGGACCATTCACGTTGTCTATGACCGGGAATTTAGTTGCGCTGCACAATTCCGTCTTTGTTGCATTGCAAACGAAATGGTGAAGGAGAGTCCGGTATCACCAGTTTGGCGGGTCAAAAACGCATTCGACCCCGCATTGGCAGGGCCGACATACAGTCACGATGTGGAGGGCCGTGTCAGGCAGCCCGGCTGTGCAGACGCAGCGGCTGGGCGAGGTAGGCATCGAAGGCGGCTGCGACCGAGCGGATGACGAAGCGGTGTGCTTCATCGACCCGCACCACACCGTTGTTGATCGTCACGAGACCGTCAGCAGTCATTTCGGGTAGGGTGATCGCGCCAGCGAGAACCTTGGCTGGGTCAAAACCGTGCCTTGCGCATATGGCTGATATGTCCGCTTCGAAATAGCACATCAGCTGCTCGATGATGTCCGCCCGCAACCTGTCCTCGGCAGTCAGGCGATACCCCTTTGCAGTGGCCAGCCGTCCGGAAGATATGTGGCGAGCATAGAGGCCAATCGCGACCTCGTTTTGTACATAGCCATCGTTGAAGCGGCCAATGGATGACGCGCCGAAGCCGATCAGCGAATTGCGGTTGTCGGTGGTGTAGCCCTGGAAATTGCGGCGAAGGGTACGGTTTTGCCAGGCGCGCGCCAGTTCATCTCCGGGCAGGGCGAAATGATCGAGCCCTATCTGGATATAGCCGGCATCGACCAGCGTTGCGGCGATAGCCTCTGCCTGAACGACACGGGCAGCGCTGTCCGGAAGCACGGTCTCATCGATCATTCTCTGATGCTTCTTGAATGACGGCACATGCGCATAACCGAACACGGCAAGCCGGTCAGGACGCATGGCAGCCACGCGTTCGGCGGTTTCCACGCAGGAGGAAACCGTCTGGTGCGGCAGGCCGTAGATTAGGTCGAAATTGATGCTTTCGACACCGGCAGCGCGGAGCAGATGCACGGCTTCCGCCGTCTGTTCTTCGCTTTGGATCCGGTTGATGGCGACCTGAACCTTGCGGTCGAGGCTCTGTACGCCGAGGCTTGCACGTCGCACGCCAGATCCGCCAAGGGCTGTGGCCATATCGGGCGTAAGGGTGCGCGGATCGATCTCGACCGCGATCGAAGTGGCTTCGCTGAAAGTGAAATACCGCCGCAGCAGGTTCACCAATGTTGCGAATTCATGCGGCTCGACGATGGTCGGCGTGCCTCCGCCGAAGTGGACTTCGCCGATGTTGAGACCAGCCGGCGCGCGCTCAGCCACCAGCCTGATTTCCTCCTGCAATACGTCGAGATAAGCCAGGATCGGCTGGTCTTGCCGGGTGATAGTGGTGTGGCAACCGCAATACCAGCACATGGAACGGCAAAACGGGATGTGAAGGTAGAGAGAAGCGGGTTCGCTTGCCGGCAGTGCCGACAGCCAGTCGCTGTAAGCGCCGACGCCGACGCTGTCCGAAAAATGCGGCGCAGTCGGATAGCTCGTATACCGCGGCAACCGCGCGTCGGCATATTTGTGCAGGATCGAACCGGACAAGCTTCACCTCTTGGAACTGTGAGGCAATTGCTAGCGTCGACGCAGATCCATGTCTTTGAGCAGGATCAAGCCGTATTGCGCGTCAAAATGAAGGTGGCCGCGCCGCAAAGCGCCAAAGCCTGGATAGCAATAATTTTGATGTCGGTATCGAGTGCCACCGACAAGACCAGCGTCAGCGCCATGGCGATCAACGCGGCGATCTTGCCCTTGCGGCTGATGGCGCGCCTGTCACGCCAATCGCGGATGGCTTTGCCGAACATGCGGCTTTGCAGCAGCCAGTCGTGCATCGCAGGTGACGACTTGGCGAAGAAAAAGGCGGCAAGGATGATGAACGGCGTTGCCGGCAACAGCGGCAGAACAACGCCAAGCCCACCCAGCGCCAGGCTGATGAAGCCGAGGATCAGCCAGACGATGCGCATTGCGCCTCGGCGGCATTTGGCGGGGTTTGAGATTTCCTAGCTCGGATCATGATCGATTCCTTGATGCCACCGCGTCGCGTGTAACGCCACAGGCGGATTGCATATTTGACAAGCCGCAAAGATTTTTCCCGCATCAGGCGGCATGTGTACGGCGCAAGTTGGCAACCGGAGCATGACCCGCATGGACGTTGTACTTAGTGACAGGCATGGCCTGCATGAGGACGCGCTGGCACTTGTCCTCGGCACGCTTTTGGTCGCGCTCGGAACGGTGATCTATGCCAAGGCGGTGCTGCTGGTCGGCGGCATGGCCGGGCTTGCGCTGCTGATGCAATACACGACCGGCGTCGATTTCTGGCTCGGCTTTTCGCTCATCAACCTGCCATTTTACTACCTTGGCCTGAAGCGGATGGGCTGGCGCTTTACATTGCGGACGTTTGTGGCCGTGACGCTGGTGTCGTTGTTTTCACGCCTGACGGCCGACTGGATCGACTTCTCGCGACTTGAACCGGCCTATGCGGCGGTCATGGCCGGTACGCTGTGCGGCACCGGCCTTTTGATGCTGTTTCGCCATCGAACTGGCCTTGGCGGCGTCAACATCCTGGCGATGTTCCTGCAAGACAATTGGGGCATTCGCGCCGGCTATTTCCAGCTTGCGGTCGACCTTTGCATCCTTGGAGCAGCGGTTTTAGTGCTGAGTCCGGATCGCATTGCGCTGTCAGTGGTGAGCGCGGTGATCCTCAATCTCATCATCGCCGTCAACCACCGTCCAGGCCGCTATCTCGGCATAAGCTGACAGCGGATTCGCTCCGGTGTTTGTCCAGGAGCAAGCCGGTTTTGCGCAGATATCTATAAAATTCCTTCCAGATGCACGATCGCAGCAACCGAACCAGAATTCTTGCCGGGTCGCTGCGTGATTACGCGACAGGAAGACCCGAGCGATGCTCAACACCCTCAATTCCAAGCATCAGGCCAACGCCTCCGGCAGTCTGGATCTCGTCCAGCGGCTGGCGGTTGCGCTGGACAAGGCGCATCTCGACTGCGGCTGCCGCACACAACTGGACGAGGCGTTGGCCATTTTTGAGAAGCATGAGCGACTTCGCGATGCGCGCGCCTGCCTGGCCAACGCCACGACACAACGCGAGAAGATCGAAGTTGCGCTGGTGTTCCTGAACGATCTGGATGACCTGACCGCCACGGAAGCCGACCGCAGTGTCTACTTCGACATCGCCTTGCTGTTCGACAGCATCGCGGAGATGGCAACGGAAGGGGCGGCTTCGATGCGGGCCTTGGTCGCCGCAACCGAAGAGGGGGCAATTGCCTATGCGTCGGCAATTGCCGAAGCCGAAGCGGCCCAAGGTTCAGGCCAAGCCAAATCGAAAAAGCGCGGGGCAGTGTGAGTTTCCGCGCCTGGGGAGCAGTATGACATGTTGTACAATCTGGCCTTGATGACCTGCCACCCGGCTACCTTGCCATGTTTGCTGCAAGGCGAGCCGGATGGCATTGACGCGGTCAGTGACCGCCGCAACCGCAGTCCGATGTATGCGGCCGGCCGATTTCGACGCGCCAAAGGTCCGGCCCCTGCTGCAGATATTCCCACGAATATTCGCCCGGATGGCGCATTTCGATCTGGGCGCGCAATGGACGCGGATCGTGATCGTTGACGATGACAAGCGAGGCGCCGTGGCCAAGCGCGCCCAGCATGTCGAAAATGCGTTGGTGACGTTCGAACGGAGCGATCGTTCTTACATCGATGAGGGGCGTGGCGCCCGTTTCCACAGTCGTCATTTTTGAAATGTCCCGTTGCCGCCGGAAAAAGCTGCCCGAGCGAGGCGGCAAGTTCGGCTCCGGCCGCGCAAGGCTATGCGGCCAGCGCCTTTTGCTGATTGTCGAAACGCAAACAAACGCCGAAAGCCGGGCCTAAGCCAAAAAATTCGTGCTTTGGCCACCACTTAGCCGCGCAAGTGTCATTGGCTGGCCACGATTGCATTCCTATCTATGCACCATGGGAAAAAGCAAAAAGAGAAGAGACGACCGATGAGCGAGCAAAAGAGCAGGCTGGACGAATTGTTGAACGACCCGATGGTGCAACTCGTGATGCAGCGCGATCGCGTTAGTCCGAAGGGTGTACGTTGGATGCTGGAACGTGCCCGCGCCCGCAAGGAAGATCCTTCGCTGCCGCCCGCATACATGGTTGCCCGCGAGTGCTGGGAGCACGGCATCTGCAGCTAGACTGCATTTCTCCCCGGAGTGGAACCAATTAGCCGCCGTCCGGGCAACCGGGCGGCGGTTTCATTTTGGGGGCGGGCAAGCGGTTCCGGCCAAGGGATGAAGAGATATGGTAAAAATTCGATTCAATCTTTCTTGGTGATTCATCCTTCATAACTGACCTGAATTCCCGGGGCGCTGCCGCTGGGGCTGTTTTGTTCCGCGTACAGGTCCTTGATGCGTTCCTCAGGCATTCTTGCATCGCTGCTTCTTTGCCTCGGCCTAGCCGGATGCTCGTCGAGTGCGGGCATCGAGGACATGATGCCGAGACCCTCGGCGGAGATCACCAACTCGATCTCGCGCCCGGATGCCACCGTGCGGGCGACGTCGGCCCTGCGTCCCAAGGCAATGCTGCCAGCAATGTCCGCGCCCGGACCAGAGCCGGAAGTGGCTGTGCTGGCTGAACCTGAGCCGGTTCAGGACAGCGGCTTTGCCATGCCTGCGGTCGAGGTCGCGGCGCTCATACCAACGCAGCGGCCAAGCCGCGCCGAACGCGCCATAGATGACGGCGTTGTCCATCCGCACCGTTTCCGCGACGCCAAGCCGATCAATTTCGGCAGGGTCAAGCCGAAGCACTATGCAGTGCATGGCGTCGACGTCTCGCGCTGGCAGGGCGACATCGACTGGGCGAAGCTGCGCAGCCAGGGCGCAAATTTCGCTTTCATCAAGGCGACCGACGGCGGCGACCATCTCGACCCCATGTTCATGAAGAACTGGCGCGGGGCCGATGCCGCCGGCATCAAGCGCGGCGCCTACCATTTCTTCTACTGGTGCCGTGTCGCCAGCCAGCAGGCGGATTGGTTCATCCGCAACGTGCCGAAGGTGGAGGGCGCTCTGCCGCCGGTCATCGACGTGGAGTGGAACGGCGAATCGAGCTGCAAGCGCCGGCCTTCGCCCGCGCAGGTGCGCGAGAAGATGCAGGTCTTCATGGACCGGCTGGAGCAGCACTATGGCCAGCGCCCGATCATCTACACGGCGCCCGATTTCTACGCCGATAACCTGCGCGGGGCCTTCCCCAACCATCCGTTCTGGCTGCGCGCGGTGGCCCAGCACCCGTCCAAGGTCTATCCGGGCCGCAACTGGCTGTTCTGGCAGTATTCCGGTTCGGGCCTGTCGCAAGGCGTGAACGGCCGGATCGACCTCAACGTGTTCCAGGGCAGCGAAGCCGAATGGCGGCGCTGGGTTGGCGGCGCGCAATTGATGGCCGACGCGCGGTAGCGAGCTTCGCCCGCTTCCTAGTCGCCTAATTTTCCTTGTTCATCGGTTCGCAGCGCGGGCAGGCGGCATGCCTGTTGATCGCATTGCAGTACGCCAAAATATAGCTATTGCTATAATTTAAATACTGTGCTTCCCTTAATTGTCTTTGCTATTTGGGGAACATACTGATGCGCCGCTGGCTGCCGTTCGATCGTAGTCGCCGAGGATTTCTTGGCGCGGGCCTGTTGGCGGCTGGCGCCACAGCCATCAGCGCGAGGAGCGCCACGGGACAATCCGCCCCGACGCATGACCATGGCGCGCCCGCGCCTTCGCCCTATTCCGCCGAGGGTTCGTCGGGCCACCACACCGGCCACGGTGCGATGATGACGGTGGGCGAGGTGGACAACGAGCGCAACGGCTTCGACCCGACCGCGATGCTGACGGACTGGGAGACCGGCACGGTCTCGACCTTGCCGGATGGGCGCAGGCTCAGGACCTTTACGGTGACGGCCGAGGACAAGGAGATCGAGATTGCGCCGGGCGTGATGTTTCCCGCCTGGACCTTCAATGGCCGCGTGCCGGGGCCGTCTTTGCGGGCCGTGGAGGGCGAGCGGTTGCAGATCATCTTCCGCAACAACGGCTCGCACCCGCATTCGATGCATTTCCACGGCATCCATGCCGCGCGCATGGACGGCGTGCCGGGAGCGGGGCTGATCGGGCCGGGCGAGGAGTTCGTCTACGAGTTCGACGCCAAGCCGTTCGGCTGCCACCTCTATCACTGCCACGCGCTGCCGCTGGCGCGCCACATGCACAAGGGCATGTATGGCCTGTTCGTCATCGACCCCGATCCCGAGCGCCATCCCGAAGCCGCCGACGTTGCCCGCTCGCGCCTGCTCGGCACGCCGGAAAATGCCGAATGGCAGGAAATGGCGATGGTGATGAATGCCTTCGACACCACCTTCGACGGCGAAAACGAGTTCTATGCCTGCAACACGATTGCCCATTGCTACGCCAAGAAGCCGATCCGCGTCATCCGCGACCGGCCGGTGCGCATCTATCTGGTCAACGTCACCGAGTTCGATCCGATCAATTCCTTCCACCTGCACGCCAACTTCTTCGATTATTTCGATCAGGGCACGACGCTGACGCCGACGCTGAAGACGGTGGACCTGATCATGCAGTGCCAGGCCCAGCGCGGCATCCTCGAATTCTCGTTCAAGGACCACGAGCCGGGCTCCTATATGTTCCACGCGCATCAATCCGAATTCACCGAGCTTGGCTGGATGGGCGCGTTCGATGTCGTTGAGGCAGTGTCATGAACGAGCACATCGACATGCACGACCTCGAGCCCGGCACCTCTGACACCACTGAACCCAGGCGACTGGCGCTTGCCTGGCTGGCGGTGCCTATCGCCATCGCGGCGCTGGCAGTCTGGTGGCTGCTGTCCTCCAATCTTCTGGCCGGCTTCTCCAACGGCGCGCCGCCGGTCGAGAACCTGACCGTCGAGCGCACCATCCTCGACCAGAGCGGCATCAGGCTGCTGGTGCGCGCCGGTGGCTCGGAGCCTATGCGCATCGCCCAGGTTCAGGTCGATGCCGGCTACTGGCTGTTCGAGCAGCAGCCGCCCGGACCGATCGCGCGCGGCGACACCGCCTGGATCAGCGTGCCGTACCCGTGGGTGGTCGGCGAAACCCATCATGTGGCTTTCGTCACCAATACGGGTGCCGCCTTCGACCACGAGATCGGCGTTGCGGTTCCGACGCCGGTATCGACCTCGGGCAGCCTTGCCTCGCAAGCCTTGCTCGGCGCGTTCGTCGGCATCGTGCCGGTTGCTATCGGCCTGATGTTTTATCCGGCGCTGCGCGGCGCAGGTCCGACGACGATGAACTTCCTGCTGGCCATGACGGTCGGCCTGCTGGCCTTCCTGCTGGTGGACACGCTTGAAGATGCCTTCGAGTTCTCGGGGGCGTCGGCTGCGCTGTTCCAGGGGCAGGCGATGGTGATCCTGGCTGCGGCGGCAAGCTTCCTGCTGCTGATGGCGGTGGCCCGCAGCCACGGCCATCCTTCGGGGCTGGCGCTGGCGACCTATATTGCGCTGGGCATCGGCCTGCACAATCTCGGCGAAGGCCTTGCCATCGGCGCATCGTTTGCGGCCGGCGCTGCCGGGCTCGGAACCTTCCTGGTGATGGGCTTTGCGTTGCACAACATCACCGAGGGCATTGGCATCGCAGCCCCCATCCTCAAGGTGAAGCCGCCGCTGTGGGCCTTTCCCGCGTTGGCGCTTCTCGCCGGCGGGCCGGCGGTGATCGGTATGTGGGTGGGCAGCCTCGCTTATGCGCCGCAATGGTCGGCGCTGGCGCTGGCGATCGGGGCAGGGGCCATCCTGCAGGTCATCGTGGAAGTGGGCGCGCTGTTGATGCGCATGGGCAATCGCGGCACGGCGGCGCTGTTCTCGCCTGCGGTTCTGGCCGGGCTCGGCGTCGGCATCGCCTTCATGTACGGCACCGCAATGCTGGTGAAGCTGTGAGGAGCACATTTGTTCATCGCCACGCCCGCTTTCGCGTCTGGCCATTGTCAAAGAACTGACCTCTGAGAGGTCGGGAGGACGGGCGGCCGTTCGGTCGCTCGTTTAGATAGATAATGCGGCCTTGCGGCCGCCCGTCCGGTAGCTTCCCTCAACCGGTGCACCGGCCATGCCGCAGCCCCAGCCTTGAAGGGCCACAACTGCGGGCAACACTGCGCCCGGTTCGAGGGCCGAACTTAGGGGTTCATCACCCAGCCGCCTACCGCAGACGACCAATCCGGCACCGTCGCCCTTCCCTGATACCCGGTGCGCACCAGGTCTCCCGCAAGGGGCGATGGGGCTGAGTATCTACGATCGCAAGGCTGCGTGGATGAACAAAGCCTGAGATTTTTGACAGGTGATTGAGATAACGTACATTTTGACCCGCAATGATGTGCATCCATTCACACGCGGGTCCGTCCCCGCAGGACTTCGGGGTGCTTGCCATGCCTTCGTCGGCCAGCTTGGCAGCCGCTATTGGCATCGCGGCGTTCCTGATCGCCACGGCATTTCGCCGTTTCCCAATGTCGAAGGGTGAGAAGCCATGACGGCGTGGAAATTCAAGCGGGTCGATGAGCATTGACGAAAGAGAAAACCCGCCCAGCCAAGGCTGAGCGGGTTCGAACGTGGCAGCTTACTGGTTGCCGCCAAGTCGCTTTGTATTGCTGCAGAATTCCGGATGCGTGTTGGTTGGGTTGGCGTTCGCCACCTCGTCGGCGCAAGCCTTGGTCATCGCCATCCTGTCCTCTTCGGTCAGGGCCTTCCACGCGGCCACAAACTCGTCGTCAGCCTTCATGGTTTTCATGGATGAGTCAGTATAGAACGCACTCATCTTGGCCTGATCGTCAAGCGCGGATGTATTTTCTCCCGCGGCCAGAACCGCGCCGCCCATCATGCAAAGTGCTACGGCGCTCAACGCCATTGTTTTGATTTTCATAATCTTATTCCCTTTTCTGTGGTTCGATGAGAAGTCAACGTCGAACACAGAAACTCGTTCCTTGAGACAGGGAATTGGCTACATCACTTATTTGTGCGATGGCCGCTTGTAACATTTGCGATGAAGGCGTCGCCGCTTGAGCGGCTGGGGAGGAATCATGTTGGAACTCCCCGCCTTCGTCAGGTTGCGTAGCTGAAGCGGCTGTCGTTCAGGCCGGAGTGCAGGTCATGCCGTTGCGGCGTGCATTGTCGATGCAGTCCTGCCTGTTCGAGTAGCCTTGAGTGGCTGAACCGACGATCCTGCCGTTCGCTGCGGTCCGCCGCCAGCGCCAACCGTCCGTCGCATAGTAGATTTCCCACGTATCGCCATCGCCGTCCTTGCAACTTGCCATTGTCGTTCTCCTGTTGAGAACCAAGGCGTAGGGCGAGTCGGGCAGGGGACTCTACGAACTGGGTGCAACTGTTGGGTGGTGGATTGGGGCGGGGTGGTTGCGTGGTCTTTGCCGGCACCCCTCATCCGACCTCGCTTCGCTCGGCCACCTTCTCCCACAAGGGGCGAAGGGGACACTGCATCGCCTTTGCCGCTCATCGTCACCCTTTGAGATTGGCCGGAACGCCGATGCCGACCTGCCTTCGCCCCTTGTGGGAGAAGGTGGCCGAGCGAAGCGAGGTCGGATGAGGGGTATTGGCATCCACCTGATTGCAGGGCTACGCTTCGCACATCATGCCGCATCAATCCGTGCCTGCCGCCAAACGCAATTTCGCCCGTTCGTTGCGGCGCGATATGACGGAGGCGGAAGACAAGCTCTGGCATGAACTGCGCAGCCGTCGTCTGGATCGGATCAAGTTTCGCCGGCAGGTGCCGATCGGGCGCTACATTGCCGACTTTGCCTGCCTGGAGGCAAAACTGGTCGTCGAAATCGACGGCAGTCAGCACGCGGAATCGCCGCGCGATCATGTTCGCGATGCGGAGTTGAAATCTCGTGGTTTCCGGATTCTACGGCTCTGGAACGACGAGGTTCTGCGCGAAATTGATGCTGTCTGCGACACCATCATTGCCTATGTTCGGGATGCAAGTTTGCAGCCGTGGCGATGAAGGGCCGCTCTTCGTAGGTAGGGTGCCACTTAGGGTGAGGGATGAGGCGGTGGTGTCCAGCTGGAACACCCCTCATCCGACCTCGCTTCGCTCGGCCTCCTTCTCCCACAAGGGGAGAAGGTGAGTGAGTGTTATTCCAGCCTGTCGCCGCCAAGCCAAAAGGGCGGGAGGGATAGGAGTTTGATAGCAACCGATAATGAGAAAGAAGCGTCGCGTCTAAGATGCTCGATTGCGGACATTCGCGTATCTAGCGCCCGCCGACTTAGATTGCTGGGGTCATCTATATCTCGGTAGTGTGACAATGGATTTCGAATATCCATCAAAGTAAGTAGCTCTAACGAAAATGCTTCATCAAAAAGTTGTCTAGAAATACATCGTCTCAGAGTATCTCTGAATGATATGCGCTTTGGCATTTTTTCTGCATCAAAGCTGATACTGATGTAAGCTGCAAGAAGATGTTCAGCTAAGCTCTGACACAGAAGTACTGTCGCGATGTAGTTGCCATGAATGAAGCTGGTGCGAGCCTCGATCCAAGCGGTGTACGCAACTTCCCCACCGTGTATCAGGGTGCCGCCCGGCCCTAGTGTGCTTGAAATATCCGTCAGTTGTCGGAAACGAGCTACCTTGCCTGATAAGTCATCATGCAGATCGGCAAGCAAAATCTGAACAAAGTTCAGCGTGCCTGTGTCTGAGAACAGGTCGCGCTGAACTTCATTTGACATCGTCAATTGCTGGCCGGCTGCTGCTGCTTGCTTTGGTTAGCTCTCAGCTGCACCCGCTGGTCGCGCCGCACGTGTCGCACTTCTCGCAGGTGCCGTTGCGCACCATGGTGAAGTTCTGGCACTCCGAGCAACTGTTGCCGGTGTAGCCTTGCAACAGCGACTTGGCGCGGCGGTCTGCGGCGACCTTCTTGGCGTCGGCCGCTTCCTGGGCGGCGGCGTCGGTGAACAGCGCCTCGGTTTCGACAGCCTCGCTGGCTTCCTCGCGGGCGCGCTCCTCATAGTCGCGCTTGAAGGCGACAGCCTCGTCGCTTGACACCTCGGCCTTCAGTGCGGTTGCCGTTGCGGTGGCGAGCGACAACACGTTGCCGGCAAAGGCGGTGGGCGCGGCGCGGGCAGGGCGGTCGCCCGTGCCGGAGCCCGAACCACCGGCAAAGCCCTTCGGCTCGCTGGCTGCCGAAACCAGCTTGACCGGCGAGACGCCGCGCGTCAGGCCCTTGGAGAAGGCGAATGCCTTGCCCTCGGTGATGCCCTTGCCAAGCGAGGTGTTGGAGAAGTCGGTATCGACATGGGCGAGGTCGTTGCGGCCGAGATAGCTGATGGCGAGCTCACGGAACACGTAGTCGATGATCGAGGTGGCGCTCTTGATGGCGTCGTTGCCCTGCACCATGCCGGCCGGCTCGAATTTTACAAACGTGAACGCCTCGACATATTCCTCCAGCGGCACGCCGTATTGCAGGCCGAGCGAAATGGCGATGGCGAAGTTGTTCATCATGGCGCGGAAGGCGGCGCCTTCCTTGTGCATGTCGATGAAGATTTCGCCGAGCCGCCCGTCGTCGAATTCGCCGGTGCGCAGGTAGACCTTGTGGCCGCCGACGATGGCTTTCTGGGTGTAGCCCTTGCGGCGGTTCGGCAGCTTCTCGCGGTCGCGCACCACTTTTTCGACGATGCGCTCGACGATCTTCTCGGTGACCTGCACCGCCTTGGCGGCGGCGGGCGACGCGATCAGCGCCTCGACGGCATCGTCCTCGTCCTCCTCGTCATCGGCGATGAGCGAGGCGTTGAGCGGCTGCGACAGCTTGGAGCCGTCGCGGTAGAGCGCGTTGGCCTTGAGCGCCAGCTTCCAAGACAGCATGTAGGCGTTCTTGGCGTCCTCGACGGTCGCCTCGTTCGGCATGTTGATGGTCTTGGAAATGGCACCCGAGATGAAGGGCTGCGCCGCCGCCATCATGCGGATGTGCGACTCGACCGAGAGGTAGCGCTTGCCGATCTTGCCGCAGGGGTTGGCGCAATCGAACACCGGATAGTGCTCGACCTTGAGGAAGGGTGCGCCTTCCAACGTCATCGCACCGCAGACATGGATGTTGGCGGCCTCGATTTCCTTGCGGGTGAAGCCCAGCGCCGGCAGCATCTCGAATGAGAAGTCGGAAAGCTGCTCGTCGGTGAAGCCGAAGGTCTCCTTCACCCAGTCGGCGCCGAGCGTCCACTGGTTGAACACGAACTTGATGTCGAAGGCCGACTTCAGCGCGGCGTTAAGGGCCGCGATCTTCTCGTCGGTGAAGCCTTTTGTCTTGAGCGTTGAAGGGTTTACGCCCGGCGCTTGATTCAGGTTGCCATGGCCGACGGCATAGGCGTCGATCTCGGCGATCTGGCTCTCGGAATAGCCGAGCGAACGCAGCGCTTCCGGCACCGCGGCGTTGATGATCTTGAAGTAGCCGCCGCCGGCGAGCTTCTTGAATTTCACCAGCGCGAAGTCGGGCTCGATGCCGGTGGTGTCGCAATCCATGACCAGGCCGATGGTGCCGGTCGGCGCGATGACGGTGGCCTGCGCGTTGCGGTAGCCATGCTCCTCGCCAAGCTCGATGGCGCGGTCCCATGCGGCCTTGGCGTGGGTGACGAGATCCTTCTGCCAGATGTGGTCGGCATTGAGCGGAACCGGATTGACCGCCAGCTTCTCGTAGCCGTCCTTCTCGCCATAGGCGGCGCGGC
Organism: Mesorhizobium sp. 61-13; assembly: GCA_001897075.1. Lineage (GTDB taxonomy): Bacteria > Pseudomonadota > Alphaproteobacteria > Rhizobiales > Rhizobiaceae > Mesorhizobium. The sequence continues at coordinate 20,219 of MKRZ01000083.1, read as the reverse complement.
GGTGGTTGCGCATGACGCGCAGCATGTTCACGGCGTTGCGGTCGTAGTCCGGGAACGCGCCGAGCTCGGAGGCCATTTCCGCCGAGGTGGCGTAGGAAACGCCGGTCATGATGGCGGTGAGCGCGGCGCAGATGGCGCGGCCCTCGTCCGAGTCATAGGGGATGCCGGAGGTCATCAGGAGGCCGCCGATATTGGCGTAGCCGAGGCCGAGCGTGCGGTACTCGTAGGACTGCTTGGCGATCTCCTTCGACGGGAACTGCGCCATCATCACCGAGACTTCGAGCACGATGGTCCACAGCCGCACCGAATGCTCGTAGGCGGCGATGTCGATGGTGCCGTCGGCGTTGCGGTAGGGCAGGAGATTGATCGAGGCGAGGTTGCAGGCCGTGTCGTCGAGGAACATGTACTCCGAGCACGGGTTGGAGCCGCGGATCGGGCCGGCTGCCGGCGAGGTGTGCCAGTCGTTCATGGTGGTGTTGAAGTGCAGGCCCGGATCAGCGGACGCCCATGCGGCGTAGCCGATCTTTTCCCAGAGGTCGCGCGCCTTCATGGTCTTCATGACGCGGCCGTCCTTGCGGGCGGTCAGGTTCCAGTCGCCATCCTGCTCGACGGCGCGCAGGAAGTCGTCCTTGAGCGAGACGGAATTGTTCGAGTTCTGGCCGGAAACGGTGAGGTAGGCTTCCGAATCCCAGTCGGTGTCGTAGGTCTTGAACTCGATCGAGGTGTAGCCCTGGCGCGCGAACTGGATGACGCGCTGGACGTAGTTTTCCGGCACGGCGTCCTTCTTGGCCGCCTTGATCTCGCGCTTCAGCGCGGTGTTGATCGACGGATCGAAGCAGTCGTCGTCCTGACCCTCGCAGTTGACGCAGGCCTTCATGATGGCGTCGAGGTGCTTGCGCACGACCTTGGAGCCGGTGACAAGTGCCGCCACCTTCTGCTCTTCCTTCACCTTCCAGTCGATGAAGCTCTCGATATCGGGGTGGTCGGCATCGACGATGACCATCTTGGCAGCGCGGCGCGTGGTGCCGCCCGACTTGATGGCGCCGGCAGCACGGTCGCCGATCTTGAGGAAGGACATCAGGCCGGACGAGCGGCCGCCGCCGGAAAGCTTCTCGCCTTCGCCGCGCAGCATGGAGAAGTTGGAGCCGGTGCCGGAACCGTATTTGAACAGGCGCGCCTCGCGCACCCACAGGTCCATGATGCCGCCTTCGTTGACGAGATCGTCCTGCACGCCCTGGATGAAGCAGGCATGCGGCTGCGGATGCTCATAGGCCGACTTGGATTTGGTCAGCTTACCGGTGAAGGGGTCGACGTAGAAATGGCCCTGGCCGGGGCCGTCGATGCCATAGGCCCAGTGCAGGCCGGTGTTGAACCACTGCGGCGAGTTCGGCGCGACGCGCTGGGTGGCCAGCATATAGGCAAGCTCGTCGCGGAAGGCGCGGGCATCTTCCTCGGACTTGAAATAGCCGCCCTTCCAGCCCCAGTACGCCCATGTGCCGGCGAGGCGGTCGAAGACCTGGCGCGCATCGCGCTCGGAACCGAAGCGCGCGGCCTCCGGCAGCTTGGCAAGCTCGGCCTCGTCGGGCACGGAGCGCCACAGGAAGGACGGAACGTCGTTTTCTTCGACTTTCTTCAGGCGCGCGGGAACGCCGGCCTTGCGGAAATACTTCTGCGCGAGGATGTCGGCGGCGACCTGGCTGAACTGGGTGGGCACGTCGATGTCGTCGAGGCGGAACACCACCGAGCCATCCGGATTCTTGATCTCGGAGAGCGCCTTGCGGAATTCGATCTCCGCATAGGGAGATTGGCCCGCCTTGGTGAAGTGCCGTTCAATGCGCATCGTGTCCTGTCCCTTCGACTATATATAGCGCATTTTTCGCGAGGTTACCCCAACCTGCTCAAAAGCGCACGTCCGCCTCTTCCGGTCGCGCTCTGGCGCACCCGGCTCTCCTTTTCGCGCCGCCTCCGGTTCAGGTTGCCTAATTCCTTTCAGAACTCGCTTCCTGATTGCCAGTGACGTCGCTGGTCCCTCAAAAACTGAAACTTGTTGCAAATCCCTCTGGGAGGGAAACTCACATTATCTAGCGTCGAACCTACCTGCAAACACTAAATATAGTGTTAACAGACAATTTATGCCAGTCCGACAATTCTCCTTTTTGCCACCCAAAACAGCCCCGAGCCCAATGCATCCGCCGGCCTCGTAAACGGGCGGCATGCGGGCAAAACGCACAAAATCCGGAAAAAAAGACCGGGCTCGAAACTTTCCGGTCACGCCCGCAACAGGAGCGCATGGCCCATAAAAAGCGACTCGGTTTGCGTCGTCAAGAGTTCGTTTCTGTAACTTTTATGACCCCAACATCTTGTGTGTCACTTATGTGGATAACGGGGAGAATTCGCCCCGGCGCGCTCATGCCTGTGCATTGTCGAGCGAGCGGGTTCGTTTTCCGCCGCCGGTTGAATTCCAGCCAAGTGCGCCCAATTGAACGAGCGATAAGGAAAATTCAGTTCACCCGTGTTATCATCTGACTTATAGAGCGACCTGCGAAACGGCAGCAGGCAGCCGGAGAGACTTCGATGAACAGCATTGCCCGTCAAAACGTGATTGAGCCGGTCGATCCGATCTGGCGTTCCATACGCGACGAAGCGATGGAAGCGGTCAATCGCGATCCGCTGCTGGCGGCGTTCCTCTATTCGGCCATTCTCAACCAGGAAAGCCTGGAAGACGCCGTGATTCATCGCCTGGCGGAGCGGCTTGCGCACCAGGACATCGGCGCCGACCTTATCCGCCAGACCTTCGATGCGATGCTGCAGGACGATCCCCAGTGGTCGTCCATCGTGCGCGTCGACATCCAGGCCTATTACGACCGTGATCCGGCCTGCGACCGCTTCCTGATGCCGGTGCTTTATTTCAAGGGCTTCCACGCCATCCAGACGCACCGTCTTGCGCATTGGCTTTGGAAGCGCGGTCGCAAGGATTTTGCGCTCTACCTGCAAAGCCGGTCGTCATCGGTGTTCCAGACCGACATCAACCCGGCTGCCCGCATCGGCAAGGGCGTGTTCCTTGATCATGCGACCGGCCTCGTCGTCGGCGAAACCGCCGTCATCGAGGACGATGTGTCGATCCTGCACGGCGTCACGTTGGGTGGAACTGGCAAGGCCGGCGGCGACCGTCACCCGAAGATCCGCCGCGGTGTGCTGATCGGGGCAGGGGCCAAGATCCTCGGTAATATCGAGATCGGCCATTGCTCCAAGGTGGCTGCAGGTTCCGTCGTTCTGTCGCCCGTGCCTCACAACAAGACGGTCGCCGGCGTGCCGGCCCGTATCGTCGGCGAGACCGGCTGCGACGAGCCGTCACGCCAGATGGACCAGTTGTTGCCGTCGCAGGCGATGGACCATGTCGTTACCTTCGATATCTGAGTAATCCCGCGCAATTGGAAAGGCGCATCGGCCTAACGGTCTTGCCTTACGGGCTATCGTCCCTGCCGGCTTTGTCTTTACAGTGCCGCAATCGCCGTGCCAGAAGCGCGTTCCTGAAAACAGCCGTTCCCGGAGAGATACCTTGAAACCCGACGAAATCCGCAAGCTCGACGCCTATTTCAAGCGCGTGTTCCAGAATCCGCGGCTTGAGGTGAAGGCACGCCCGCGCAAGGACGATTCGGCGGAAGTCTATGTCGGCGACGAATTCCTCGGCATCGTCTTCAAAGACGAGGACGATGGCGACTACAATTTCTCGATGGCGATCCTCGACGTCGATCTCGCCTGAGCCACAAGCGCTTACTGTTGCGCCGGCATTGCAGCCGGCGCTGCAGACGTCCTGACCATCGTGGCAGCTTCCGTCACCACGGCTGCGTCGAGAGCCTGCCAATCGCCCAGGAACTCACTGGAAAAGCGGTAGGACAGGCTGAGGCTGTCGCCCACGAGCACATCGCGCTCGCATGGGGCCAATGATTCTTCTGCTCTTGCTCCGCTGAGGCAGCGCGCGACGAAGGGGTCGCGGCCGGGGCGCTCGGCTACGGCCAGAACTTCCCCCAGATAGCCAGACTTTTCCGTGAAGTCGTAAAGGGTGATGCCGGCAGGGCCCGCTCTGCCTGGCCGAACTATGAGCGCGCTGTAGATCGGCGCGAAGCGCCCGCTCATGTCGCGCGACATCATCTGGTCCTCGAAGGCCATGAACAGGATGTTGCGGCTGCCGCGCGCGTTGTTGAAGTCGTCCCTTGCCGCCTCGCTGTAGCCGTCCATCTGCGGATAACGCATGTAGAGGTCGAGCCGCGAGGCGACACCGTCACGCCGCGCCTGTTCGAAACGGATCATGTTTGACGGCGCGGCAATGACATTGTTGCCGATGACGACCTCGCGCATCGTTGCATCGTCGGTGTGGCCGCCCATCGCGATCTCATGCCCGAACCATTTTCCGGCAAGCGTGATGGCGAGCGACAGCAGGGCCATCGCCGCGAAAGCGTAGAAGACTTTCAGCATCAGCGAGGAATCGACCACCCTGAATTGCGGCTGTGCGGCTTCTGCCTTGCTCATTGCAATCTGTCCCGTATCGGCACATGGCCCGCGCTGCGTGGCGGCACGGCTCTTGCATCATGCCTTTAAACCGCGACTGTGCGGTTTCATGGTAAATGGAGAGTAAAGATGACCGCTTTGCAGTTGGGCGCCTTTGCATTTCTTGTCGGGCTGACGCTGTGCGGCCTTGCCGGATCGGTCATGGAACTTGTGTCGGGCCGCAGGCTTGCCTTTGCGGCGCCCTATGTCACGCCTGCGCATGTCGTCCGCTCGCTGGCGATGACGGTAGCGGTTGGACCGTTCATGCTGGTCAACGACGCGCTGGACGCGCATCGCGAAGCGCGTTTGTCTACCGCCGGCCTCGGATCATGCATGTGCACCGCCGTTATCTGGTTGATGGCGCTGGGCGTGGTGACGATCACCGTTGCATCGGTGGCGGCCTCCCTTCTAAGTTTGCCGGTGAACTTGCCGCGCTGAACTTGTCTGGGAGACCAAATGCCGATTTACGCTATCGACGGAGTGGAGCCGCGCTTCGAGGACAGGGACAGCAACTGGGTGGCTCCCGATGCCACCTTGATCGGCAACATCACGCTGGGGCGCAATGTCGGCATCTGGTTCGGTACCGTCGTGCGCGGTGACAACGAAGAAATCAGCATCGGCGAAGACAGCAATGTGCAGGAACACACCATCATGCACACCGATCCGGGCTTTCCGTTGACGATTGGCAAGGGCTGCACCATCGGCCACCGGGCTATGCTGCATGGCTGCACGATTGGCGACAACAGCCTGATCGGCATGGGCGCGATCGTGCTGAACGGGGCAAAGATCGGCCGGAATTCGCTTGTCGGCGCCGGCGCGCTGGTGACCGAGGGCAAGGAATTTCCCGACAATTCGCTGATTGTCGGCTCTCCGGCCAAGGCCATACGGGCGCTGGATGATGCCGCCGTGGAGCGGTTGCGGAAATCGGCCGCCCACTATGTTGCCAACGCCAAGCGCTTCAAGGCCGGGTTGAAGCCCGCTTGAAGGCTCACTTTTCCTATAGTTGACAAAGGTGGAGCCGGCCCGGGGACTGGGCCGGCTCCGTAAACCCGGTCGTTGGGGACGGGGAGGGTGGGGACTCGACCGGGTTTTCTGGTTGCGCCCTGCTAGCGGACGCTGGCGACCGCGTCGGCGCGGCCGTCATTGATGGTTACCCACGCACCGGAGTTCCGGTCGGACTGGCGCTTGAGATAGGTGTATTCGGTCTCGTCCCAGGCCAGCACTCGCGGCTCCAGGTTGTCGAGGATGAAGTCGCCCATGCTGGTGTGGGCGGTGAGCACGGCATGGCCGTCGCCATTGGGCTGGCGCACCACCGTGACGAGCAGGTTGCCGGCTGGCACGCCCGCCCGCATCAACTGGCGGCGCTTCTCGAGCACATAGTCCTCGCAGTCGCCTTCACCATTGGTCGGGAAGGACCAGACCTCTTCGCGGCCCCACATTTCCATGTCGGTACGCGGCGCGACGGAGGTGTTGACGGAGTTGTTGACGGCGACGATCCTGTCCCAGAGCGCGCGGGTGAGTTCAAGCGGCGCCTGCTTTGGCGTCGCTTGCCTGCATTCCTGCGGAAAGCTCTGGCAGAATTCGTAATGGCCGACAGGCTGAGTGGTGCGTCCGCCAGTGGGCATGAAAGAAGCGCCGGCAAAAGCTGTTCCCCAACAGCCGAACTGCAGCGCTATTGCCGCGAACAACGGCACGCTCCACTTCTTGTTCATTGTTGTGTCTCCCCATTTGAGGAGACAATGCCAGTTCCGGATTTATTTGACGCAAAAGGCCGAAGTATATATTAAGTAAAACGTACAGAGACTTAATATAAAAATCTTAGCAAAGCAGAATAGAATATTAAGCACGTTTCGTTCGGATTTTATCGATCGAATTGACGCCTGTAATTCCCGGTGCCGGCTGCCCGGCGCCGTGAAAAGAAAGCGTAAAATGAATAGAGCGGCTCAATGAGCCGCTCTTTGCGTGTCTGCCGGATGGCTGGGTAGATCTCAGGAGCGCGGCGAGTTGAATTCCGCGTCGAGCGTCTCGGGCCGCTGGATAACGGCGAATTCGATTGCCACGCCATCCTCGAAATGGCGCACCACCTGGCCGCGCATGGTGCCAAGCGTGACCTGGATGCCGATGGCCGGCTTGACGTCGATTTCGATGGCAGCGCCCGACAGCGACAGGTCGATGATGCGGCACTGGTACTGGCGGCCGTCCATCAATTGCAGGACGCTCATTGGATTGCGCGGAGCGACGCGCTCGTGGCGGCGGTCTTCCGGCAGGTCGAGCTCGTGCTTGTTGGCAAGCCAGGTAAGCTGGGCGGCAAGCTTGTCGCGCTTGCGTTCCGAGGCGATCACCGTCATGGCGAACCCGTCCTGCAAGGTGCGCGTGACGACGCCTTCGACGCGGCCGATATGATCGATGTAAGCGATGATCTTTTCGCCGGGTTCGCCGATGCGTTCGGCGCGCAGTGCTACGTTGCCGGGCGACATCTCGACGACCTGGCACGGATGCTCGGACCGATCCTCCAGCATGAAACGCCCGTAGATCTTCACACGGACGCGTTGAAAGTTACGCCTTTCAACTCTGGACGGCGCGTAGTCGACCGCCGTTGACCTCATCACTGCCTACACCCCGTTGGCCGTTGCGCGTTTGGCGCGCGGATTTCACACGGAACTCTAGGCCGGGAAGGTTAACAAACGGGAAAGTGCGGGTCGGAATTTTTAAGGATCGGACCTATTCCTCGCGCCCGCCATCCAGCACAACGAGATGGCGGATGCGGCGCGCGCGCCCGTATTCGGTGAGCGTCTCGGCCGAGTCTAGCTCGGTCGGCGCAAGTTCGGGCACGCTGATTGCGGGGCGGTTGCCGAGGAACAGGTTTTCCTTGTCCGGGTCGATGATGCGAACGGAATCGATCTGTGCGTCGATGATCGGATCGACACCCAGCCAGAACGGCTTTTCGGCAGCCGAGATGACGCCGAGGCAACGCAGGTTTTCGGCGCCGCCGTCCAGCGGCAGCGCCAGAAGTTCGAATTCGACCGAGCGCCGGTTGCGGCTGAGGCCGGAGTAGGTGACCAGCACCACCGACTGTTGGCGGAAGACTCCGTCGATCAGGCGCGACACCAGCCGCTGGTCCTTGCTACGCCAGAGCGAGGGAAACGAGAAGCCCTTGAGCTCGCGGCCATAGGTTGCGCACAGCCTTGTGCCGGCGAGGCGGAACACGGCTTCGCCGCGCGTATCCTTTTCAAGGATGAAAGTGTCGGCCAAAAGCGTCTTGATGTCCGCCGGCTCCACTTCGGTGCGTCGCGGAGCGGGACGTCCATCGCGCAGCCGGTTCCAATACTGGAACAGTCCGATCGATCCGTTCAGGTTCATTTTCGTTCCGCTCCGCGCAATCTGTCGCCTGATGTCCCATCGGTGAACAGAAGGTCGCCTTCCCGATGGACTACATGCTGCGCGCAGCACGATGCGTGCCAGTCCGGATCTGGCTTGTTCACGCCTCGGGGCCGTTAAGGTTAAGGAACGGTTTACATTGCCGGCCAAGTTCGAATGTGAAACATTGAAATCACTTCAGAAAGTCGGCTGGCCGCGAAAATGGCGACAGGCTTTCAGTCAAAAGTTCAGGGGAGCTGTGGGGGCTCGACAAGCCGTTCAAGGGAAACCTTGGACGGCTTTTTTCTGATTCGCGGCCCTTTGATTCGGCTTCGCGATTCGGTTTGTGTAAC
>MKRZ01000083.1:0-11926 GCA_001897075.1 Mesorhizobium sp. 61-13 | reverse complement strand
GGAAGGCATTGAAGCTAGCGGCGAGACGAGGCCCCAGGCCGCGCCGCCGCGCGAGCCGGTGTTCAACCTGCCGGCCGTGGTGGTGGGAGTGATGGCGCTGTGCATCGGCATCCATCTCATCAGGACATACGCTCTGACCCCGGATCAGGATTTCGAACTGCTGGTGCGCGCGGCGTTCGTTCCGATCCGCTATTCGGGCCAGTATGAAATCGACGTCTGGGCCTTCACCAGCCCGTTCACCTATGCGCTCTTGCATGGCGGTTTCGCCCACTTGATCATCAATATGGTGTGGCTGGCCGCCTTCGGCTCGCCGCTGGCGAACCGCATCGGCGTCATGCGCTTCATTGTCTTCTTCGCCGTAACGGGCCTTGCGGCGGCAGGGTTGTTCTACATCATCCATCCAGACGGCCAGTCACCGCTGGTGGGCGCTTCAGGTTCGATCTCCGGCATGATGGGGGCGGCAGCGCGCTTTGCCTTTCGCATCGACCGCTCGTCGGGCAAGGCGGCGTTTGCGGGCGCGCCGCTGCCGATGCGCGATGTGTTGCGATCACGCGGCACGATGACCTTCCTTGCCGTATGGATGGTGGTCAATCTGGCAACGGGGCTGATCGGACTGGCGCCGGGCGATGAGAGCCAGATCGCCTGGGAGGCGCATATCGGCGGCTTTGCCGCCGGCTTCTTCGGGCTGAGGCTGTTCGAAAAAGGTGCCTGGAAGCGCGCCTGATAAAGCTTTGCGCCGATGCGCACGGCAATAGTTGAAGATTGCTCCGGTCTTTGGTCAGGCCCGTTCACCCGACACTTGAAATGCGAACACGCACAGCGCACCATGCTCCTGCAATCGTGACGTCGGCTGCGGCTCAGCCGGCCTAACGCAGAGGAGGACGCGATGACTGTAAAGGCAATTCTCGACAGAAAAGGCCACGACGTTTTTACGCTCGGCCCCAATGAGAAGCTTTCGGAAGCCATTCGCCTTCTGGCCGAACATCGGGTCGGCGCGCTCGTCATCACCAATGGCGACAACAAGATCGTCGGTATCCTCTCGGAGCGCGATATCGTGCGCGTGTTCGCCAGAGAAGGCGCGGCTTCGTTCGACCTTGCGGTGCGAACGGCGATGACGCCGAAGGTCAAGATCTGCAACGAGAACCATACGGTGAACGAGTTGATGGAGATCATGACGGCTGGCCGCTTCCGCCACCTGCCGGTGGAAAAAGATGGCCTGCTTTACGGCATCATCTCGATTGGCGACGTGGTCAAGCGCCGCATCGAGGACGTCGAGCGCGAGGCGGAGGAAATCAGGGCCTACATCGCCACGGCCTAGGTTTCGGTCAAGGGATGACGCCGGGTGCCGTTCACCGGCTTTCGGCGCGCCCGACCCTTGCCAGCCAGATAACCGGCAACAGCGCGATCAGGACGATCATCAGCGCCGAGATCGAGGCTTCCTCATAGGTGCCGCGCGCGGCCTCGCCATAGAGATGGGTGGCGAGCGTCTCGACGTTGAGCGGACGCAGAAGCAGGGTCGCCGGCAGTTCCTTGATGCAATCGACGAAGACGAGCAGGCCGGATGCGGCAAGGGCAGTCTTCGAGAGCGGCAGGTGTACGCGCCTCAGCGTTCCCGAAGATGTTTCGCCAAGCATGCGCGAGACGTCATCGAGCGATTGCGGGATGCGGCTGAGGCCGGCGGCCATCGCTCCAGCGGATATGGCAAGGAACCGGGTCGAATAGGCGTAGAGCAGGGCAGCGCCTGAGCCGAGGAACAAAAGACCGGTCGAAAAGCCGAGCCACGAGGAGGCAAGCCGGTCGGCAGTGCGGTCGAAAACGCCAAGCGCGATCAAAAGGCCGAGCGCCACAACGGTTCCGGGCGCGGCGTAGCCGATGGTGGCAAGGCGGTAGAACCATGCCGACCGCGCGCCGGGATGGAGCCTTGCCGCATAGGCTGCGGCTGAGCCCAGCACGAGGGTGATGATGGTGGCCGCTGCCGAGAAGAATATCGTGTTGGAGATGTTGGCAAGGAAGCGCACCGGCAGACCTGCGTAGTCAAGGCGCGTGTAGGCTTCGATGGCCAGGTGCGTGGCGGGAGCGATGAAGCCGACGAATACGGGAAGCAGGCAAAGGGCGAGAAGCAGAAGCCCCTTCGGCAGCGAAACCTTTTGCCTTTCGATGCTGCCACCGCTGCGTTGGGCGTTGGGTGCAAAGCGCTGTTTGCGCCGGGCATATTGTTCCGCCGCGACGATTGCGACCACCACGAACATCAGCGCCAGCGCCAGTTGCGACGCGCCGGGCAGGTCCGAGCGGGTGACCCATGTGGTGTAGATGGAAACGGTAAGGGTGCGGACGCCAAGGAATTCCGATGCGCCGATGTCGTTCAGCGTTTCCATCAGCGCCAGGCTGACGCCGACGACGATTGCCGGACGGGCCAGCGGCAGGGCGACGCGGCGGAACACGCCGTTTCGCGAGACACCGAGCGTGCGCGACACTTCGATGAGGCTGGCCGGCTGGGTCAGGAACATCGCACGGGTGGCGATGTAGACGTAAGGGTACAGCACGAAGCCGAGCAGCACGATGCAGCCGGTCATGGATCGGATATCGGGCAGGCGGAATTCGCGCGGGCTGGAATAGCCGAGCAGCCAGCGCACCGCGCCCTGAACCGGGCCAATCGGGTGCAATATGTCGAGATAGGCATAGGCGACGATGTAGGTCGGCACCGCAAGCGGCAAAAGCAGCGCCCATTCCATCGTACGCCGGCCGGGAAATTCGTAAGCCGTCACCAGCCACGCCGCGCCCGTGCCCATGCTGGCGACGAGGATGCCGACGCCTAAAAGAAGGATAACGGTATCGAGAAAGGCCTTGGGCAGCACGCTGGCCGCAAGATGCGACCACAGTCCCTCAGAGCCTTGAACGGCTTCGAACAAAAGGGCGAGGAAGGGCAGGCAGACCAGCGCAGCAGTCAGGGCAGCAAGCTTCAGCCAGCGGTTTCCCGCCGCCCGCTTCCTGCCTGCCGTATGGGTTGAAAGCGCAAAGGTCATCGCAAAAAGAGAGCGCCCTGGGGCGCTCCCTTCTTCATTCTGGTCAGTTGTCGAAGCCGACCTTGTCGACCAGTTCGCTCGCCGCCTTGCGGTGGCTGACGATCTCGGCGAGCGGCTTGGAATCGATCTTCAGTTCGCCGAATTCGGCGATGATCGGATCAGCCGCAACGCCGGCGCGGACCGGATATTCGTAATTGGCTTCCGCGTAGATCTTTTGCGCGTCTTCCGAAACGAGATATTCGAGCAGTTGCACGGCTTCGGCCTTGTTCGGGGCGTTCTTGGCAAGTGCCGCGCCCGAAATGTTCACGTGGGTGCCGTCGTCCTTGAAGGTCGGCAGAACGACCTTGATGGCGTCGCCCCACTGCTTCTGCTCGTCGCCGCCTTTGCCCGAACGCATCAGGCCGACATAGTAAGAGTTGGCAATGGCGATATCGCAGACGCCGCCGAGGATGTCCTTGGCGCCTTCACGGTCGCCGCCGGCAGCCTTGCGGGCGAGGTTGTCCTTGACGCCGGTCAGCCACTTTTCGGTTTCTTCCGCGCCATAGTGGGCGAGGTGGTCGGCGAAAAGTGCCGTGTTGTAGGGATGCTGGCCAGAGCGGATGCAGATCTTGCCCTTCCACTTCGGGTCGGCAAGGTCCTCATAGTTCAGCGTGGCCACATCGACGTCCTTCGCCGCGTAAAGAACGCGGGCGCGCATGGAAAGTGCGACCCAATGCCCGTTGGCATCACGAAGCTGTTCCGGCACGGCGCTCTTCAGCGCTTCGGATTCGATCGGCTGGGTAACGCCTTTCTCGACCAGATCGACGAGATTGCCGGCATCGACAGTCATGAGGATATCTGCCGGCGAGCTTTCGCCTTCCGAGGCGACGCGCTCGGCGAGGCCATCCTTGAGGAATACGGTGTTCACGGTGATGCCGGTGGAAGCCTTGAAGGAGTCCAGCAGCGGCTGGATCAGGCCCGGTTCACGTGTGGTGTAAATGCTGACTTCGGCAGCCGATGCCATCGAGGCAACCGACACAAACGAAACGGCGGTGAACAACGTCTTGGTTAGCATGGCGTTGCGCATCATTTCTCTCCTGTTTGAGCACCAGGATGCAGCAACATTTATGAGTGTTAAGGTCAAGTTTTTTTAATGCATAACGCCTGCGCGATCACAAAAAGTTTATATCGCCAAGCGAGCGTTCAGGCGGCGAACGCCAGAACCCGGCTGGAATCTATTGCGACGCTGAGGCGATCGCCGTCCGCGAAGGCCGGCTGCGTGGTGCGCATGATGAGCGCGCTGTCGCTTCCGGCGATCTCCAGTTCGATCTGTTCGATCTCGCCGCGAAAGCTGCGGCGCAGGATCCTGCCGGCGATTGCCGTCTTTTCTTGCGAGGGCGCGATGGCTTGCGGCCGGATGAACGCAACGGCGCGGCTGCCGTCGGCAAGATCGAGCTGGCAGGGGAAGCGGCCAAGCGCTGTTTCCAGATGTCCGTTGCGATAGGTGGCGGGCACCTTGTTGAACGAACAGAAGAACTCGGCCGCATAACGGTCCACCGGGTGGTCGTGCATTTCGCGCCCGGTGCCCGCCTGCACGATCGAGCCGCTTTTCATCAGAACGACGCGGTCGCCGCATGAAAGCGCCTCTTCGGGATCGTGAGTGACGATGATGGCGGTGGTGCCGGTCTTGCGCAAAAGGTCGATCGTGTCCTGCCGGATGCGGTCGCGCAGGTCGCGGTCGAGATTGGAGAACGGTTCGTCCATCAGCAGCACGGAGGGCTTGGGCGCCAGCGCACGGGCGAGCGCCACGCGCTGCTGTTCGCCACCCGAAAGCATGTGCGGATAGCGTTTGCCAAGCGCCGCAAGACCGGTGAGGGCGAGGAGGTCGGCGACACGCTTTTGAGCCACGGGCCGGGGCAGGCGGCGCAGGCCGAACAGCATGTTTTCCTCGACGCTCAGATGCGGGAACAGGGCATAGTCCTGGAAGACGAAGCCGATCTGGCGCTCCTCCGGCTCGACGAAGGTGTTTGGCCCGGCAAGTTCGACCCCGTTCAGCTGGATGGAGCCGCGTTCGGCCCTGTCCAGCCCGGCAATCAGCCTGAGCAGGGAGGATTTGCCGCAGCCCGAATGACCGACGAGGCAGATGATTTCCTCGGGCGCGATGGCAAGGTCGAGCGGCCCGAGCGCAAATTCATCGCTGAAGCGGCGCAATGCGCCTGTGATCTGCAGCATGGGATCGGCGGGCAGGGGTCTGTCCAAGGTCGGTCTCCGCACTCGTTCGGTGAGGCCAGGCAAGCCTGTCATGGCAGTTTGCGCTTGTCTCGGCATGTGCTTTGCACTAGCCAAGACTGACAATCACATCCTGCGTGAAGCTCACATTCTTATGTGAATTCCATATCGTCTATAGGCCCTCATGACCATCATCGATACCCGCACGCCTGACGCCAAGCGCCTGATCCCCGGTGCGACCGGAGATTGGGAAGTCATCATCGGCCTGGAAGTGCACGCGCAAGTGACGTCCGAGGCGAAGCTGTTCTCCGGCGCCTCGACATCTTTCGGCGCAGCTCCCAACGCGAACGTGTCGCTGGTGGATGCGGCGATGCCGGGCATGCTGCCGGTGATCAACGAGGAATGCGTGCGCCAGGCAATCCGCACTGGCCTCGGCCTGAAGGCGCAGATCAACCACAAATCGGTTTTCGACCGTAAGAACTACTTTTATCCGGACTTGCCGCAGGGCTACCAGATTTCGCAGTTCAAGCAGCCGATCGTCGGCGAAGGCACCGTCACCATCTCGGTCGGCCCGGACAAGAAGGGCGAGTTCGAGGACATCGAAGTGGGCGTCGAGCGCCTGCATCTGGAACAGGACGCCGGCAAGTCGATGCACGACCAGCATCCGACCATGTCCTATGTCGATCTGAACCGTTCCGGCGTTGCGCTGATGGAAATCGTGTCGAAGCCCGACATGCGCTCCGCTGACGAGGCCAAGGCCTATGTCACCAAGCTGCGCACCATCGTGCGCTATCTCGGCACTTGCGACGGTAATATGGACGAGGGCTCTATGCGCGCCGACGTCAACGTCTCGGTGCGCAAGCCGGGCGGTGAATTCGGCACGCGCTGCGAGATCAAGAACGTCAACTCGATCCGCTTCATCGGCCAGGCCATCGACTACGAGGCACGCCGCCAGATCGCCATTCTGGAAGACGGCGGCACGATCGACCAGGAAACGCGCCTGTTCGACGCCGTGAAGGGCGAGACGCGCTCTATGCGCTCCAAGGAAGAGGCGCACGACTACCGCTACTTCCCCGATCCGGACCTTCTGCCGCTCGAGTTCGACCAGGCCTATGTCGATGACCTCGCCAAGTACCTGCCGGAACTGCCGGACGACAAGAAGACGCGGCTGGTCGAGAAGCTCGGCCTGTCGGCCTACGACGCCTCGATCCTCGTGTCGGAAAAGGCGATTGCCGACTATTTCGAGAAGGTGGCGGTCGGTCGCGACGGCAAATCGGCCGCGAACTGGGTCATCAACGACTTGCTGGGCGCGTTGAACAAAAACGGCAAAGACATTGAAGAGACTCCGGTTTCGCCCGACCAGCTTGGCGGCATACTGGACCTCATCAAGGAAGGCACCATTTCCGGCAAGATCGCCAAGGACCTGTTCGAGATCGTCTGGAACGAGGGCGGCGACCCGCGCGCGCTGGTCGAAAGCCGTGGCATGAAGCAGGTGACCGACACCGGTGCTATCGAAAAGGCGGTGGACGAGGTGATCGCTGCCAACCCGGACAAGGTCGAGCAGGCCAAGGCCAAGCCGACCATGGCCGGCTGGTTTGTCGGCCAGGTGATGAAGGCGACCGGCGGCAAGGCCAACCCGCAGGCGGTCAACGACCTGGTGAAGGCAAAGCTCGGCATCGAGTGATGTTTGTCCGCACGGCAAGCGAGCGTGACCTCGAAGCGGTGAGGGCGCTTCTGGTCGAGACCTGGCACGCCACCTACGATCCGATCTACGGAGCCGAAGGTGTAACAGCGATTTCCGAGCGCTTGCATTCGGTCGTCTGGCTTAAGCAGTTGATGCGGCGGCCGCGCTCGGAGTTCATCGTTGCCGACACCGGCTCCGAATTGGCCGGCATGGCCTATGCGGCGATCAAGGACAGCGACAGCGGCCTGGTCGAGGTGGAGGAATTCGACGTTCGCCCTTCCATGCAGGGCAAGGGCGTCGGC
This sequence comes from Mesorhizobium sp. 61-13, assembly GCA_001897075.1. GTDB lineage: Bacteria > Pseudomonadota > Alphaproteobacteria > Rhizobiales > Rhizobiaceae > Mesorhizobium. The sequence continues at coordinate 4,709 of MKRZ01000083.1, read as the reverse complement.
CGCATGCTGCTTGCCGAACTGGAGGAATCGTTCTGGGATTGCCGGCTGATGCGGCTGGAAGTCGAAGAAAAGAACGGCAAGGCGCTGGATTTCTACCGGTCCGGCGGCTTCGCGGAAGTGCAGCGGCGACCGGCGACGAGAGTGGCGGGGGCAATCATCGTCACGCTGGAAAAGCCGCTTGGCTGATCCTCAAGTCGGTATCTCGACATTGTCGATGAGGCGCGTCTTGCCGAGCCATCCGGCGGCGAGAAGACGACCTTCGCGGCCCAGCTGCCATTCGCCAAGGGTGAGAGCATCGCGCGCCGCGACGTAATCGACACCCTCGAATCCGGCCTGTTGTATCGCGCGCCGGGCCCGCACCGTCTCGCCGTCGGCGTCGCCATTCTTCGCGATGGCTGCCGCTGCCCCGCGCAGGATCTTGTTCAATTGCCGCGCAACGGCAAGGCCGGCCTCGTCGAGATAGGCGTTGCGCGACGACATGGCGAGGCCATGCGCGTCGCGCACGGTCGGCGCGCCGATAATTTCGACGGGTATGTCGAGATCGCGGCACAACTGGCGCACGACGCAAAGCTGCTGGTAGTCCTTTTCGCCGAAAACGGCCAAATCCGGCGCAGTTTGCAGGAACAGCTTGGTGACGACGGTGGCGACGCCGTCGAAGAAATGCGGGCGGAAATCGGTTTCGAGACCGGCGGAAGGGCCGCCGACGGAAACCTTGCTGGCAAAGCCTGCCGGGTACATCTCGGCAGCCGATGGCGTGAAGGCCAGATGCACGCCGGCATCGGCGAGGCAGGTAAGGTCCTTGGCAAGCTGGCGCGGATATTTGTCGAGGTCTTCGGTCGGTGCGAACTGGGCCGGGTTGACGAAGATGGAAACGACGCAGCGATCGGCCTTTTCGAGCGCCAGCTTCATCAGCGAAACGTGGCCCTCATGCAGCGCGCCCATGGTGGGAACCATGCCGACGCTCAGCCCCTCGCGTTTCCAGGCCCGCACCGTGGCGCGAAGATCGGTGACGGTCTCGGCGATAGCGGGCTGCGGCATCGTCAGGATTTGTCCTTCGGCTTGAAGACGTGTTCGGCGGTTGGGAATGTCCGTGCCTTGACCTCGGCGGCGTAGCTCATCGCGGCGCGCGAGACCTCGGCGCGCAACTCGGCATATTCCTTGACGAACTTCGGCACGCGGTCGACGGTGAGCCCGATGGCGTCGTCGATCACCAGCACTTGCCCGTCGCACAGCGCACTTGCGCCGATGCCGATGGTGGGGATGGTAAGCCGCCGTGTGATTTCGGCTGCGACCGGCTCCATCGTTCCCTCGATGACGACGGAAAACGCTCCGGCCTTTTCGACCGCATCGGCGTCCGCAAGCAGGCGCTTGATGCTTTCCTCGGTGCCGCCCTTGATCTTGTAGCCGCCGTCCTTGACCACGGACTGCGGTTGCAGGCCGATATGAGCCATGACCGGGATGCCGTCGGCAACGATGGCTTCGATCTGGCCGGCAACGTCGGTGCCACCTTCCAGCTTGACGGCATGGCAGCCGGTCTCCTCGAAGATGCGCCGCGCCGAGTCCAGCGCGAGAGCGGGAGAGGCCTCGTAGCTGCCCGCCGGCATATCCACGACGACGCAGGCATTGCGCGCGCCGCGCATCACCGCCTGACCGTGTAGGATCATCATGTCCATCGTCGCGCCGAGCGTGGTCTGGTGGCCGTGAAGGACCATGGCGACGCTGTCGCCGACCAGCAAAAGGTCAACGTGCGGGTCGAGCAGGCTGGCGATGGGGTAGGTGTAGGCGGTGAGGCATACGATCGGATCGCCACCCTTGCGTCGCCTTATGGCGTCGGTCGATGCTCGTGCGTCGGCGGACATGGCAGATGCCAACTATGCCTCCCTGTCGGTGGGCAGCCTCAATGCTGGCGGAGCATTAGAAACATCGAATGCGCATTGCAAGCCGCTTGCGATGATATGCGCATACGCAAAATGCTTGCCAATGGCGGGTCCTGCAGCCATAAGCAGCACAGCAGGCAGTCGCCCCGCGAGGACTTGAATGAAGACGTTCCTTCTGCAGCTTTTCACCTGGTGGAACAGCCAGACCCTCAACACGCGCTTCCACACGTGGCGGCATGGCAAGCGCGTGGGCGAGGACGAGTTCGGCAACGTCTATTACGAAGGCGGCACCACGTCTGAGGGCTTTACCCGCCGCTGGGTGATCTACAAGAATTACTCCGAGGCGTCGTCCATTCCGCCGGGCTGGCACGGCTGGATGCATCATCGCGTTGATGTTGCGCCGACCGCGGAGAGCTACAAGCCGCGCGAATGGCAAAAGCCGCACCAGCCGAATCTCACCGGCAGTGCAGCCGCCTATCGCCCGAAGGGTTCCATCCTCGGCGTCCAGCATCGTCCACAGGTAACCGGCGATTACGACGCCTGGACGCCCGGTTCCTGACAAACGGCATTTATCACGGCATTTCTTGCCACATTTGGCATTTAGCTGGTTGCCTGACTTTCAACGGCGACTAGCTTTGGCGATGGCGAATCATCGCGGGCGCAACCTTCGGTATTTCTGCATGAGGATTTTCAGCCGATATTCGACTGGCGCAGCCGCAGCCGCCGCTGCGGTTCTTGCCATGTCGGCAGGCGCCGCAATTGCGCAAGAGGCCCCAGCGGCTCCGCAGGAAAAGCCCGCCGTCGAGCGGGTGAAGAACCCCGTGGCTGAGTTTGCCGGGTTGGATAAGATCACCGGCCGCATCATCAGTTTCGACGTCTACATCAATGAGACGGTGCAGTTCGGCGCGCTTCAGGTGACGCCGCGTGTCTGTTATTCGCGCCCGGAAGCCGAAGCGCCGAAGACGGATTCCTTCGTCGAGGTCGACGAGATCACGCTCGACCGCAAGATCCGGCGCATCTTCACCGGCTGGATGTTCGCCGAAAGCCCCGGTCTCAACGCCGTCGAACATGCCGTCTATGACGTGTGGCTGAAAGGCTGCAAGCAGAAGTCTGACGTGCCCGCCCCGGATGCCGCAAAGACGAACTGAGGCCTTCCAGCATAGGTTCCGTGCCTTCGGTTGAAGGTGACTGTGTCAGCGCACGTCTAACCGAGCCCTGAGCTGAGCGGCTTGTGTTTTGCTCGCTTTAACAAGGTTTCACAATCTAAGCCGGTGCATTCACCATTCCGCCACAACCAGTTTACATCGCATTGATATAATTGGGCTTCTCACCTGCGGAGGAGCGGTTCAATGGCAATTGCGCAAATGAACTGGGGCCGGATGAAATATCCTGCCGACGATCCGCGACTGAAGGAATTCCTGGACAGCCTTCATGAGGTCTATCGGCTAGCCGAGACCCATCCCGGTTTCCTCTGGCGGATTCCTGACGAGGCAATCGCCGCGCAGCTCAATACGGCCGGTTTCGACAATCGCATTTCGGCGACTGTTTCTCTTTGGCGAAGTTTGGACGACCTCCAAGACTATACGTTCAAATCGCTTCATGGCGTTTACCTGAAGCGAACATCGGAATGGTTTGAACCCGTTGACGGGCCGCAACTGGTCGTTTGGGACGTCAAAGACAATGCCAGGCCGAGCTTCTTCGAAGCCTGGGAGCGGCTCCAGCATCTCAAGCAGAATGGACCGTCAGAACGCGGATATGGCTGGAAAAGGTAACTGCTATTGAGGGCCATTTCTGCCGCCCGCGGGCCCGTCGCTCTTTCGGGCCGAGCAACCCTTGGTGAAGCGCTTCAGATCAACAACAGCCCCTTCATCGACACATGGCCCTTCTTGCCGATGATGATGTGGTCGTGCACGGCAATGCCAAGCCGCTTGCCGCTCTCGATGATTTCCTTGGTCATGTCGATATCGGCCCGCGACGGCGTCGGATCGCCGGATGGATGGTTGTGGACCACGCCAGCTGGCTTTCCAAGTTGCTGATTTCGCGCCATTATTCTGGAAGTTGGGAGATGATGGTGCCGCGCATTGGGATCGGTTGTTCGTGCCCGATCATGATAATCACGCCTGATCACCGGAGTGTTCGGCGAGTCGTTTGGATGCACGGCACTGCACTTTATTCTTATCGTCCCATTCATCAAGCTCGTCGATGGGATAGAGCACCGCCTTACCAACTTTGACGAACGACGGACCAAGACGCATGGCGCGCCAATTTCGGAGGGTCCCAACGGAAATGCCACCGCGGTAGCGCTCAGCCACCTCTTCTGGAGTAAGGAATTTGCTTTCTGCCATTTCTGCCTCCATCCGCCGCAACGACTAGGGTCGTGTCGCCGATTCTAGGTTGACGATCGCGCGTAGGCGATGTGTCCGAAGAGCGTCCCTTCGGATCACCACTTTCATCACCCAGGCCCGGGCGCTCACGCTTCTGCACTGACATCAATGCTGCGCAATTTTCCTCCGCAAAAGCGCTTTCAGGTGAGTGTCGGGAAAATGGATACAGGCGACGCCACATCGGCGGGGTTGCGCTCTTTGCCAAGTGACCACAGCAGCGGTCAGGCGCGGCATAGGTGTTGCCACGTCGGTGAATGAGGGCGATTTTTTGAGGTCACTGCGGGCAGATGCGGGCGAGGGGAAGACGCGACTCCCTTCAAAATCCAGTTCCGAAAGGAGTGCCGGTTCGACCCCGGCCACCCGCACCACCAGTTATCTTAAGAAAAGCCGACGGCCAGGGAGTTCGGCGCCCGGCTCGCCGGAGTCGACGAAGCCGAGAAATACGAAT
>MKRZ01000082.1 GCA_001897075.1 Mesorhizobium sp. 61-13 | reverse complement strand
CTGGGGCGTAGCCAATGCCAAGGGGCCGCGCCTGCCGCTGGCGCTTGTCCCCACCACCGCCGGCACCGGTTCGGAAGTCACGCCTGTTTCCATCATCACCGTTGGCGAGGAGGAAAAGCGCGGCGTGTCGTCCCCGGTCATCCTGCCTGACATTGCGGTGCTCGATGCCGAACTGACGCTCGGCCTGCCGCCGGCGATCACTGCGGCCACTGGGGTTGACGCCATGGTGCACGCGATCGAATCCTACGCTTCGACCAACGCCAACAACAACCCGCTGTCGAAGATGCTCGCCCGCCAGGCGCTGCAATTACTGGGCGCAAACATCGAAACCGCGGTCCACAATGGCAAGGATATCGCCGCCCGCGGCGCCATGTTGCTCGGTTCAATGCTGGCCGGGCAGGCCTTCGCCAACTCGCCGGTCGCCGCCGTGCATGCGCTGGCCTATCCCATCGGCGGCACGTTTCATGTGCCGCACGGCCTGTCGAACGCGCTCGTCCTGCCGCATGTGCTGCGCTTCAATGCACCGCAGGCAGCGCATCTTTATGCCGAGATCGCGGCCGATGCGTTTCCGAGGCTGGATGCAGGCGAGGGTGCGCAGGGGCGTTGCGCCGCCTTCATCGAGGAGCTCGCCTCGTTGTCGAGGCGACTTGGCCTGCCGCCGCGCCTGCGCGATGTCGGCATAGGCGAGCAGCACCTCGCCAAGATGGCGTCGGATGCCATGAAGCAGACCAGGCTTCTGGTCAATAATCCGCGCCCGCTTGCCGAGGCGGACGCGCTGACGATCTACAGGGCGGCGTGGTGAGGCCATGAGCGAACGCACGCCACCTTCCACGCGCGACGCCTACAAGGTGTTTCGCACCATCCCGACCCGCTGGCTCGACAACGACGTCTACGGCCACATGAACAACTCTGTTCACTACACGCTGTTCGATACGACGGTGAATTGCTGGCTGATCGAAAACGGTCTGCTCGACATTCACGGCGGCGACCGCATCGGTCTGGTGGTCGAAACCGGCTGCCGCTACTTCGCGGAAATGGGCTATCCGGACACGATCATTTCGGGTCTGCGCGTGGGAAAGCTCGGCTCGTCGTCGGTGCGCTACGAGATTGCCCTGTTCCGTAACGATGATGAGCGTGCTGCGGCCGAGGGCTTTTTCGTTCACGTTTATGTCGACCGCACGACGCGGCGGCCGAACCCCATTGGCGACAGGCTACGCGCCGCGCTGGGGCAGATTATCTAGCCCTTCGAGGCTTTCAGGATCATGCGGCCGATGGCCAGCACCATGTAGCCACCGAAGAAGGCTGCAAGCGACCAGCCGAAGCCGGACGGCCCCGCCAGATCCATGCCAATGCCGATGGCCTGCGGCCCAAGCACCATGCCAATGCCGTAGCATAGGACGAACGCGGCGTTGGCCGAGGCAAGTTCATGGCCGGACAATTGCGAGCCGAGATGGGCAAGGCCGACCGTATAGAGCGCCGCCACCACGCCGCCCCAGACGAACAGCAATCCTGCCATCAGATGCCAGTTCTGCGCAAACAGCGGCATGAACACGGTGCCGAGCAGGCCAACGGTGGCGCACAAAAGCAGGATGTAGCGCCGGTCCCTGACCCTGTCGCTGATCATGCCGATCGGGATCTGCAAAAGCACATTGCCGAGACCGATCATGGTCAAGAGAAGTGCGGCGTCCGCTTCCGAATAACCGATACGGTTGCCGTAGACCGGAAACAACGCAAAGCCGCCGGTCTCGACCGCGCCGAACACCAGCACGGCCGCCGTCGCGGTCGGCACCAGCCAGATGTAGCGCAGAAAACCGGCATGGTCCTCGTGTGGTGAGATGACCGGGCTTTCGTTGCGTGCAGCCAGAACCGGGATCGCCGCCAGCGTGACCAGCACGATGGTGACGCCGAACGGCATGAAGCCGGTGCTGCCGAGTTGTGCGAAAAGCCACGGACCCGCGGCAAAACCCAGCGACAAAACGGTTGCATAGATGCCGAGCACGAGGCCGCGCCGGTGTGGTGGGGCAGACGTGCTGATCCAGAATTCCGACAGGATGAACAGGATGGTGAGCGCCAGATGCAGCATGGCGCGCAGCGGAAACCACATCCAGAATGCCGGCGCGAAATGAAACCCGACAAACGAGAGTGCTCCGATCGCAATCATCGCCAGCATCGTCCAGGCAACGCCGAAGCGTGTCGCCAGCGGCGTTGCAAGCGGTGCTGCGGCAATGGAGGCTACACCCGCGACTGCGGTGTTGAGGCCGATCATCGTGGCGGAGTGGCCGCGTGTTTCGAGAATGACGCTGAGCAGTGGCATGCCGAGGCCGATGGCGATGCCAACCACGCTGATCGAGGAAATGGCCGCGATCATCGGCAGCCAGTGAACGCGCTCCTCGGCCTGTGTCTCAGAATCGGCCGTCATTGCCCGGCCATCCGTTCGGCACTGACCTGTCCGAAGATCAGCCGCGCCCGCCTGCTGGAGCAGGTGCGACCTTCGGGGCAGCAAGGGGTGTTTTGAACCACCAAGGCAGGAAATCCGTACTGGAACTGATTAAAGGAAATCGCGGATGAAACGGTTGTGCTGCATGCGATAGAACGGCACCGGCCCGCCGGGTCGCAACAGGGGGTCGTCGGCGAGCCGCTTTTCTATCTCGCCCAATATGGTGCGGGTAATGGTGGGGACGTCGGTTTCCTTGGCTTCCGCAAGCGGCAGCCAGACCAGTTCTTCAAGCTCGTTGGTCGGGCCGCCGTCAGGCAGTTCCACGGCCACGTCGCTGCGCCAGGCCGCGAGAAAGCGCGTATCGAAGCGCCTGACGCGCCCCGGCGGTGTTATCGCGCGGGCAACGAAACGCACGCTCGCAAGCGATGGCCGAACGCCGTGCGTGACGAAACCTTGCCAATCATGCTTGCTGCTGGCGAAAGCACCCTTGGTGCCGATCAGCAGACCAGCTTCCTCGTAAGTCTCGCGGATGGCCGAAAGCGCGATGGCCCGTGCCCGTACCGCACTCGTGCGGCCGGCTCTGGCGGTCAGTTTCGCTTCCTCTGCCGGGTGGAGATTTGAGGCGACATCGACGCGGCTATCGGCCGGATCGGTGCGGCCGCCGGGAAACACGAACTTGCCGGGCATGAAGGCGTGGTTGGCGTGACGGCGGCCCATCAGCACCAGCACATCATTTCTCTTGCGGTCGAGCAGAAGCAGTGTCGCTGCGTCGCGCGGGCGCAGCGGGGCAGCCTTGACTTCCATTTCGGCGCTTTCGACCTTGTCGACTTCCGCCCGTGTCAATCCATGCATGTATTCGACCTAGCGGAAACTTGACCGGCATGAAAGAGGCGATCGCCGGTGCACCATTGCGCCAAGCCGGCAATTTTTGCCGGCCGACGGTGCCCTAAAGCTCCGGATGTGTTTCCAGCTGATCGTCCTCACCGCCGAAGCCGTGCATATAGTTCGCCCATTGCAGGCCGATGACAGCGCCCTTGATGGGCTGCAGCAGGCCGAGCGCCATGATCAACGTCAGCGGCACCCACACCGCAAGATGCTGCCACATCGACCAGGTCGAGGTCATCTCGATGGCCATGAAGCCACCCAGCACGACGTGGCCGACGACGACGATAACCAGATAGGCTGGAAGATCGTCCGAGCGGTGATGGTGAAGATCTTCGCCGCACACGTCGCATTTTTCGACCGGCTTCACGAAAGCGCGGAACAGCTTGCCTTCCCCGCAATGCGGGCAGCGGCCGAGAAAACCGCGCCTCATCGCCGCCCACAAAGGCCGTGCCGGCCTGCCGGACTGGTACTCGCCGCCGAAAACCTGTTGTTCCATCATCGTCTCCTGCCGCGCGGGCCCGGTCGATTCTGCGAGGCGCGGGCGCGGCCCTTCGCCTTGTGGAACGAACGCCTGGAGCCCGGCAGCGGTTTCGGTTCGCTAAGCATCTCGAAGCGCATCGCCCCTGCCAGGGGAGCCACTTCCACGAGACGGACCTCGACCCGGTCCGCAAGCTGATAGCCTTTTCCGCTGCGCTCTCCGAAAAGCGAACGCGCCGTTTCGTCGTATATATAGTAGTCGCCACCCAAGGATGACACCGGGATAAAGCCATCTGCGCCGTACTGCGGCAATTGGACAAATAGTCCCGATTTGGTGACGCCGGAAATGCGCGCGTCGAAGCGGTCGTCGACGCGTTCGGCGAGATAGGCTGCGATCAGCCGGTCGACCGTATCGCGCTCGGCTGCCATTGCGCGGCGCTCGCTGGCCGAGATCAGCACCGAGATTTCCTCCAGCCGCGCCTCTTCGTCGCGGGTCAGCCCGCCTTCGCCAAGGTGGAGGGAGGCAATCAGCGCGCGGTGCACGATCAGGTCGGAATAGCGGCGGATCGGCGAGGTGAAATGCGCGTAGCGTCTTAGATTGAGGCCGAAATGGCCGATATTGGCCGGCGAATATTCGGCCTGGCTCTGCGAGCGCAGCACCACCTCGTTGACCAGCGCCTCATTGTCGGCACCGCGCACGCGCTCGAGAATGCCGTTGAACTGCGAAGGCCGCATCTGAGCGCCGCGCGCCAGCGACAGGCCAAGCGTGTGCAGGAATTCGCGCAGCGATTCCTGCTTGGCAAGCGATGGCGCATCGTGGATGCGGTAGACCAGCGCCTGCTTCTTGCCTTCCAGCGTCTCGGCGGCTGCGACATTGGCCTGGATCATGAATTCTTCGATCAGCTTGTGCGCATCGAGCCTTTCAGGCACCACGACCTTGTCGACCGTGCCGTCTTCCTTGAGCAGGATCTTGCGTTCTGGCAGGTCGAGTTCCAGCGGCTGGCGGGCATCGCGGCCACGTTTCAGCACCGCATAGGCGTCCCACAACGGCTTCAGCACCGTCTCGAGGATCGGACCGGTCTTGTCGTCCGGCGCGCCGTCGATCGCCGCCTGCGCCTGCGGGTAGGCGAGCTTGGCCGTCGATTTCATCAGGATGCGGTGGAAGGAGTGCCTGATCTTGCGGCCTTCCCCCGAAAAGGTCATGCGCACCGCAATCGCCGGCTTGTCCTCGCCCTCGCGCAGCGAGCACAGATTGTTGGAGATGCGTTCGGGCAGCATCGGCACGACGCGGTCGGGGAAATAGACCGAGTTGCCGCGCTTCAGCGCTTCGCGGTCGAGCGCGGAGTTGGGCCGCACATAGGCCGACACATCGGCAATGGCGACGGTGACGAGGACGCCGCCGACGTTCCTCTCGTCGCCGTCCGGTTCGGCGAACACGGCGTCGTCATGGTCCTTGGCATCGGCAGGGTCGATGGTGATCAGCGGCAGGCTGCGCCAGTCCTCGCGGCTGCCGAGCGTCACCGGCTTCAATGCCTCGGCTTCGGCAATCACGTCTTGCGGGAAGATGTGGGGAATGCCATGCGCATGGATGGCGATCATCGAGACCGCCTTTTCGCTGGTCAGTGAACCCAGCACGGAAATCACCTTGGCACGCGGCAGGCCATAGCGGTTGGCCCGCGCCGGCTCGACCTCGACCAGGTCGCCGTTCTTGGCGCCGTTCTGGAATTCCTTGTCGACGATCAGTTCCGGCTGGCGCCGTTCGACCGGCTCAATGCGGAAGCTGCCATCCGAGAGCACGCGAAAGACGCCGAGGACGGCGTCGTTGCGCTTCTCGAAAATCTTCATCACGCGAGCGGTATAGGCAGGGCCCGAAGGATCGTCGGTTGCAAAGGTCTTTGCCAGCACGCGGTCGCCTATGCCCGGCGCCACGCCGCCGCGCGAGATGCGGATCGCCACCACGGGAGGCTTGCCGTTACCGGAAAACTCCGTCGGGTGTGCGAGGAGGACGCCGTCGCCATCGCGGCCAAAAATATCGAGCACCGCTACATGCGGCACCGCGCCGGCGCGGGTGAGCCTCTTGCGTTCCTTGGTCAGCAGACCTTCGTCGGCCAGATCACGCAACAAATCCTTCAGCCAGATGCGGTCATCGCCGCGCAGCGAAAACGCCTTGGCAATGTCGCGCTTGCCGGTCCGATCCGGGTTCTCCGCGATATAGCGTAGGATTTCGTCGCGCGAGGGCCGGTAGGCGTCCTTGTCACCCGTCTTGGGGCGGGTGTCGGCTGTGCGCGGATCGCCATGGCTTCGTCCCGAGATCCTGCGCGCCACGCTGGCTATTCCTTCTTTTTCGCCGCCGTTTTCTTTGCAGCCGTTTTCTTAGCCGCCGGCTTGCCGTTCCCCGCCGCCTTGCGGAACGGCTTCTTGCCGCCGCCGCCCTTGGCTTCCTTTTCGGCGATCAGCGCAAGCGCTTCGTCCATGGTGACGGTCTGCGGGTCCTTGCCCTTCGGCAGCGTCGCGTTGACCTTGCCGAAATTGACATAAGGCCCGTATTTGCCATCGCGCACGACAATCTTGCCGCCGCCGTCCGGGTGGTCTCCGAGTTCCTTGAGCGCTGCCGGCGTGCCGCCATTGCGGCCGCCTTTGCCCTTGGACTGCTTTTCCGCGATCACCGTGACGGCACGGTTGAGGCCGATCGAGAACACGTCTTCGATCGAGTCGAGATTGGCATAGGTGCCGTTATGCAGAACAAACGGCCCATAGCGGCCAAGGCCGGCGGAAATCATCTTGCCGGTTTCCGGATGCTTGCCGACATCGCGCGGCAGTCCAAGCAGCGCCAGCGCCTTTTCATGGTCGATGGTCGCCACGCTCCAGCCTTTCGGCAGGCTTGAACGCTTGGCTTCCTTGCCGTCGCCACGCTGCACATAGGGGCCGAAACGGCCCGAGCGCAGGGTAATTTCCTCGGCGGTGTACGGGTCCTTGCCGAGAACCTTGGTGCCGTCATCGGCAGCGCCGTTCTCGCCATTGCCGTTGCCGTTTTCACCAAGCTGGCGCGTATAGCCGCATTCGGGATAGTTCGAGCAGCCGACGAACGCGCCATATTTGCCGAGCTTCAGTGACAGGTTGCCGCTGCCGCATTTCGGGCAGATGCGCGGGTTGGAACCGTCTTCCCGCACCGGAAACACCAGCGGGGCAAGGGCTTCGTTGAGCGCATCCAGCACATCGGTGACGCGCAGTTCCTTGATGTCGTCGACGGATGTCGAAAAGTCTTTCCAGAAGTCGCGCAGCACGTCCTTCCAGGCGAGCTTGCCGTCGGAAATCTCGTCGAGCTTTTCTTCCAGCGATGCCGTGAAATCATACTCGACATACTTCTCGAAGAAGCTTTCCAGGAACGCCGTCACCAGGCGGCCCTTGGCTTCCGGTACCAGCCGGCGCTTGTCGATGACGACGTATTCGCGGTCTTCCAGCGTCTTCAGCGTTGCCGCATAGGTCGAAGGGCGGCCGATGCCGAGCTCTTCAAGCTTCTTGATGAGCGACGCTTCCGAGTAGCGCGGCGGCGGCTCGGTCGTGTGCTGCGTCGCGTTGATCGCCTCGCGGGCCATCTGCTCGCCGGAGCGGATTTCGGGCAGGCGACGGTTTTCCTCGTCTTCCGAATCTTCGTCGCGATGGTCGGTATAGGCCGCGATGAAACCGTCGAAGCGGATCACCGAGCCGACAGCGCGCAGGCCGGCGGTGCGCTGGCCGTTCACCGCCTCGATCTCGACCGTCGTGCGTTCGATTTCGGCCGGGTTCATCTGGCTGGCGATGGCGCGCTTCCAGACAAGATCGTAAAGCCGGAACTGATCGGCATCGAGATATTGCCTGACCGACGCCGGCGTGCGGAAAAAGTCGGTCGGGCGGATAGCTTCGTGCGCTTCCTGCGCGTTCTTGGCCTTTGCGGAATAGTAGCGCGGCTTTTCCGGCAGGTACTTGTCGCCGAACTCCTTGCCGATGGCGGCGCGGGCTGCCGAAATCGCCTCGGGTGCCATCTGCACGCCGTCGGTTCGCATATAGGTAATGAGACCGGCAGTCTCTCCGCCGATGTCCATGCCTTCATAGAGCTTCTGCGCCACCTGCATGGTGCGGTTCGCCGAAAAGCCAAGGCGCGAAGAGGCGGCCTGCTGCAAGGTAGACGTGGTGAAGGGCGGGGCAGGGTTGCGCTTGGTGGGCTTTGCTTCGACCGACTGGGCGCGGAACGTCGCGCCATCCAGCATCGCCTTGATGCCGTCGGCCTGCTCCTTGTTCTTGATGTCGAGCTTTTGCAGCTTCTTGCCTTCGTAGGCGGTCAGCCGTGCCTCGAAACTTTCCTTGCGAGGTGTGCCGAGGATTGCGGCGATCTGCCAGTATTCCTCGCGAACAAAGCGTTCGATCTCCGACTCGCGCTCGCAGACGAGGCGCAGCGCAACGGACTGCACGCGTCCGGCCGAGCGTGCGCCTGGCAGCTTGCGCCACAGAACCGGCGACAGCGTGAAGCCGACGAGATAGTCGAGCGCACGCCGTGCCAGGTAGGCATCGACCAGCGGCACGTCGATCTGGCGCGGATTTGCCATCGCGTCGAGCACGGAATTCTTGGTGATAGCGTTGAAGACGACGCGGCTGACCGGCTTGTCCTTCAACACGCGCTTCTGCTTCAAAACCTCAAGCACGTGCCACGAAATCGCCTCGCCCTCGCGATCAGGGTCGGTGGCGAGGATCAGGCCGTCGGCGTCCTTGACCGCCTTGGCGATATCGGCGAGCCGCTTGCCTGACGCGGTATCGACCGACCAGGACATGGAGAAGTCTTCATCCGGGCGGACCGAGCCGTCCTTGGCAGGCAGGTCGCGGACATGGCCGAACGAGGCCAGAACCTTGTAGTTCCGCCCCAGATACTTGTTGATTGTTTTCGCTTTGGCCGGCGATTCGACGACGACGACGTCCATTTCTGCCTGTTCTTTTCGGATGAGGCGGCGGGGAAATGCAGCCACGACAACATGTTTCGAAATCGTCCGTCAAATGGCCGTGCTTTGCCGTTCGGTCAAGGGTCATCCCTCAATTTGACCTATATACAACCAAAAGTTGTATAAAAAGAAACATTTGCAATTTAAGATAAGCGATCTAGACTAAACCTGCACTCGGAAGCGGCAAATCACTCTCGGGTTGGTTGATATGAATTCGGTCGTGCGGTGATGCTGCGCAGCCGGAATAGGGACTGTTTTCTTGATGCGGCACACCTTTGCAAGACGGCGCACGGAAACCCTCGATTACATGCAGTCGATGCTCGGTCAGTTGCGCACCATGGCGGAAGCCGAACGCTGCGACATGCTCACATACTTGATCGAGATGGCCTATGTAGAAGCAAGCGACATCATCCGCGGCGAGCGCCCTGCGCGGGTACAGCAGGATGGTCGCAAGGGCGCAGCATGAAAACGGCTCCGGCCGCCTTTGCGCCCGGAGCCTCAGGTCGAATAGTGAGACCGAATATCAATCCGGCTTGGCGATGTGCCAGACGCCGCCGACGCCGTCGCCGGTCACGTCGCCGGCCTTCTGGTCCTTGATGAAGGTGTAGACGGGCTTGCCTTCATAGGCCCACATCTTGGTGCCGTCGGTGCGGTCAACGAGCGACCATTCGCCTTCGGCCTTGGCGTCTGCCTCTGCCTTCAGGGGCGGCCAGTTGGTGGCGCATTTGTCGTAGCAGTTGGTCTTGCCGGCTTCGTCCTTGTCGTAGGTGTAGAGCGTCATGCCCTTGGCGTCGGTGAAGATCTTGCTGCCGCCGGCATCGGCTTCCATCCATGCCTGTGCCGCAAAACCTGATGCCGTGCTGAGCAAGAGCGCGGCCAGTCCGACTGTGATCGCCTTCATGTTTCATCTCCCTGGGGTCGCTTGAAAGGGTCAATGAGACGCCAAAACTCGTGCGCCTCGTTCAAGAAACGCCGACGCGCCTTGTTTTCTTCCCGGGCAGCGGCGACTTGCCACGCAACTGTGACTGGAAGACCGTTCCGCCTGCCGCTATGTGAGGGCCGGCAAGCTGGAACGGCGACATGGCTTTGGACATTGGTTACGTCAGTGCGGTCGGGGCAGGGGCGCTCTCGTTCCTGTCGCCTTGCGTGCTGCCGCTGGTGCCGCCCTATCTCTGCTACATGGCCGGCGTTTCGGTCGACGATTTCCGCGGCAATGCAGGTGCTGCCGCCAAGGCTGGTGCGCGCGGCGCGCTGATTGCGGCATCCGTCGCTTTCGTCCTCGGCTTCTCGACCGTCTTCGTGGCGCTCGGCGCCGGCGCATCGAGCATCGGTCGCCTGTTGCGCGTTTGGCAGGAGCCGCTGGCGATGGCGGCCGGCGTGCTTATCATCATCATGGGCCTGAACTTCCTCGGCGTCCTGCGCATTCCGCTGCTTTCGCGCGAAGCCCGCTTTCAGAGCGAAGGCAAGCCTGCAAGCCTCCTCGCCGCCTATGTCATGGGCCTTGCCTTCGCCTTCGGCTGGACGCCCTGTATCGGCCCGGTGCTGGGACCTATCCTGACCCTTGCAGGCGGACGCGAAACGGTTGGCGAAGGCGCGCTGCTGTTGGCGGCCTATTCCCTCGGCCTCGGCATTCCGTTCCTGATAGCTGCCCTGTTTTCGGGCGCATTCATGCGCTTCCTCGGCAAGTTCCGTGTTCATCTCGGTCGCGTCGAAAAAGCCATCGGCGCGCTGCTCGTTGTCGCCGGTGTGTTCTTCCTCACTGGCGGCGTACAGGCGGTATCCTATTGGCTGCTCGAGAACTTCCCGGTGCTGGGGCGGCTTGGCTAAAGCACTTGGACCCGCTGACTAACAGTCGGCTGCTTCACGATCCTCACCCGAATTTAACCGCATTGGTGCAGCAATGCGGCGGTGCTACATAGCGCTCATCCGAGCAATTCATTTCCCGGTTATCATCCATGAGCCAACGTACCTGCCTGTCGATCATCCTCGCCGCCGGCGAGGGCACGCGCATGAAAAGTGCTATCCCGAAGGTGCTGCACAAGATTGCCGGCCTGCCCATGGTCGCACATGTGGTCAGGGCGGCTGAGACGGCGGGTGCGGGCAATCTCGCGCTGGTGATCGGCCATGGTGCGGACCAGATGCGCGAGGCGGCGGCAAAGTTCGCACCGAAAGCCGAGACCTTCGTGCAGGAAAAACGCCTTGGCACGGCCCATGCGGTATTGGCTGCCCGCGCCGCCATCGAGCGCGGCCACGACGATATCCTCGTCATGTTTGGCGATACGCCCCTGATTGATCCCGGCGCGTTGACGGTCGCCCGGTTGAAGCTTGCGGAGGGCGCTGCGGTGGTCGTTATCGGCTTCCGCACCGACAGTCCGACCGGCTATGGCAGGCTGATCGAGAAGGGTGGCAAGCTCATAGCCATTCGCGAGGAAAAGGATGCGAGTGCCGAAGAGCGCGCTTACCTTCTGCAATGGCGGGCTGATGGCGATTGCCGGCAAGCACGCACTGGGGTTGCTGGATACTGTCGGCAATGCCAACACCAAGGGTGAATACTACCTCACCGACATCGTTGAAATCGCCAGCCAGCGCGGCCTCGATGTCGTGGCCACCGAGGCAACTTTCGAAAATGCACTGGGCATCAACAACCGCGCTGAACTGGCCGCCGCAGAAGCCATCTGGCAAAAGCGCCGTCGCCATGAGGCGATGCTTTCAGGCGTCGCGCTGATTGCGCCGGAGACCGTGTATTTCTCGCACGATACCGAAATCGGCGCGGACACCGTCGTCGAACCCAATGTCTGGTTCGGTCCCGGCGTCAGCGTCGAGGGCGGTGCGACCATCCACGCGTTCAGCCATATCGAGGGGGCGACTATCGCGTCCGGCTGCGAGGTCGGCCCGTTCGCCCGCCTGCGCCCCGGTGCCGATCTCAAGACCAAGGCCAAGGTCGGCAATTTCTGCGAGGTCAAGAAGGCGGTGGTCGAGAAGGGCGCCAAGGTCAACCATCTCACCTATATCGGCGATGCGGTGATTGGCGCGGGAGCGAACATCGGTGCCGGCACCATCACCTGCAACTATGATGGCTATTCGAAATTTCTCACCGAAATTGGCGAAAACGCCTTCATCGGTTCGAATTCCTCGCTGGTTGCCCCGGTTTCGATCGGCAACGGCGCTTACGTGGCATCGGGCAGCGTCATCACCGAAAACGTCCCCGACGATGCGCTGGCGTTTGGCCGCGCCCGCCAGAAGACGATGCCCGGTAAGGCAAAGGAATTGCGCGCGCGCCGTGCAGAAGCTGCGAAAAAGTAAGCAATTCTGCTAACTGGATTGCAACGCCAATCTGGAAACATGATGTGCTGCGGCAATCCAGGTCATTGCTACGTCGCGAAACGCAATGTGATTTTCTCGGATGAACTGCGCTTCCTAAACAGCGCACATCGAATATCGGGTCAGGGGCAAGGCAAATGTGCGGGATTGTAGCGATAGTTGGCCATTCGCCGGTTGCGCCGCTGATTGTCGACGCGCTGAAGCGTCTTGAGTACCGCGGCTATGATTCGGCAGGCGTTGCCACCATCGAGCGCGGCGAGTTGTCCCGCCGTCGGGCCGAAGGTAAGCTGGTCAATCTTGAAACGCGGCTGAAGAACGAGCCGCTGTCCGGCACCATCGGCATCGGTCATACCCGTTGGGCCACCCACGGCGTGCCGAACGAGACCAATGCGCATCCGCATTTCTCCAACGGCGTGGCCATCGTCCACAACGGCATCATCGAGAATTTTGCCGAACTGCGCACTGAGTTGATTGCAGACGGCTACCAGTTTTCCTCGCAGACCGACACCGAGGTGGTCGCCCATCTGGTCTCGCGTGAAATGGCGCGCGGCGCCAAGCCGGTGGAAGCGGCCCACAACGCCTTGAAGCGCCTGCAGGGCGCTTTCGCGCTCGCCATCATGTTCAAGGACGACGAAGACCTGATCGTCGGGGCCCGCAACGGCCCGCCGCTCGCCGTTGGCCACGGCCAGGGTGAGATGTTCCTGGGCTCCGATGCCATTGCGCTCGCCCCTTTCACCAATTCCATCACCTATCTGGAGGATGGCGACTGGGCAGTCGTGCGGCGCAACGACGTGTCGATCTTCGACATGGAAGGCAAGGCGGTTGAGCGCAAGCGCCAGCAGTCGCTTGGCACCTCCTATCTGGTCGACAAGGGCAACCACCGCCATTTCATGGAAAAGGAAATCCATGAACAGCCGGAGGTTATTTCGCACACGTTGGCGAACTATCTCGACTTTACCAACGGTGCGACAAAGCCGCTGGACCTGCCGTTCGACTTTGCCAAGATCAATCGCCTCGCCATCTCGGCCTGCGGCACGGCCTATCTCGCTGGCCTGATCGGGAAGTACTGGTTTGAGCGTTACGCCCGTCTGCCGGTCGATATCGATATAGCCTCGGAGTTTCGTTATCGCGAAATGCCCCTGTCGGCGAACGATGCCGCACTCTTCATCTCGCAGTCGGGCGAGACCGCCGACACGCTGGCATCGCTGCGCTACTGCCGCCAGGCGGGCATGAAGATCGGCGCGGTCGTCAACGTGCGCGAATCGACCATTGCCCGCGAGGCCGATGTAACATTGCCGACGCTGGCCGGACCGGAAATCGGTGTGGCCTCGACCAAGGCGTTCACCTGCCAGCTGTCGGTCATGGCGTCGCTTGCGGTGCATGCTGCCGCTACTCGCGGCACCATTTCCACTGATGAGGAAAAGGCGCTCGTGCGCGCGCTCTCCGAAGCGCCTCGCTACACCAACCAGGTGTTGAATAGCCTCGACGGCCAGATCGAAAGACTAGCCCGCGAACTGACCCGTTACGAGCATGTGCTTTATCTTGGCCGCGACACCAATTTTCCGCTCGCCATGGAAGGGGCGCTCAAGCTCAAGGAAATCTCCTACATCCATGCAGAGGGCTACGCTGCCGGTGAATTGAAGCACGGCCCGATTGCGCTCATCGATGAAAAGATGCCGGTCATCGTCATCGCGCCGCACGACCGCATCTTCGAAAAGACCGTGTCGAACATGCAGGAAGTGGCTGCGCGCGGCGGCAAGATCATCCTCATCACCGATGCCAAGGGCGCGGCCCAGGCGAGTGTGAATACGCTCGAAACCATCATCTTGCCGGATGTGCCAGAGATCATCTCGCCCATCGTCTATGCGCTGCCGATCCAGTTGCTGGCCTATTTCACCGCCGTGTTCATGGGCACCGACGTCGACCAGCCCCGCAACCTCGCCAAGTCCGTGACGGTGGAATAGGACAAGACCAACTTCGCTGTTCCAAACAGGGCCCCGCTCGCCTAATGTTGCGCCGCAACGAAGCGGGGAGCGATGTCGGACGTAGTCAAGACTTCAGCCATGACGCGGCTCAGGAACTATTTCCTGACCGGCTTCATCGTCTGCGCCCCGCTGGCGATCACCGCCTATCTCACCTGGTCGTTCGTCGGCTGGGTCGATTCGTGGGTCAAGCCCTATATTCCCTCCCGCTACAGCCCGGACACCTATCTGCCATTCGCGGTTCCCGGCTTCGGCCTCATCGTCGCGCTGGTTCTGATCACGTTGATCGGCTTCCTCACCGCCAACATCGTCGGCCGCGCCATCGTCAATTTCGGGGAGCGCCTGCTTGGCCGCATGCCTCTGGTGCGCGGTATATACCGTTCGCTCAAACAGATTTTCGAAACCATCTTGTCCAACAAGGGCGACATGTTCAAAGCGGTCGGGCTAGTTGAATATCCGCGCAAGGACGTGTGGTCGCTGGTCTTCGTCCCCGGCGAGAAGCAGACCGAGATCAACGAGAAGCTGGATGCCGGCGACGATCCGCTGCTCGCCGTCTTCATGCCGTGCACGCCCAATCCAACCACGGGCTTTTTGATGTATGTGCGCAAGTCCGAGGTGGTCATGCTGGACATGACCATCGAAGAGGGTGCACGTCTCATCGTTTCGGCTGGCTTGGTGGCTCCGGACCTCAAGACCAAGCAGGCCGGCCCAAAAGGCGGGCCGATCAAGATTTCCAATCCGACATTGGATGAAGCTCAGCCGGCGCGCAGCAAGCGCACGGCTTCGTCCCTGCCGAACAAATAGAGCAGCAGCCGCAAGGCTTCGCCACGTTCCTTCTGTAGTTCCGGATCTTGCGACAGGATCAGCCGCGCATCGTCGCGTGCTGCTTCGAGCAGGTCGCCATGCGCTTCGATGCGGGCGATCTGGAAGCCCGGCGTACCTGACTGCCGCGTGCCCAGCACTTCTCCTTCGCCGCGCAGCTTCAAATCTTCCTCCGCGATGACGAAGCCGTCTTCCGTCTCGCGCATGACAGACAGCCTGCGCTTTGCGGTTTCACCGAGCGGGTCCTTGTACAGCAGCACGCAGGAGGAGGGCTTGTCGCCGCGCCCGACCCGCCCGCGCAACTGGTGCAGTTGCGCCAGCCCGAAGCGCTCGGCGTGCTCGATCACCATGATGGTGGCATCCGGCACATCGACGCCCACTTCGATGACCGTCGTGGCGATCAATACGCGCGTCTCGCCTTCCTTGAAGGCCCGCATTGCTTCGTCTTTTTCTGCGCCTTTCATGCGTCCGTGAACAAGACCGAGCCTGTTTCCGAACACCGGCTTCAGCGAGGCGAAACGATCCTCGGCCGACATCAGCTTTACTTCCTCGGATTCCTCGACCAGCGGGCAGATCCAGTAGATTTTCTGACCCTCCGCCACGGCATCGCTGATGCGCCCGACGAGTTCGTCCAGCCGTTCGAGCGGCAAGGTGACGGTGCGGATCGGTCGCCGCCCGGCCGGCTTTTCTGTCAGCTTGGAAACATCCATGTCGCCGAAAGCGGTCAGCACCAGCGTGCGTGGAATGGGCGTTGCCGTCATCACCAGCATGTCAGGCGCATCGCCCTTGGCGGTGATCGCCAGTCTTTGATGCACGCCAAAGCGATGCTGCTCGTCCACCACCGCAAAGACGAGATTGTTGAACGTCACGCTTGCCTGGAACAGCGCATGTGTGCCAACGACGATGTCGATAGAGCCGTCGGCCAGCCCGGCCAAGGTGTCCGCGCGCTCGCGGCCTTTTTCACGGCCGGTCAGGATGGCGGTTTTCAAGCCGGCCTGCGCCGCCAGTGGCGCAATTGTCGAAAGATGCTGGCGGGCGAGGATTTCGGTCGGCGCCATCAGCGCGGCCTGTCCGCCGGCCTCCACCGCACGCGCCATGGCAAGCAGCGCCACCACCGTCTTGCCGGAGCCGACATCGCCCTGCAGCAGCCGCAGCATGCGCTCCGGTTCGGCAAGGTCGGCAAGGATTTCGGCAAGTGCGGCTTCCTGCGATCTGGTCAGCGAATAGGGCAGCGCCGCGCGCAGTTTTTCCACGGTGCGCCCATCGCCGGTTAGCGGTCGGCCGGAAAGCCGCCGCACCTTCGCCCGCACCAGCGCCAGCGACACTTGGCCCGCCAAAAGTTCGTCATAGGCGAGCCTGCGCCACGCAGCGCCTTCTACAGCGACGTCGAGCGGATCGGCGGGATTGTGGACGCGCTCGAGCGATGTCTGGAAATCGGGAAAACTCTGCTTGCGCATGAAGGCGCCGTCCTGCCATTCCGGCAGCGTCGGTACGCGCTCCAGCGCTTGTGCAACAGCTCGGCGCAGCACTTTGCCCGAGAGCCCCGCCGTCAGCGGATAGACCGGCTCGACCAGCGGCAGATTGTGCGCTTCGCTGGCCAGCGCGATGTGGTCCGGGTGCACCATCGAGGGGCGGCCGTTGAACCACTCCATGCGGCCCGACACCAGCACCTGCTCGCCCTCCGGCATCGCCTTTTCCAGATAGGCGGCGTGGGCATGGAAGAAGGTCAGCGCGATCTCGCCGGTGTCGTCATGCCCATAGACCCGGTAGGGCACCGACTTGTTGCCGCGCGGCGGCGGCTGGTGCCGGTCGATGCGTACCTCCAGCGTCACGATCGCACCTTCGGCGGCGAAGGCGATGCCCGGTCGGCTGCGGCGGTCGATCACCGAATTGGGCAGCACGAACAGAAGGTCGCCCGCGCGCGCCGACCGCTCGCCAAGGTCCACTGGCAGCACGCGCTCGATCAGCGTCGCCACCTTCGGGCCAACGCCGGCCAGCGAAGTGATGGGCGCAAACAGCGGATCGAGCAGGGAAGGGCGCATGGCTACACTTTCGCCCGCCAATTACCCCCACCCCTAACCCCTCCCCGCAAGGGGGAGGGGGACGCCAGCGCCTCAGAATTCCCCTCCCCCTTGCGGGGAGGGGTTAGGGGTGGGGGTTCGGTCTGGGATGCAACAAGAGACATCGGCAGAGATTAGGAACTCCGTGCCACGTTGCAAGGCTGACACCGCCCTCTATCCACGCTATATGCGCAACCAGCCGACGAGGAACACGCCCATGACCGGAACGACAAGAACAAGCGAAGGGCTGGAGCCCCGGCGCGCCAAGCTTCTGTTCCGCTCATGGCATCGCGGCATGCGCGAGATGGATCTCATCCTCGGGCGCTTCGCCGATGCCGAAATCGGCGTCTTGACCGGCGACGAGATCGACCAATATGAAAGGCTCCTCGACATCTCCGACACCGATCTTCTGCCGTGGATCACCGGCCAGCAGCCGATTCCCGATGATCTCGGCCTGCCGATCCTGAACAAGGTCATCGCCGCACGGGATGTATCCGTCTGACTGCCAGCATTCGAAAAGCACTTTCATGAGCCTCATTCCAAAAATCGGCCTGCCGAACTCCGGCCTTGGCTCGTTCATCGTCGACGGCGTTGCCGACGGCTACGAGGCGTTTGCGATTGCGCAGGTCATCAAGGAAGCCAGCCCGGATGGCCCGCTTCTGTTCGTGGCCCGCGACGGCCAGCGCCTGCCGGCCATCGTCGAGGCGCTGTCTTTCGTCTCGCCCGGCCTGCCGGTGCTGGAACTGCCGGCCTGGGACTGCCTGCCCTATGATCGTGTGTCGCCCGGTTCCGAGGTCGCCGCCCGCCGTCTCGATGCGTTGACCGCCATGATCGCGCTCGCCGCCAAGCCGCACCGCGCCGTCATCCTCACCACCGCCAATGCGCTTTTGCAGCGCATTCCGCCCGCCGATCTGGTCGAGGCGCAGACTTTCCATGCCAAGCCCGGCAACCAGATCGACATGAACAGGCTGGTGGCGCGGCTCGAAACCTCCGGCTTCGAGCGGGTTCCGACCGTGCGCGGCGTCGGCGAATTCGCCGTCCGTGGTGGCATCCTCGATCTTTACGCGCCGGGCTGGAGCGAAGCGCTGCGGCTCGATTTCTTCGGCGATACGCTGGAATCGATCCGCGCCTTCGATGTCGCCAGCCAGCGCACCACGGGCCAGCGCCACGCCATGTCCTTGCAGGCGATGAGCGAGGTGGCGCTGACGCCAGAAACCATCAGCCGTTTTCGCCGCGCCTATATCGAGGCCTTCGGCGCGCCGTCGCGCGATGACGGGCTTTACGCGGCCGTCAGCGAAGGCCGCCGCTTTGCCGGCATGGAACACTGGCTGCCGCTGTTTTACGAGCGGCTTGAGACGGTGTTCGACTATCTGCCGGACGTGCCTGTGGTGTTCGACCACCTTACGCATGAATCGCTTGCCGAGCGCCACAAGCTGATCCTCGACCACTACGAGGCGCGCAAGGCACAGGCCGGCGGCGCGCTGAAGGAAGCGGTGCCCTACAAGCCGGTCGAGCCGTCACGCATGTATCTGTCGACGGACGATGTCTCGGCCTCGCTGCAGGATCGCCTCGCCATTGAGTTCACGCCCTTCGACGCCCCCGATGCCGGCGGGCGCAAGATGTTCCATGGCGGTTCGCGCGCCGGTCGCAGCTTTGCCGAGGAGCGCGCCGATCCCAACGCCAATGTCTTCGACGTGGTGGTCAGGCACATTGCCGAGGAACGCGCCAAAAAGCGCCGCGTCGTCGTTGCGGGCTGGACCGAAGGCTCGCTCGACCGGCTGACCCAGATCCTCGACGAACATCATCTTGGCGGATTGAAGCCGGTCGCAACGCTGGCCGATGTGGAAAAGCTCGAGGCAGGGCAGGCGGGTCTTGCCGTGCTGCCGCTCGAAACCGGCTTCGAGACAGACGAACTGGTGGTCGTCGCCGAACAGGACATTCTGGGCGACCGCCTTATCCGCCGCTCCAAGCGCAAGAAGAAGGCGTCCGATTTCATTGCCGAGGCGGCGTCGCTGTCGTCCGGCGACATTGTCGTGCACGCCGATCACGGCATCGGCCGCTTCATCGGCCTGAAGACCATACAGGCCGTGGGTGCGCCGCACGATTGCCTCGAAATCCACTATGCGGGCGACGACCGCCTGTTCCTTCCGGTCGAAAACATCGAGCTTCTGTCGCGTTACGGCTCCGACTCCGCCGAAGCAACGTTGGACAAGCTTGGCGGCGGCGCATGGCAGGCTCGCAAGGCACGGCTTAAGAAGCGCCTGCTCGACATGGCCGGCCAGTTGATCCGAATAGCTGCCGAGCGCCAGATGCGCGCCGCCCCCGCGATGATCCCCGCCGATGGCCTCTATGGCGAGTTTGCCGCTAGATTCCCCTACGAGGAGACCGACGACCAGCAGACGGCCATCGATTCCGTCATGGAAGACCTCTCCGCCGGCAGGCCGATGGATCGGCTGGTCTGCGGCGACGTCGGCTTCGGCAAGACCGAGGTCGCGCTGCGCGCCGCCTTCATAGCCGCCATGGAAGGCTTCCAGGTTGCCGTCGTCGTGCCAACCACGCTTTTGTCGCGCCAGCATTTCAAGACCTTCTCGCAGCGCTTTTCCGGACTGCCGGTGCGCGTTGCCCAGGCTTCGCGGCTGGTCGGTGCCAAGGAACTGGCCGAGACCAAGAAGGCCGTCGCCGAAGGCACAATTGACATCGTCGTCGGCACCCATGCGCTGCTTGGCTCGTCGATTTCGTTCAAGCGGCTGGGCCTGCTCATCATCGACGAGGAGCAGCACTTCGGCGTCAAGCACAAGGAGCGGCTGAAGGAACTGAAGAGCGACGTGCATGTGCTGACGCTCTCGGCCACGCCGATTCCTCGGACCTTGCAACTGGCTCTGACCGGCGTGCGCGAACTTTCGCTGATCGCGACGCCTCCAGTGGATCGCATGGCGGTGCGCACCTTCATCTCGCCCTTCGATCCGCTCGTCATCCGCGAAACGCTGCTGCGCGAACGCTATCGCGGCGGGCATTCCTTCTACGTGGTGCCGCGCATCAGCGATCTTTCCGAAATTCAGGATTTCCTGCGCGACAATGTGCCGGAACTGAAAGTTGCCGTCGCCCACGGCCAGATGCCGCCCGGCGAACTCGACGACATCATGAACGCCTTCTATGACGGCCAGTACGATGTGCTTTTGTCCACCACAATCGTCGAATCCGGCCTCGATATTCCGACCGCCAACACGCTGATCATCCACCGCGCCGATATGTTCGGCCTGGCCCAGCTCTACCAGTTGCGCGGCCGCGTCGGGCGCTCGAAGGTGCGCGCCTATGCGCTGTTCACGCTGCCGGCGCGCAAGAAGCTGACCGACACCGCCGATCGCCGCCTGAAAGTGCTGCAATCGCTGGACACGCTGGGCGCAGGCTTCCAGCTTGCCAGCCACGACCTCGACATTCGCGGTGCCGGCAATTTGCTTGGCGAGGAACAGTCCGGTCATATCAAGGAAGTCGGCTTCGAGCTTTACCAGCAGATGCTGGAGGAGGCTGTCGCCGAGGTGAAGGACAGCGGCGAGGTGCAGGATGGCGGCTGGTCGCCGCAGATCGCGGTCGGCACGGCAGTGATGATCCCGGAAGGCTACGTGCCGGACCTGCAACTCAGGCTCGCGCTCTACCGCCGTCTGGGCGATCTCGAAACGCCGGAAGAGATCGATGCCTTCGGCGCGGAACTGATCGACCGCTTTGGTCCGCTGCCCGACGAGGTCAAGCACCTGTTGAAGATCGTCTTCATCAAGGCGCTCTGCCGCAAGGCCAATGTCGAAAAACTCGATGCCGGTCCGAAGGGTGTCGTCATTCATTTCCGCAAGCGCGAGTTTTCGAACCCGGCGGGTCTGGTCAGGTTCATCTCGGAACAGGGCTCGATGGCCAAGATCAGGCCGGATCAGTCGGTCGTATTCATCCGCGACTGGCCGAATTCGGACAAGCGGCTGGCCGGTTCCGCCGTTATCATGACGCAACTGGCCAAGCTGGCGGCTTGAGCCGCCGCTTTTGTCCTCCCCCTTGCGGGGAGGGTCGGCGAGCAATTGGCAGCGTAGCGGAAATTGCGAGACGGGGTGGGGGTAAAACCCAGGGTTACTCCGCCTTCTCCAGGTCGCCCTTCGCCTTCGCGCCGGCTATCTCGCGGATTGCATCGGTGAGCGTTGCTGCATCCTGCGCGCCCATCACCGCATATTTCCCTTCCAGCAGGAAACACGGCACGCCGGTTATGCCCATGCGCGATGCGGTGGCGATTTCGTTCTGCACCTCTTCCACATCGGCGTCTGAAGGCAGCAATGCCTCCACCACGGAAACGTCCATTCCGGCCTCGCGCGCTGCTTCGATCAGCACGGCGTGATCGCCAAGATTGCCGCCTTGTTCGAAATTGATCTGGAAGAGCCGCCGAACCAGCCGGTTCTGCACCTCTTCGCTTACGCCGCCTGCCCAGCGGATCAGCCGGTGCGCGTCGAGCGTATTGGGCGCGACCTTGATCGCATCGAAGGCGAAATTGATGCCCTCTGCTTCTCCCAACGGCTCGATGCGGGCATGGATTTCACGGATGCGTTCTTCGCTGCCGAACTTGCCCAGCATGTAGTCGCGCCGGTCCTTGCCTTCACGCGGAATGGTCGGATCGAGCTGGAACGGCCGCCAGCGAACGTGGACCTCGACATCGCCTGCGGCCGCTATTGCCTTGTCCAGTCGCTTTTGGCCGATGAAGCACCACGGGCAGACGACATCGGACACCACGTCCACGGTAATGGCGGTCGGCTTGGTCATGGTCGTCCTTTCAGGGAAATCCGGCAGAAATGGCGGGTTCAGAGACCTTAACGGCCCAAACCTAGTTCGTCTTGCGCCACCATGTAGGTAACTGATACCCGAAAAGCGAGGTCTTGTCCGGGTGCGCAAGGTAGGCCCAATACGCGATCCATTGTTCGCTATTGTGCTGCATCGGAACCATATAGGCCCCCGAAATCAGCAACCGGTCGAGCACCCTCACTGCAGCGATGAAATCATCCTTGTCGCGTGCGTTCACCATCGCGTCCATCGCCGCGTCCACGGCAGGGTCCGCAACGCCGGCAAGATTGAAAGAGCCCTCCGTTTTCGCCGCTTCCGATCCCCAGCGCCCGATCTGCTCGATGCCGGGCGAAAGCGAGTTATTAAACCCGGTTGCGCCGATCAGCATGTCGAAGTCGAAGCGCTGCTTGCGTGCTTGTATCTGGTCGCCATCCAGCGCCCGGATCGTCACGTCGATGCCGATCTTCGCCAATGTCCGCTGGTAGACGGCGGCCAGCCGCTGCTCGTCCTGTGATGAGGTTAGGATCTCGAATGCCAAGGGCCGGCCTTTCGGGTCATGCAGCGCGCCATCGCTCATCTTGTAGCCGGCGCCCTTCAGCATATCGAACGCCGCGCGCAGCACCTTGCGGTCCTGTCCCGACCCGTCCGTCACCGGCGGGCGCCAGGTTCCATCCATCACATCGTCGGGAACCCTGCCGGGGAAGGGGGCCAGCAGCGCCTTTTCTTTCTCGCTTGCCGGATGGCCGAGTGCCGAAAGTTCCGAACCTTGCCAGAAACTCATCGTGCGCTTGAACTTGCCGCCGAACAGGTTCTTGTTGGCCCATTCGAAGTCGTAGAGCATGCCCAGCGCCCGCCGCACGGTCGGGTCGGCGAATTTTTCCAGCCGGGTGTTGAACAGGAAGCCGGTCACCACCGGCGGAATGCCGCTGGTGAAATTCTCCGCGATCACTCGCCCTTCCTTGAAGGCCGGGAAATCCATGTCGCGGTCGCGCTTGACCGGATCGACCTCCATGCTGATGGCGCACAGGCCCTTCTTGAATGCCTCCAGTTGAGCGTTGGAGTTCATGAAGTATTCGATGGTCACCTTGTCGTAATTGTCGAAGCCGCGCTTGGCGGGAACGTCCTTGCCCCAATAGGCCGGGTTGCGCTTGAACACGATGCGCTGTCCCGGCACCACCTGGTCGATGACATAGGGGCCGCTGCCGATCACCGGCTTCAGCGTGGTCTGGTCGAAGGTGTCCAGCTTGAAGGCGTGTGCGGGCAGGATCGGCGTCATAGCGATGATCAGCGGAAACTCGCGGTCGGCCCTGTCGTTGAAGGTAAAGCGCACGCTGCGCTCGCCGGTCTTTTCCAGCTTGGCCACCTTCTTCATCCGGTCGGAATAGGGCGGCCGGCCTTTTGTCGTGTAGGCTTCGTAGGTGAACAGCACGTCTTCGGGCGTCACCGGTTGGCCGTCCGACCATTTGGCATTCGGGTCGAGATGGAATTCGATCGATTTGCGCTCGTCGTCCATGTCGGCAGTGTCGGCGAGTAGGCCGTACAGACCGAAAGGCTCGTCGGCATTGCGCTGCATCAATGGCTCGAAGACGAAATTGCCGTAGATTGTATCGATCACGCCGCGCGCGGTGGTGCGCAGGCTCTTGATGATGAACGGATTGAGATTGTCGAACGTGCCGACCACGCAATAAGTGATCTCGCCGCCCTTGGGCGCGTCGGGGTTGGCATAGGGAAAATGCGTGAAATCCGCCGGCAGCGCCGGCTCACCCTGCATGGCGATGCCGTGTTTGGGTGCCGCCAGCACGGTTTGCGGCGCAAGGGCGATAAACGCGGCGGCAGCCAGCCAGGCAGTGGTTCGGCGCATCGCAGACTCCGATTTTGGACCTGGGGATGATTCGAACGCCAGACTATCATCCTGAAGGCTGTGCGCCCTCTCAAGAAATGCGCTGAACAGGCTGGATTTGCCAACGCTGTCAGTGTAACACGCGCGCCAAAGCCATTCTGTTGCCTCATTTGCGCAACAGGTAGCGTGGCCATCCGGCGCCCGGAATGCGCCGCAGGCAGAGTCGAGAGGAAGCACGTCATATGAAGAGCTTGAACTCCAACGCTTACCGCCTGTCGGTCATCGCCGCCGGCGTGGCAGGTTTCCTGGGCGTGGGCCTCATGGAAGTGTCCGCTCAGCAGCAGGTTCCCCAGGGCTGGTTCAAGGCCTGCTCCAAGCAGGAAGACGTCGATATCTGCAACGTCCAGAATATCGTCACCGCCGGCAACGGCCAGCTTGTCACCGGCGTCAGCCTCATCGACCTGCGCGGCAAGGTCAACCGCAAGGTTTTCCAGGTCACGGTGCCTACCGGTCGCCTCGTTCCTCCCGGCATCGGCCTGCAGGTTGACGGCGGCAAGGCCCAGAAGCTCGACTACGTGATCTGCTTCCCGGATCGCTGCGTGGCCGAAGTGCCGATGACCGACCAGCTCGTCGCGTCGCTCAAGAAGGGCTCCGAGCTGACGCTGACCTCGGTGAATTTCCAGAACCAGCCGAACCCGATCAAGGTTTCGCTGCAGGGCTTCAGCGGTGCATTCGACGGTCCTGCCATGCAGCAGTCCGATCTCGAGGATCGCCAGAAGAAGCTGCAGGATTTCGTCACCAAGAACAACGAGGACTTTGCCAAGAAGCTCAAGGAAGAGCAGGACAAGGCCAAGACCGGCAATTGATCCGGCGCGCCGACCAGGCGCGCTGCTTCCAGACAAGATTTCGAAAAGGCCGCGGTTTTCCGGGGCCTTTTTCGTTTTGGTGCCGGTAGCCTCACCGCCTCTTTGAAGCCGGCTTCGTTCACAGCGCCGTCATGGCGTTCGCTTATTTCACGGTCCCGACACGTTCGGAGAAGTGAAGCTGATGCGAATGGCATGGCTGGCATGGGCGCTTGCCGCCCTTTCCCTGATCCCGGTCGGCGCGGCCCATGCGACGGATACCCGCGCCGACCTGATCCTCGAACGCTTCGAACATGCCAACCAGTGGCGCGACCATGTCATGGTTGTGGCCCACCGTGCCGGCGGATTGCAGGCCGGCAAGACGCGCTTTCCTGAAAATTCGCTCGCCGCGCTTGAAGCCGCCATCGAAGTCGGTGCCGAAATGGTCGAGGTCGATGTTCGCCGATCCGCCGACGGCGCGTTGATCGTCATGCACGATAGCTGGCTCGACCGCACCACCACTTGCAAGGGCGAGGTCGTGCGGCGCACGCTGGCCGAACTGAAACAGTGCCGGCTGGTGATCGAAGGAACCGGCGCGGCGGCCTCGGAAGCCGTCTCGACCCTTGCCGAATTCCTCGCGGCGGCGAAGGACCGCATCCTCGTCAACATCGACAACAAGCTCGCCTTGACCGACCTGCCGGAAATGGTCGCCGTTGCGCGCGACCTCGGCATGGCCGACCAGATCGTCATCAAGGAAAACCTGTGGAACGAGCGCCGCATCGCCGAGGCCCGCGAGATGCTGCGCGCCGCTGGTGGCGGCTTCCATTTCATGCCGATCATCGCCGATGACGCGGTGAGCGATGCGCGTTTCGCCGAGACCGTCAGGGCTGCCTTGCCGGCCGATGCGATTGAGATGATCAACTGGCGCGCAAGCGCCGAGACCCTTACGCCAACCGGCGGGCCGCTGTTTTCCACCCGCATGCGCGCTGCTGCCGTGCGCGGCGACTGGGACATCTGGGCGAACACCTACGCCATCGTCAACAAGCCGGGCGGCTATCTCGCCGGCGGGCGCGGCGATGAACTGGCAACCGCTGCCAGCCTGCCGGCGGAGAGCTGGGGCTTCTGGGCCGAGCGTGGCGTCACCATCATCCAGACCGACGAACCCGCCGCCGCCATCGAATGGCTCGCGGCGAACGGCTACCGCGTGCCTTATGGCGACCCGCAGCCCGGTTCGTCAGGCCAGACCGCCAGCATCAACTGAAGGCCAAATCCAACGCCAGAAACAAAAAGGCCGCCCGAAGGCGGCCTTTCCGATTTCGATGCCAGTAGCGTAGCGCTTAGCGCTTCGAGAACTGGAAGCTGCGGCGGGCCTTGGCCTTGCCGTACTTCTTACGCTCTACGGTACGGCTGTCGCGGGTCAGGAAGCCGCCCTTCTTGAGCACGCCGCGCAGCGCCGGCTCGTAATAGGTCAGCGCCTTGGAGATGCCGTGGCGCACTGCACCGGCCTGGCCGGACAGGCCGCCGCCGACGACGGTGGCGATGATGTCGTACTGGCCGACGCGGTTGGCCGCGACGATCGGCTGGTTGAGGATCATCTGCAGGACAGGACGCGCGAAATAAGCGCCGAATTCCTTGTCGTTGACGACGATCTTGCCGGAACCGGGCTTCACCCAGACGCGGGCGATGGCGTCCTTGCGCTTGCCGGTGGCATAGGCGCGGCCCGACTTGTCGAGCTTCTGGACATGGACCGGTGCAGCCGGCTGTGCCGTCTGCGCAACCGAACCGAGTTCTGCGAGCGAGGAAAGCTGCTCAGCCATTATCAAGCCCTCTTGTTCTTGGCGTTCAGCTTGCCGACGTCAAGCGTCTCGGGCTGCTGGGCGGTGTGGGGATGCTCGGCGCCTGCATAGACGCGGAGGTTCTTCATCTGGCGACGGCCAAGCGGGCCGCGCGGGATCATGCGCTCGACGGCCTTCTCGACGACACGCTCCGGGAAACGACCCTCGAGCAACTGGCGCGCGGTGCGCTCCTTGATGCCGCCGGGGTGGCCGGTGTGCCAGTAGTAGACCTTGTCGGTGTATTTCTTGCCGGTGAACACCACCTTGTCGGCGTTGATGACAATGACGTTGTCGCCATCATCGACGTGGGGGGTGAAGGTAGGCTTGTGCTTGCCGCGCAGGTGGTTGGCGATGACGGTGGCGAGACGGCCGACGACGAGACCCTCGGCGTCGATCAGCACCCACTTCTTCACCACGTCCGCAGGCTTCTGCGAAAAGGTTGCCATGGTTCTTCTTTCAGGTTCGGACCTTGCCGCCCACAATGGGCAGGAAAGGCGTTTCTTGTTGCTTGGATCGGCGGCTTTCGTCGCCAATAACAAAACGGCGGCCTTTGCGGGCCGCTGTTTCGAGGCTGCTTATAGGGGAGGGCAGTTGCCGCGTCAAGCAGATGAAAACGGGTTGCATTTCAAATATTGAAGCAAAAATAATAGCTTGTATATAAGGTATTATTTTACCACATTGCATTTCAGCGTTTCGGCGGGATCGAATAGGTTCCGGTCGCGTGCGCCACGGTGTGTTTGTGGGGGCCGGCGACGATGTCTATGTCGAACACCATCAGGCTTTTCCCGAGCTTCAGGATGCGGCAATGGCCGTCGATCGGCCCCGCTTCCGCCTTGCGCACGAAGTTGATGTTGAGGTTGGTCGTCACCGAGAGCGCATCCGGCCCGGCATGAGAAAGCACGCACACATAGCCGCCGATGTCGGCCAGCGTGAACAGGGCAGGGCCGGAAACCGTGCCGCCGGGACGCAGGTGCTGCTCGCCGGCGTTGAGGCGCACCGTGCAGCCGCCCGGAAAAATCTCCGTCGCCTCGTAGTTGCGGCTGCCTTCGTTCAGTTGCGGAAACACCGACGCGATCAGCGCGTTGACTTCGGCAACGGTCAGCACCGGGGTCAATGGGGTATGTGCAGGCATCGCGCAGGTTCCATTCGCTTCCCCCTCGAAAAAGCATATTCGGCCCATGCTGTTCAACGGACGTCGAACTGGTTTTCGCCCCGTTCGTATTGGATAAAGGTATGATTGCTAAGTGCAGGGAGAAGAACATGGCCGAAGTCGTTGCGATGAAACGCGAGCAGCCCGAGGGGCCCGTGTGGGTGCAGCGAAGCGGCCCGATCCTGCGGCTCACCCTTGCCAGTCCGCCCGCCAATGCGCTGTCGCTGGCCGTCATGGCCGCCTTGCAGGCCGAGCTTGAGGCTGCCCGCGACGACAAGGCCGTGCGCGTCATCGTCATTGCCTCGGCCGCCAAGGTGTTCAGCGCCGGCCATGACCTGAAGGAACTGTCCGCTCATCGCGGCGATCCAGATCGCGGCCGCGCCTTTTTCGAAAAGACCTTCGCCGCCTGCGCCGAACTGATGCAGACCGTCGTGCATCACCCTATGCCTGTCATTGCCGAGGTCGATGGGCTTGCCACCGCCGCCGGCCTGCAACTGGTCGCCAGCTGCGATCTTGCGGTATGCACGCACGAATCGACCTTTTGCACACCGGGCGTCCACATCGGCCTGTTCTGCTCCACGCCGATGGTTGCCGTCTCGCGCAACGCTTCGCGCAAGCAGGCGATGGAAATGCTGCTCACCGGCGAAACCATCGACGCCGCCACCGCCAAGGACTTCGGCCTCGTCAACCGGGTGGTGCCGCGCGAGTACTTGAATCAGGTTGTCACCAAATACGCCGAAACCATTGCTTCCAAATCGCCTTTGACCCTGAAGATCGGCAAGGAAGCGTTCTACCGGCAGGTGGAAATGAAGCTGGAAGACGCCTATGCCTACACCGCCGGCGTCATGGTCGAGAACATGATGGCGCGCGATGCGGAGGAGGGAATCTCGGCCTTCATCGGCAAGCGTCCGCCCGAATGGAAAGGCGAATAGTGGAACCGCGCATCTCCATCGTCACGCTTGGCGTCGAGGACCTTGACCGGGCCGCGCGCTTCTACGAGGCGATGGGCCTGAAGCGGCACCGCATCGATGACGGTGTCGCATTCTTCCAGATGGGCGGCATGATCCTGGCGCTGTGGCCGCGCGGAAATCTTGCCGCCGACAGCGGCCTCGAAAAGCTTGCGGCCTTTGAGCCGGGCGTCAGACAGCCGGCGTCGGCGCTTGCCTACAACACCCGCTCCGACGCCGAGGTTGGCGAGGTGCTGGCGGCGGCGCAAAAGGCCGGCGGCACCATCATCAAGCCGGCGCAACGCGCCTTTTGGGGCGGCTGGTACGGCTACTTCGCCGATAGCGAAGGCAACTTGTGGGAAGTCGCCCACAACCCGGCCTTCCCGATCGACGCCAACGGCAATATTTCCTTGCCGCAATAGAGATCGTCGCGCGGCGACCACATCGGCAGCGTTGGCGCACTGCCGCTTGGTCACGGAATGGATCCCGGACATTCCTTCCTCGCTTCGCTCGAGAGTGAATTCCGGGATGACGAAGCGGAGAAGGTGCGCCTCAACCTGCTTCGGGATCACGCCCGACTAGCCGACCTTGCATCCGTCGAGGCGAAACCCGAACACGCGTCATCCCGGAAGCGAGCCGAACGTAGTGAAGGCGACGCTGTCCGGGATCCATTCCGTGACCATGCCGCAGCGTATCGCCGTCCAGGGGAAACGCCGTGCGTGGCAACGGAAAGGCGCGCCACCCATTCTTGCAATCATCCGCTTGCGTCTTCTGTCTCATTGACCGCAGGAGAAATCGGCTTCACAGACCGACCATCATGAACCATGACGCCTACGACAACGCCTATATTTCCGGCATTCTCAACTCGGTCAAAACCGTCGCCATGGTGGGCGCTTCGGCCAATGATGTGCGGCCAAGTTTTTTCGTGCTGAAGTACCTGCTCGCCAAGGGGTTTTCGGTGTTCCCGGTCAATCCGGGCCATGCCGGCAAGGAAATCCTCGGCCGCATGACTTATGCGAAGCTTTCCGACATCCCCGAGCCGATCGATATGGTCGACATCTTCCGTGCCTCCAACGCAGTACCGCCGATCGTCAATGAGGCGCTGGCGCTGAAGCCGCTACCGAAAGTCATCTGGATGCAGTTGACCGTGCGCCACGACGAAGCTGCGGCGAAGGCGGAAGCTGCCGGCGTCAGCGTGGTGATGAATCGCTGTCCCAAGATTGAATATGGCCGCCTCTCCGGCGAGATCGGCTGGAATGGCGTAAATTCAGGCGTGCTGTCGGCGAAAAAGCCGCTGATGCGGCCGGGTTTCCAGAGCTTCGGCGTCCGGCGCGTCGAAAATGGAGAATAGCATTTCCGATTTTGCCGTTCGGACACCTGTTTTGTTCTAAAGCGGTTGCATGGTGAGCATTTTCCCCTTTGCAATTGCGTATCCGCTGCCGGATGATAGCAACTGATTTCCAATCACGCTCTTTTGGAGGAATGAAATGTCGCAGGGGGCTCCCGGTTTTAACACGCTTGCCGTTCATGCGGGAGCAAAGCCCGATCCGGCAACCGGCGCGCGCGCCGTGCCGATCTACCAGACCACCTCGTTCGTGTTCGAAAACGCCGATCACGCCGCCTCGCTGTTCGGCCTGAAGGCGTTCGGCAATATCTACACCCGCATCATGAACCCGACGCAGGCGGTGCTGGAAGAGCGTGTCGCGGCCCTTGAAGGCGGCACCGCGGCGCTTGCCACCGCGTCCGGCCAGTCGGCGCACTTGCTGACCTTCCACACGCTCTTGCAGTCGGGCGACAATTTCGTCGCTGCCCGCAAGCTCTATGGCGGTACCATCAACCAGTTCGCCACCTCGTTCCAGAGCTTCGGCTGGGATGTGCGCTGGGCCGACGTGAATGACCCGTCGAGCTTCGAGAAACTGATCGACAACCGCACCAAGGCGCTTCACATCGAAAGCCTTGCCAATCCGGGCGGTGAGTTCGTCGACATCAAGGCGATTGCCGACATTGCCCACAAGCACGGCCTGCCGCTGATCGTCGACAACACATTGGCCTCGCCCTATCTGGTGCGCCCGTTCGAGCATGGCGCTGACATCGTCGTCCATGCGCTGACCAAGTTCATCGGCGGCCACGGCAATTCCATCGGCGGCATCATCGTCGATGGCGGCACCTTCGACTGGTCGAAGTCGGGCAAATACCCGCTTCTGTCGCAGCCGCGTCCAGAATATGGCGGCATGGTGCTGCATGAGACCTTCGGCAATTTCGCCTTCGCCATCGCCGCGCGCGTGCTTGGCCTGCGCGACCTTGGCCCGGCGATTTCGCCCTTCAACGCCTTCCTGATCCTCACTGGCCTCGAAACCCTGCCGCTGCGCATGCAGCGCCATTGCGACAACGCGCAGGCCGTTGCGGAGTGGCTGTCGAAGCATCCGAAGATCTCGTGGGTGTCCTATCCGGGTCTCAAGAGCGACAAGAACCACGCGCTCCAGCAGCAGTATTCGCCGAAGGGAGCTGGTGCGGTGTTCACTTTCGGCCTCAAGGGCGGCTACGATTCCGGCATCAAGTTCGTCGAGGGGCTGGAGCTGTTCTCGCACCTTGCCAACATCGGGGACACCAAGTCGCTGGTCATCCACCCGGCTTCGACCACGCACCGCCAACTGAGCGAGGAGCAGCGCAAGGCTGCCGGCGCCGGCGATGAAGTGGTGCGCATCTCGGTGGGCATCGAGGACGTCAAGGACATCATTGCCGACATCGAGCAGGCCCTGGCCAAGGCCTGACATGGCCGAGCTCCGCTTCGTTTCTGTCGATCTGGAAGCCGTCGCGCCCGAACAGGGCGCGCCGGCCGAAGGCCGCCTGATTTCGGGTGATCCGAAATTCCGCACATGGAACGTCGAGGAACGCGATGGCGGCCTCTACGCCGGCATTTGGGAAGCGACGCCCGGCAAATGGCGCATCGAATATGACGAGTGGGAATTCTGCCATATCCTGTCCGGCGTCTCGCTGATTGCCGAGGACGGCGGCGAGACCCGCACCGTCAAGACGGGCGACAGCTTCATCCTGAGGCCCGGCTTCAAGGGAAGCTGGGAAGTGCTTGAAACGACTCGCAAGGAGTATGTGATCAGGCTTTGATCTTGAGCGCTTCTAGCCCGTGGAAATGATAGGTGTCGCGAAAGTGCGGCTCGTCGGCAAGCTGCAAATGGGGCAGGCGGTCGAACAGGGTTTTCAGCGAAACCTGTAGCTCCAGACGCGCCAGCGGCGCGCCGACGCAGAAGTGGATGCCGGCCCCGAAGGTCACGTTCTTCTGGTCCGCCCGCTCCGGTGAAAAGACCTCCGGTTCCGCAAATGCCAATGGGTCATGATTGGCCATGCCGAGCAATAGCCCGACCAGTTCGCCCGGCTTCAGCGTTACGCCCGGCGCAATCTCCAGTTCCTCATAGGCATAGCGCATGAACATGTGCAGCGGCGCATCGATGCGCACGCACTCCTCCACGGCCTTTGCCGTGGCCTCGGGTGAGGTGAAGAAGCGCCGCGGATCGCCGCCCTGGGCAAGGATCGTACGCACACCGTTGCCGGTCTGGTGTACCGTGGCTTCATGGCCGGCGTTGAGCAGGAGAATGGTCGAGGAAATGAGTTCGTCTTCCGAAAGCTTCTGGTCGCCCTCCTGCGCTGATATCAACAGCGACAACAGGTCGTCGCCGGGGTTCCGGCGTCGTTCCTTCACATATTGCCTGAGGAAATCCGCGAAATCGTTCGCAGCCTTGTTGGCCGTTTCCTCCACCTCGCGCGTGCGGCCATGCATGTACATCGCCACCATCTGGTGCGACCAGTCGAGCAGTTGCGGCCCCATTGCGACCGGAACGCCGAGCATTTCAGCGATGATGGTGATCGGCAAAGGCGCGGCGTAGCTGGTCAGGAGATCAACGGGATCACGCGGATCGAAGCGGTCGATCAGTTCGTTGGCAAGTACCTCGATGCGAGGCCTCAGCCGCTCCACTTGGCGCGAGACGAAGGCGCGGTTGACCAGTGTTCTGAGCCGCGTATGCACCGGCGGCTCCAGTTCGAGCAGCGAATTGGCCTCGATGGCGTCGAATGCCGTGAGATGTCGGCGGTCCGCTGCCGTTCCGCGCGTATCCGGCACCCCGCCGGGGTTCTGGCGGCCGAAGCGCCGGTCGCGCAGCAGCCGGTTGACGCTGCCGTAGCCGCCAAGACACCAGAAGCCGAAATCCTCCCAGAAGAAGGCGGCGCTTGCGCCATGCAGCCAGCGATAGGCTTCGTAAGGGTTCTGCACGAAGGCGGGCTCGTGCGGGTCGAGCCGCACGTGGCGCGTGGCCGGGTCGAAGGCGATGTAGGGGGGCGGGGCTGCCAACATGACCAAGCAATAGAACGGTGGGCAAAAAAGAGGAATGGGGCCAGATGCACGGCAATCTGTTGGGCCAAATCTTGCCTGCCATGCGCCAGCCCTTATGGTGAGCGCCAGCAAAGACAGATCGAAGGTGGATGCGCATGCAGGTGATCGTGGTGGGGGCCGGGATAGCTGGCCTGTCGACGGCGTGGTCGCTGGCCAAGCTCGGGCACAGCGTTTCCATTGTCGAGCAGGGGTCGATCCCCAATCCGCTCGCCGCTTCCGGCGATCACCACCGCATCATCCGCCGCGCCTATCGTCCCGGTGCCGGCTATGGCCAGCTCATCACCGAAGCCTATGAGGCGTGGGACGAAGTTTGGGCCGACATCGGCGAGAGCCATTTCGACCAGCGTGGTTTCCTGTGCGTGTCGCGCACGCCGGGCGACAAGGCCGAAGAATACCGCGAGGGTATGGAAGAGGGCGGCTTTCCGATAGATTTGCTGGATCCGGATGCGGCGGTGAAGCGCTGGCCGTTCCTTGAGGCAGGTTCCTTCCGCTACGCATTTTATTCGCCCGATGGTGGCGCGCTTCATTGCCGCCGTATCGCTACCGGCCTCGTCGGCTGGCTGCGCCGGCACGGCGTCAACGTCTATGAGCACAGCAAGGTGACCGGGGTCGATCCTGACGCCGGTCGCGTCACTTTGGCCAGCGGCGAGACGATGCAGGCGGATCGTATCGTGGTAACGGCCGGAGCGTGGGTGCTGAAGCTCTTTCCCGAACTTGGTGCGGAACTGACCGGCTATCGCACCGCCGTCGTCTACCTGGAACCGCCAGCCGATCTCAAGGCGGCATGGGAGGCAGCTCCGGTCATTCTCGCCGTCGACGGCATCGACGGCTACATCATCCCGCCGACGCGCGGCACCAACCTGAAGTTCGGGGCCAATATCCACAAGGTGGAGAGCAGCGATGCCGACTGGAACCGCCAGCCCGTCGAAGGCGAGGCCGAGGCGCTGCGCGATATCTTCCAGCCGCCGATCGAGCGGGCGAAGGACTACAAGGTGATCGAACTGGTGACCTGCGCCTACATCTTCACGGCAGACGAGAAGTTCATGGCGCGCGAATTCGGCAAGTGCCTCGTCGTGTCGCCTTGTTCGGGGCATGGCTACAAGTTCGGCGCGGCTGTCGGACGGCGCGTTGCGGCGGGCGTCG
The DNA here is from genome assembly GCA_001897075.1 of Mesorhizobium sp. 61-13. Lineage (GTDB taxonomy): Bacteria > Pseudomonadota > Alphaproteobacteria > Rhizobiales > Rhizobiaceae > Mesorhizobium. Next base: position 5,144 of record MKRZ01000082.1, on the reverse strand, counting down.
ACAGCGGTGATATAGACGGCCTGAAGCGCTGGCTGCGGGCCGAAATCGACTGAGCCGGCCTGCCGGCTTCGTTAACTGGCAACCTTAACAACGCCCGCAGAAGGGTCGGCCTTGCGCAAGGGTGAGGCGGCATCCTATTTACGGTGCGACGATAGACACCGATTCTGCCCGGCCTCTCGATTCCAACGCCGGACCACCTCGCCAAAGGGACAGTACATGAAGAACCCGATCGAAACCTACATGAACCTCGTTCCGATGGTGGTCGAGCAAACCAACCGCGGCGAACGCGCCTACGACATCTTCTCGCGGCTGTTGAAGGAACGCATCATCTTCATCACCGGTCCGGTCGAAGACGGCATGGCGACGCTGGTATGCGCCCAGTTGCTGTTCCTGGAAGCCGAGAATCCGAAGAAGGAAATCAACCTCTACATCAACTCGCCGGGCGGCGTGGTGACTTCGGGCATGGCCATCTACGATACCATGCAGTTCATCAAGCCGGCTGTGTCGACGCTGTGCATCGGCCAGGCGGCCTCGATGGGCTCGCTGCTCTTGACGGCCGGCCACAAGGACATGCGCTTTGCTACGCCCAATGCCCGCATCATGGTTCACCAGCCTTCCGGCGGGTTCCAGGGCCAGGCATCGGATATCGAACGCCATGCGCAGGACATCATCAAGCTGAAGCGCCGCCTCAACGAGGTCTATGTCAAGCACACCGGCAAGGACTACGAGACGATCGAAAAGACGCTGGATCGCGACCATTTCATGACTGCGGACGAGGCCATGGAATTCGGCCTGATCGACAAGGTCATTTCGTCGCGCGAAGCAGCTGAGGCGGCTACTCAGGATTGATCGCAGGGCGCTACCTCACAAAGGCGTGCTTTTACGGCCATTTGCGGCATTTCGGCCACAATTTGCTGTTCCCTCGGCCCCTGCGATTGCCTACGTTAAGGCAATGTTGATTTTCGACGGCTTAGTTTCAAGCTGGGCTTAGGGAGTCATTGCCACGTTTTCTGATTTGTGTTTCGTACGGAATACGTTGCGGGCGCCAGAAGGGTGGCGGCGGCGGATCCCCGCGCTAGACTAGGTACGCGTCCTGTCAGCCAAACCATCGGCGGGCGGTCATGAAAGGACTGGAAGATGAGCAAGGTCAGCAACGGCGGCGGCGGCGACTCCAAGAACACGCTTTATTGCTCGTTCTGCGGCAAGAGCCAGCATGAAGTGCGCAAACTGATCGCCGGTCCCACGGTCTTCATCTGCGACGAATGCGTCGAACTGTGCATGGACATCATCCGCGAGGAGAACAAGACCTCGATGGTGAAGTCGCGCGAAGGCGTGCCGACACCGCAGGAGATCCTGAAAGTCCTCGACGACTATGTCATCGGCCAGCCCTATGCCAAGCGCGTCCTGTCGGTTGCCGTTCACAACCACTACAAGCGTCTGGCTCACGCCGGAAAGAGCAACGACGTCGAACTGGCGAAGTCGAACATCCTTTTGATCGGGCCGACGGGCTGCGGCAAGACGCTGCTTGCCCAGACGCTTGCCCGCATCATCGACGTGCCCTTCACCATGGCCGACGCCACGACGCTGACCGAAGCCGGCTATGTCGGTGAAGACGTCGAAAACATCATCCTCAAGCTGTTGCAGTCCGCCGACTACAATGTCGAGCGTGCCCAGCGCGGCATCGTCTACATCGACGAGATCGACAAGATTTCCCGCAAGTCAGACAATCCGTCGATCACGCGCGACGTGTCGGGCGAAGGCGTGCAGCAGGCGCTGTTGAAGATCATGGAAGGCACGGTTGCCTCGGTGCCGCCGCAGGGCGGCAGGAAGCATCCGCAGCAGGAATTCCTCCAGGTCGATACCGCCAACATCCTCTTTATCTGCGGTGGCGCTTTTGCCGGCTTGGACAAGATCATCTCCGACCGCGGCCGCAAGACGTCGATCGGCTTTGGCGCAACGGTTGCCTCGCCTGAAGATCGGCGCAGCGGCGAAGTCTTCCGCCTTGTCGAGCCCGAGGATCTGCTGAAGTTCGGCCTAATCCCCGAATTCGTCGGCCGTCTGCCCGTTCTGGCGACGCTGGAAGACCTCGATGAGCCGGCCCTGATCCAGATCCTGACCGAGCCGAAGAACGCGCTCGTCAAGCAGTATCAGCGCCTGTTCGAGATGGAGAATGTCGACCTGACATTCCATGAGAATGCGCTTTCGGCCATCGCCAAGCGCGCCATCGAGCGCAAGACCGGCGCGCGCGGCCTGCGTTCGATCATGGAAGCGATCCTGCTCGACACCATGTTCGAATTGCCAGCCCTCGAAGGGGTGCGTGAGGTCGTCATTTCGGAGGAAGTCGTATCCGGAAATGCCCGTCCGCTCTACATCTACTCCGAGACCAAGGAGAAGAAGGGCAACGTCAGCGCCTGATTTTGCCCGAATGGCTTTCAGAAACGGCGCCGCGAGGCGCCGTTTTGCTATGATGGACCGGAACAGGGCAGATCAGCCGGCTATACGAATGAACTGGACCTTGATCTTTCGTGCATATGTATCCAACTAACTGTGGAAGGCCTCGGGCTGCATTCTGTGCTGTAAATCTCCGGCGACAATCGGTGGTAGGCGGAACGACCCGCGGTCGTTAATATAGGATTCGCGATTGGCTAATGAGCGGTCGTGAAGGAAAGGTTTGACAATGGCCAAAACAGCCCGGTCCCCCGGCAACGGCGTTTACGCAGTTCTCCCGCTGCGCGACATCGTGGTCTTTCCGCATATGATCGTGCCACTCTTTGTGGGCCGCGAGAAATCCATCAAGGCGCTCGAAGACGTGATGGGCCAGGAAAAGCAGATCCTGCTTGCCACCCAGATGAACGCTGCCGACGATGATCCCGAGCCCAACGCCATTTATGACGTCGGCACGCTCGCCAACGTGCTGCAATTGCTGAAGCTGCCCGACGGCACCGTAAAGGTGCTGGTCGAAGGCACTTCGCGCGCCAAGATCGCGTCGTTCACCGACCGCGCCGATTTCCATGAAGCGCATGCATCGGTTCTGGCCGAGCCGGCGGAAGAAGAGGTCGAGATCGAGGCGCTCGCGCGCTCCGTGGTCTCGGACTTCGAAAACTACGTCAAGTTGAACAAGAAGATATCGCCCGAGGTGGTTGGCGCCGCCAGCCAGATCGACGACTATTCGAAGCTGGCCGACACGGTTGCTTCGCATCTCGCGATCAAGATTCCCGAGAAGCAGGAGATGCTGGGCACGCTCTCCGTCAAGGAGCGCCTTGAGCGCGCCATGGGCTTCATGGAGGCTGAAATCTCCGTGCTGCAGGTGGAAAAGCGCATCCGCTCGCGCGTCAAGCGCCAGATGGAGAAGACGCAGCGCGAGTACTACCTCAACGAACAGATGAAGGCGATCCAGAAGGAACTCGGCGAGGGCGAAGACGGCCGCGACGAGGCTGCCGAAATCGAAGCGCGCATCAAGAAAACCAAGCTTTCCAAGGAAGCCCGCGAAAAGGCGGATGCCGAACTGAAGAAGCTGCGCACGATGTCGCCGATGTCGGCCGAAGCCACTGTGGTGCGCAACTACCTTGACTGGCTGCTGTCGATCCCGTGGGGCCGTAACTCCAAGGTCAAGCAGGACCTCAACTTCGCGCAGGACGTGCTCGATGCCGATCACTATGGCCTGGAAAAGGTCAAGGAGCGCATTGTCGAGTACCTGGCAGTGCAGAGCCGCCAGAAGAAGCTGAAGGGCCCAATCCTGTGCCTCGTCGGTCCTCCCGGCGTCGGCAAGACCTCGCTCGGCAAGTCGATCGCGAAAGCAACCGGGCGTGAGTTCATCCGCATGGCTCTCGGCGGCGTGCGCGACGAGGCTGAGATCAGAGGCCACCGCCGCACATACATCGGCTCGATGCCCGGCAAGGTCATCCAGTCGATGAAGAAGGCCAAGAAGTCCAATCCGCTCTTCCTGCTCGATGAAATCGACAAGATGGGCCAGGATTTCCGTGGCGATCCGTCGTCGGCCCTGCTGGAGGTTCTCGACCCGGAACAGAACTCGACGTTCATGGATCACTACCTCGAGGTCGAGTACGACCTGTCGAGCGTGATGTTCGTGACGACGGCGAATACGCTGAACATTCCGGGTCCGCTGATGGATCGCATGGAGATCATCCGCATTGCCGGTTACACCGAGGATGAAAAGGTCGAGATCGCCAAGCGGCACCTGATGTCGAAGGTGGTTCGCGACCACGCATTGCAGCCGAAGGAGTTTTCGGTCACCGAGGATGCCATTCGCGGCATCATCCAGACCTACACTCGCGAGGCAGGCGTGCGCAGCCTTGAGCGCGAGCTGATGAAGCTTGGGCGCAAGGCCGTGACCGAGATCCTGAAGACCAAGAAGAAGTCGGTGAAGATCACCGCCGACAACTTGGCTGATTATCTCGGCGTGCAGCGCTATCGCTTCGGCATGGCGGAAACCGACGATCAGGTTGGCGTGGTCACCGGCCTTGCCTGGACTGAGGTTGGCGGCGAGTTGCTGACGATCGAAGGCGTCATGATGCCCGGCAAGGGTCGCATGACGGTCACCGGCAATCTGAAGGACGTGATGAAGGAATCGATTTCGGCGGCGGCATCTTATGTCCGCTCGCGCGCAATCGATTTCGGCATCGAGCCGCCCTTGTTCGACAAGCGCGACATCCACGTCCACGTTCCGGAAGGGGCGACCCCGAAGGACGGCCCGTCTGCAGGCGTTGCCATGGCCACCGCCATCGTCTCGGTGCTGACCGGCATTCCGGTCAAGGCCGACGTTGCGATGACCGGCGAGATCACGCTCAGGGGCAGGGTGCTGCCCATCGGCGGCTTGAAGGAAAAGCTGCTTGCAGCTCTTCGCGGCGGCATCAAGAAGGTGCTCATTCCGGAGGACAATGCCAAGGACCTGGCGGAAATCCCGGACAACGTGAAGAACGGCATGGAGATCATTCCGGTCAGCCGTGTCGGTGAAGTTCTTCGCCACGCTCTGGTCAGGATGCCTGACCCGATCGAATGGGTGGAACCGGCAGAGACGCCTTCGTCGGTCGACGCGACGGACGACAGCGGTAAGGGTCTTGCGCATTAGCAATAGCTAACGTTGCATTGCGATAATCTGAAAACCGGGCCTCGCGCCCGGTTTT
>MKRZ01000081.1 GCA_001897075.1 Mesorhizobium sp. 61-13 | reverse complement strand
TCCGCATTGAACGTTGGCAACACCGTTAGCGTGTTGCGCGACACGCGCATACGCGCCGTGATGCCGCAACAGTGCAATACCGGCAGGCGTGCTTGCAATTTGACGGTGCGCACACCAATTGAACTTTCCGTGAATGCAACCCGGGAGCGTTCCTTGCGAGATTTCATCAGACGGTATCTGACCGGCGGCATTGCTGCTTTGGGCATCCTCACCGGGACAGGCGGCGCCCTCGCCCAAGAGGTCGGCAAGGTCGGCGTCGACTGGCTGGGCAACGACATCGTCATCGAGGCGATCAAGGATCCGAAGGTGGAGGGCGTGACCTGTCACGTTTCCTATTTCGACCGTGGCGTCATCGACCGCCTGCAAAAGGGCAACTGGTTCGAAGACCCTTCCGATTCCTCGATTTCCTGCCGCCAGACCGGACCGATCAAGATCGGCGACATCGATCTTGGTGAGGAAGGCGAAGAGGTTTTCAAGCAAGGTATCAGCCTGATCTGGAAGAAGCAGGTGGTGAACCGCATCTACGACAAGACCAACGATACGCTGATTTATCTTTCGCATTCGCGCCAGGTGCAGGACGGATCGGCCAAGATGTCGATCACCTCCGTCCCGCTTTACGGGCAGACTGTGGAATGGGTGAAAGGCAAGCCGCAGTAGGCGGCTTGCGGCTGAACGGGCGGCGTCGTAGAGCCGAGCGATGACCGACCAACCGACGCCAAGAGACAGCGAACCGCGTATTCATCCGACATCGGAGCTGAAAGGCTGCCGGCTGGCGTCCTTCGTTTCCGTAGGCGAGCGGGTGGTGCTGCGCGAGGTTACAGTCGGAGCCTTCACCTATTTCGAACGACACTCGGAAGCCATCTACACGACGCTTGGCAAGTTCTGTTCGGTCGCCGCCAATGCCCGCATCAATGCGCTAGAACATCCGATCGAGCGGCTGACGCAGCACAAGGTCAGTTACCGGCCGAACGAGTACTTCCGCTATCTCGGTGTCGATGACGCCTTTCGGGAACGACGGCAGGCGAAGGAAGTGACCATCGGCCACGATGTGTGGATCGGACATGGCGCGGTGGTGATGCCCGGCGTGAGCGTCGGCAACGGGGCGGTGATCGGCGCCAATTCGGTCGTGACGCGCGATGTGGCGGCTTACAGCATCGTGGCAGGCTCTCCGGCGCGGGTACTGCGGTTGCGTTTTCCGGCAGAAGTCGCAGCTCGCATCGAGCGGTTGGCGTGGTGGGATTGGCCGGTTGAGAAGCTTGGCATCGCGATCCCCGACATGCAGGCCTTGCCGATTGATGTTTTCCTGGACCGTTGGGAAAACAAGCCGGACTGACCTGTCGCGGGCTGGTCTTTCCGACCCCTTCCGCCATGCGGGGGTGGCGAGGCGGAAGGGGCCGGAGGTTACCGCGTGAAGCGGAAGGAACAGGCTCTCTTGCCTGCAACGCGACTCTCTCACTGCCATCATAAATTGCCGTGTAGGAGCGATACTCTTTTTAGTTGTATGTGGTTGCACCTGAATTCGCGACTGGTACGGAACCCGAGGGCAGGTGAGGCGGTTCTTCTGGCGGAAGAAACGAGGCTTGCTCCATGTTTGAAAAGCAGTTCACCAAGGCAGCAAATGCCGTTGCCTACCTTACCGGCTTGCCGCTGACCTTTGCGCTGTGCGTGGCTGTGGTGGTGGCATGGGCGGCGAGCGGGCCGATTTTCGGCTTCTCGGATACTTGGCAACTGATCATCAACACTGGCACCACGATCATCACCTTTCTTATGGTGTTCCTGATCCAGAACACACAGAACCGGGACGGGGCGGCGATCCAGGCCAAGCTGGACGAACTGATCCGGGTAAGCCAGGGGCACAACCACTTCATCGGCATCGAGCACCTGACCGAATCGGAGGTGGAGGAAATCCGACGCAAATGCGAGGAGGCTGCCAAGCGCCACGACGAGGAGCTGGCAAACAAGGTTGCAACCAAGACCGCGCGAAAGATGGTTTCACGCAAACGGGCGGCGTGAGGCCCGAACGGGCCATTCTTGCGCATGAGTGTCGGGCTTTGCGCTGGCTGCGCGTCCTTGGGTCGAGAGGCAGGATTGAGTAGCCTCACGAAACAACCGGAGCCGGCCAATGATCCCCACCATCACCGCCTTTGAAAATTCGCCCGACCGGGGCCAGGGACAGGCGCGAGACATGCGCGTTCGCTGGGCGTTCGAGGAGGTCGGCCAGCCTTATGACGTGCGTGTTGTTTCGTTTGCACGGCTGAAGAAGGCGGAACACCGGGCGTTGCAGCCATTCGGGCAGATACCGACCTATGAGGAAGGCGACCTTGCCCTGTTCGAGAGTGGCGCGATCGTGCTGCATATCGCCGAGACACATGCCGGACTGCTGCCCGAGGACGCGAACGGGCGGGCGCGGGCGATCATGTGGATGTTTGCCGCCGTCAGCACAATTGAGCCGCCCATCGTCGAGGAGGAAATGGCCGGCTATGTGGAGGCCGACAAGCCTTGGTACGAGGCGCGCTTGCCGATCATGCACGACCGTATCCGGAGGCGGCTGGGTGAACTGTCGCTGCGTCTTGGCGATGCCGACTGGCTCGATGGGAGGTTCAGCGCTGGCGACCTGATGATGGTGATGGTGCTGCGCCGGCTGAACGGATCGGACTTGCTGGCGGAATTTCCCAAGCTTTCGGCCTATGTTGCCAGAGGCGAAGCGCGGCCAGCCTTCCAGCGGGCGTTCGCCGCGCAACTGGAGGTTTTCGAGGCCGCGTCGAAGCACAAGTAGCGCATTGGCCATGGGCAGGGGAGGATAGTCGTGGCGAAACACCGAATCTACACAACCAGCGTTGCCAGCGTTTATCCCTTATATGTCGCGAAGGCAGAGAAGAAGGGCCGCACGAAATCCGAGGTGGACGAGATCATCTGCTGGCTGACCGGCTATGACCGGCAGGCGCTGCAAGGCGAACTGGACAAGCGGACCGACTTCGAGACGTTCTTTGCGGCTGCGCCTGCGATGAACGCTTCGCGCAGCCTTATCAAGGGAGTGGTCTGCGGTGTGCGGGTGGAGAACATTGAGGAGCCGACCATGCGCGAAATCCGCTATCTCGACAAGCTGATCGACGAGCTTGCGCGGGGCAAGGCGATGGACAAGATCCTGCGCAAGCAATGATCTGCAAACGCAAAGGCCCATCCGCTTTTTGCCGAACATGTTCCAAGGCGCGACGCGATCTTTCGGATTCAATATAGCTGTCTGTCTTGCCCGCACTCCTTCGTGCCGGGTGTCGGTTCCAGACATCGAATTGCCGGATGAGCTACGACGGGCGAGGAAAGGTCACGACCCGCAAGTGTCCCCGGCGCGCGGGCGGATGCATCGCCTCGCTGAGCGACATGGCGGTTGAGCGCCGCTCGAACGCTGCCCGGCGCTGGGCAACCGCGATCTTCCTGGACACAGGCTCGACCAGTTCCTTGAGCATGTCGTCCGCCTCGGATATCGCTTGCCTGAACGCCATCGCCCGCCGCAACAGGTCGAGGCGCTTCAGCCTGAGTTCTGTATCAGCCTGCTCGCCAAGGGCGAGGATCATTTCCGCGGCGCGCAGGCGGACCGATGCGGCGTCGATCTCGAAATCGTCCAGCACCCATGCGGCATGCAGGAGCCGCCGGACCGCTTCATGAAGCTGGCCGGTCTGCTCGTCGATATACGCCCTGCGCATGAAGCGTGTCGCCAAATCCGGCATGTTCTCGGACAGGCCGGATTCGATGAAGCCGATCTCCCTGACGACGTCGGCTTCCTCGGCGGTTGCCTCGGAAAGGTTGCGCGCCACGTAAAGGCAGTTCGGGCATTCCTGCAACCATGCGGACATGGTGTAGCGCGCCCGCGGTGGTGGCCTGCCGTCGAGGTCGGCAGAACCGGAGTTGGTGACGCTTCCAAGCTCTTCATGCATGCTCACTTCACCGCAGCGAGCGCATGCGACCTTGACCGGGCGATACATCGTCATCCTGCGTTCTTTCCGTCCTCTGGTTGTCGGTTTCATCAACTCCCGCGCCATGGCGGTGGCAGGTAATATGGGAGATGCGGGGCGGACATACACGCAATTTCGTGCTGGCTTCCGCGAAGGCTGCACTCAGCGCGGGACCGCCTTGCACGGCGCCTTGCCTTCTCCCCTTGTGGGAGAAGGTGCCTGAACGAAGTGAAGGCGGATGAGGGGTTCAGCGCTCCGTCCAACACCCCTCATCCGACCTCGCTGGCGCTCGGCCACCTTCTCCCACATGGGGCGAAGGTAGGTCGCCGCATACTTGTTCATCGCCACGCTGCCCTTTCGGCCCTGGGAGTCTTCTGCCCCGCCCTTAAGCTCCTCGCTTCGCTCGTCGCTGGCGGGGACCCCGAGGAATGGCCAGACGGCTATCAGAGTTCGCGCTTTATCGTTGCCACGCCCGGCTAAAGCCGTCTGGCCATTGTCAAAGAACTGACCTCATCTGAGAGGTCGGGAGGACGGGCGGCCGTTCGGTCGCTCGTTTAGATAAAGTATGCGGCCTTGCGGCCGCCCGTCCGGTGGCTTCCCTCAACCAGTGCACCGGCCATGCCGCAGCCCCAGCCTCAATGGCCGACAACTGCGGGCAACACTGCGCCCGATTCGAGGGCCGAACTTAGGGGTTCATCACCCAGCCGCCTACCGCAGACGACCAGCCCGGCACCGTCGCCCTCTCCTGATCCCCGGTCCGGACCAGGTCTCCCGCAAGGGCGATGGGACGGATTATGGGGGAGGTGCGGAGGGTGTGGATAAGATTTTTGGCGGGTGTAATCATCGTGGTTAAACAACAGTCGTTGTAACTGGTGATAGGTGTGGATTCCTTGAACGCCACCGATGGATATTAGTTCTTTCGGTCTCGCACGATCACAACTCCATCGATGCCGGGGTATATCTCTTTTAATCGCGCAATGAGACTACCCCGATGATCGGGATCAACGATCCCGGCCGCCTCATAAGCGAGATCAAACAGCCTATTTGTCCCGCGTTGCACTCCCGGTGGTAGTCTGTCCGGCGATTCGACGGGGAAATGTCCGGCGCGCTCATCCAATCTAAGTCGACGTGCCACGATGCCGGGGGTTCCAAATGGTCCTACCGTCCCCGTTCCGAAAGAGCAGAGAAGACAGTGGAGGGGCATTGAATGCGCGCGATGTCTATCAAAGGATTGATCGGGAAGCCCACTGAGCACGTGTTCGGCGGCTGCGATAGAAACTCCCCAAGACTCGGGCATAGGTACACCCAGTAGTTGAAGGGAGTTACAATTATCGGGTACTCGTGCTACGTTGGTGATGTGGTTATAGAAGGCGTAGTAAGCTGGGAATCCTAGCTTCCGAGCTACGTCTAAGAGGCGATCAATCTGCCGCATGGTAGTCTTGCCGATAGTGCGCTTTATTTCGTTGTACTCTTGGTCTGCGTCGTCCAGCACTTTGGCCTGCATCATCATTGGATAGGAATAGGAGCCATCCGCGCTCACGAATGACCACGCCCAATCCGAACCACTTTTTCCTTCTAACCACTTGGTGAAAGGCACTATTGTCACGGCGCCGGGATAAGTAGTGGCGAGATCGAGCAAGAAGGTTTCCGTCACCGTCTCTTCCCCGTATGGCAATCCTATTCGTTTGGCGAGACCTCGCCTCTCCCAGATTGTTTTTGCCAAAGCTTGCAAGCAGAGCTGCTGGGCTGTAAAAACGTAACTCATTGCAGTTATCACCGTTACTTGTTAGAGTTTGGTCTATTCAAAATTTTGGCGACACAACATTCTTCCAATGATCTGCATAATTTAAAAGTCGTTATGGTCACCAGTATCGAAAATATCCTACCCAGATCCCTTAGCCACTACACAACTCTAGGCGGATTAAAGGGAATTATCGAATCAGGTTCTCTTTGGGCCTCAAATGCTTCCTTTTTGAACGACAAGGCAGAACTACTCCATGCCTTAAAGGCGGCTAAGACGGCGATCTCTATGCTATCGTCAAAGAAGGCGCTCAAAACTTGGGCTCCGATGCTGCGGCAGGTTTTTGAGGAATTATCAGATGGGCAAAAGTCAAATACCTATGTGGCGTGTTTTTGCCGTGATGACGACAATCTTAGCCAATGGCGTGGATATAGCGGTGATGTACAAGGTGTAAGTGTTACATTTGATAGAGCAATTTTGGCACGTCGGTTCGAGAAAGATGAGGCTAAGCTATACAGAGTTACCTACGCACGGATATCAACCGCAAGTAAGCTCCGTGATGCACTAGCCGGTGAGCTAGCTGACATAGCGGAACTCGACGAAATATTGGGCGAATCTGATGAAGAGCGTCGATATCAAGACCTGTTGTCTAGAGTGTCTGCTCTTCTACCCAAATTTAAACATCTAGGATTCAGAGATGAGCGTGAGTGGAGGTTCGTTGTCCAAAGAAAGCAGAAAGGTGATGAGCTCTCGTTTAGAGTTTCAGGAAACAAGATGGTCCCGTACATAATGATAGGAATGGGAGCTAACCCTCTTCCTATCAAATCAATTCGAGTGGGCCCGGGAACAGACCAACAATTGACGGCCAGAAGCCTCGAAGAATTTCTCAAAGCTAAGGGTTACGGGATTAAGGTACAGTTGTCCGAAGTACCTTTTCGCCGATAAGCAGGGCTTCCAGTGTAGTTCGCTTAGGGGGCAACAAATACCATATGAGCCCAAGCCTACCCATCTCACCGGGTCACAAGCCCATCCAGCACTTTTTTCTGGCCGGCGAGGTCGATGTCGATGGTGAGTTTGTTGCCTTCGGCTTGGCAACGGACGACTGCCGGCCCTATTGTGGCCAATTCACATGATCGTCTCTCGGCCGGAGGAAAGCCGGATGGGTCTACGTCCAACGGTCATGCTCAGGCTGACGATCGAAAATCCGGTCTCGGGCGTTACCTACAGCCTTCAAGATGGCAAAAGCACGCCGGTCAATCCTGTCGTTGCAACTGACTTGCCGCTTTCACTTGATGTGCCGGTGCGCGTCGGCCCGGAATCAAAACTGACCGGTGAGTTTGTTCGGCGCGAAGGGCCCGAGCGGCGTTTCGTTTATATTGCGATCGGCGCACAGGCCGGGGATGAGGGCTCCCCTTGGAGCCGTAGGGCCAAGATCGATGTTCACGATATCTCGGTCCAGCTCTTGGAAGAGGCTGTCCAGGGAAAGGTTGTGGGGTGCAGATTGCCGGGCCGGGCCAACGATGACGGGCCTGCGTGTGGCACGGTAAGGCCGCTCAACAAATGGATCGTCATCAAGTAGCCGGCGGCGCGGCGGGGCGGAAGAAGGCCCTCAAACCGGCGTCACGAACCCATCCAGCACCTTTTTCTGGCCGGCGCGGTCGAAGTCGATGGTGAGCTTGTTGCCTTCGATGGCCGCGATGTTGCCGTTGCCGAACTTCTGGTGGAAGACGCGGTCGCCGACATTGAAGGGCGAGGGGGCGTCGGCGACGGATTTGGCAACCAATTCGCCTTCGATGGTGCGGCTTTTAACCGAGCCGCGACCGGCGCCGTAGCCGGAATCGGTTTCGCCATAGCCGATGCGTTCGACCGCATGGCCGGAGCGCGTGCCCCAGTTGCGGTCGGTCGCTTCGGTTCGGTTTGCCTGAGCGCGCTGCCAGCCCGGCGTGGCGTAAGTGTTGGAGAAGGAGCCGCCCTGATTTGCGCTCTGGTCGCCACGCGCGGCGCGTCCGCCTGAAGGCGAGCCGAGGCTGTCGAAGCGCGATGCGCCGTAAGGGTTCTGGCGTCCGCCGCGCCCGGAGGCGAAGGACGAGCCGCCATAAGAATTGCCATAGCCGCCATAGGAGTTGCCGGCTTCGGCCACCTCGACGTGGGCTTCCGGCAGTTCTTCCAGAAAGCGCGACGGGATGGTGGACTGCCACAGGCCGTGGATGCGGCGGTTGGATACGAACCAGATGTGCAGGTTTTTCTTGGCGCGGGTGAGGCCGACATAGGCAAGGCGGCGCTCTTCCTCCAGCCCGGAGCGGCCGCCTTCATCCAGCGCGCGCTGGTGGGGGAACAGGCCTTCCTCCCAGCCGGGCAGGAACACGGTTTCGAATTCGAGGCCCTTGGCGGAGTGGAGCGTCATGATCGAGACGGCGTCGAGGTCTTCGTTCTGCTCGGCATCCATGACGAGCGCGACATGCTCGAGGAAGGAGCGCAGCGATTCGTAATCCTCCATCGAGCGGATCAGCTCTTTGAGGTTTTCCAGCCGCCCCGGCGCGTCGGCGGAGCGGTCGTTCTTCCACATGTCGGTGTAGCCGCTCTCTTCGAGGATGGTCTCGGCAAGCTCGGTGTGCGGCGTGGTGTCGATGAGGCTTTGCCAGCGGGCGAAATTGGCCGCGACTTCGCGCAGCGCCGCGCGGGGCTTGGCCTTAAGCTCGTCGCTTTCGGCAAGCTTGCCGGCGGCTTCCAGCATCGGCACGCGCAGGGCACGCGCCGTGTCGTGGATCTGGCGGATGGCGGTTTCGCCAAGGCCGCGCTTTGGCACGTTGACGATGCGCTCGAAGGCGAGGTCGTCGGTGGGATTGGCGACGGTGCGCAGATAGGCCAGCGCATCGCGGATTTCCTGGCGCTCGTAGAAGCGCGGGCCGCCGATGACGCGGTAGTTGAGGCCGATCTCGATGAAGCGGTCTTCGAAGGAGCGCATCTGGAAGGACGCGCGCACGAGGATCGCCATGTCGTTGAGCGGATGCTTGCCGCGCTGGTAGGCCTCGATGGTCTCGCCGATGGCGCGGGCTTCCTCGTCGGAATCCCAGGCGGCATGGACGTTGACCTTGGCGTCTTCCGGGTCGGGCCGGTCGGTGAACAGCGTTTTGCCGAGCCGCCCCTCATTGTGGGAAATGAGGTGCGAGGCCGCGCCAAGGATGTGGGCCGTGGAGCGGTAGTTGCGCTCCAGCCGGATGACGGTGGCGCCGGGGAAATCCTTCTCAAAGCGCAGGATGTTGTCCACCTCCGCGCCGCGCCAGCCGTAGATCGATTGGTCGTCGTCGCCCACGCAGCAGATGTTTACTTTGTTTTCGCTCGCGGGCCGTGTCGCCGCCTGCGGCGGCTGGCCCTCCGCGGGGGCGGGCGAAACGTCGCCCGGCGCGCGGTCGCGCGCTCGGCCTGCGGCCGGTTGGGGGGAGGTGGGCGCGCTAGCGCGCGGCCTCTGGGCCAGCAGGCGCAGCCACATATATTGGGCGGTGTTGGTGTCCTGGTATTCGTCGACGAGGATGTACTTGAACTTGTTGTGGTATTCGGCCAGCACGTCGTGATGCGCGCGGAAGATGCGGATCGGGTGGCACAAAAGGTCGCCGAAATCGCAGGCGTTCAGCGTCGTCAGGCGGTCCTGATAGGCCTTGTAGAGTTCCCGGCCACGGCCATTGGCGAAGGCGCGGGCGTCGCCTTCGGGAATGTCGGCGGGGCCTAGGCCCTTGTTCTTCCAGCCGTCGATCATCTGGGCGAAGGTGCGCGGCGCCCAGCGCTTGTCGTCCAGCCCTTCGGCCTGGATCAACTGCTTGATGAGGCGGATGACGTCGTCGGTGTCGAGGATGGTGAAGTCGGAGCGCAGGCCGGCGAGTTCGGCGTGGCGACGAAGCAGTTTCACACCGATGGAGTGGAACGTGCCGAGCCACGGCATGCCTTCGATGGCTTCGCCGACCAGCATGCCGATGCGATGCTTCATCTCGCGCGCGGCCTTGTTGGTGAAGGTGACGGCGAGGATCTGGCTTGGCCACGCCCTGCCGGTGGCGAGGATATGCGCGATGCGGGTGGTGAGCACGCGCGTCTTGCCAGTGCCGGCGCCGGCGAGCACCAGGACCGGGCCTTCGGTGGTTTCCACGGCCTTGCGCTGTTCCGGGTTGAGGCCGCTCAGATAGTCGGGCGGGCCGATCTGGCCGTGACGTGCGGCCATGGCGCGCGCGGCGATGCCGGAGGGCGCGGACGATCCCCCCGCAGCAGCGGGCCGCCGCGCAGGTTCGTCAAAAAATGGCATGTCGTCGTCTGGAAAACCGGACATCTGGTGCGAATGTAGTGATTCGGGCCAGAAAGGCCAGCGGTGTTGGTGTTTTGTTCACGCCGGGATTCAGGTGAGGGCGGTCTGCAAATGGGCGATAGAGCGTTTCCGGAAATCCACACCGCGCAAGCTTATCGGCACAGATGGCGAGTTTGGCCTTGCCCCTGCGGCCTAGTCGTTTAAGTCTGTCGCGGTCAAAGCGCGCATCGATGGCCCGTGTTGTGTCGGGGCCGACTGGCGGCAAAGGACGAGGAATGGACGACAATTTCGACAAGGCCGGCATTGCGGTCATCATCGTGTTCGGCGCGCTTATCCTTGGCGGCCTCATGGCCGCCAATCTGGTGGCGGGCGACCGAAACGGCTTTCTTTTCGCCCTTGGCGCAGCGTTTGCGGCATGGATTGCCGGCCATGTGGTCCTGTTCGACATGCCGCGCGTTTATGCGGTGCTGATCGCCATTGCCGCGCTGATGGCGGTTGCCTCGACGGTTTCCTTCAGTTTCTAGGATTTGTGAGCTCGGGACCTAGAAGCGATAGCTTCGTGCGTTCCGCTTCAAGCGCGCCTGCTTGAGGATGGCGCGCCAGCGAACCATGTCGAAGGGGATCGGGTCGCGGTTGGCCGTGATCTCGAAGATGCGGTTTTCGAGGTTCTTCAGCGAACGCCAGAAATCATAGTCCGACAGGCGAGGGTCGGCGGCGAGTCGCTCCGCCTCCAGCTTGACGCTCTTCGCCGCTCCGCGCCGCGGCTGTCCGGCCGCCAGGTCGTTTTGCGTGTCCATGACACTGGAGTGACCGCCACGGCGATTCGATGCAAACCGAACGGGCCGTCATCCCCATGTTTATGGCTGTGGCCGTGCCCCCAGTTCAGGCAGGCTTCCTGCGGATGCCGATGGAGCGGCCCGCGCGCTCGGGCCGCGGCAGGGCGGCGTGGGCGGCATGCATTGCCTCGAGATTGGCCGCGATATCCGGCGGGAAGGAAGCGACTTTTGGGCCGCTCATGTCGACATGCAGCGACATCGATTCGGACGTAGCGGCGAGCCAGCCGTCGACATGGCGAATTTCCTGATAGGCGTGCAGGCGCTTGGCGTCCCAATCGAGCAGGTGGAAGGAGACGTTGACCTTGTGGTCGAGGTGGATTTCCTGGACGTAGCAGACGTGCACTTCCGCCGTGTAGATGGTGAACTTGCGTTCCCTGGCATAGTTCGGCCCCATGCCCAGCATCTCGAAAGCCTCGTCGGAGCCGCGATCGAACAGCACGTTGTAATAGGCCATGTTGAGGTGGCCGTTATAGTCGATCCAGTCCTTCTCGATATCCATCACGCGCGAGATCAAAGGGGCGGCGGTCATACGGGGCAGGTCTCCATTCGACATTCGATGTGCTGGACAATGCGATTTGAAAGGCACAGTACGGATCGATAGACGCGTGGCAAGGGGCGGGGCTCGCCCATTCGCGGAGGACACATGGCTCTTAGCGACCTGATGGCGGTAGAACGCAACGAGGAAGGCATCGCCGCCGTTCTCGGGATTCTCAAGCAGAGGTTTGGCGAACGCTTCCAGACCGGCCAATCGATCCGCGAACAACACGGGCATACCACGACCTATATTCCGAACCAGGTGCCGGACGGCGTGGTGTTTCCCGAGACGACGGCGGAAGTGCAGGACGCGGTGCGGGCTTGCGCCGAGCATCGCGTTCCGGTGATCGCCTTTGGCGTTGGGTCTTCGCTTGAAGGGCATGTGAATGCGCCGGGCGGCGGCATTTCGCTCGACACGTCGCGGATGAACCGCATTCTGGCCGTGAATGCGGAAGACCTCGATTGCACGGTGGAGCCGGGCGTTACCCGCGAAGACTTGAACAAGTATCTGCGCGACACCGGCCTGTTTTTCCCGATCGATCCGGGCGCGAATGCCTCGCTGGGCGGCATGGCGGCGACGCGGGCATCCGGCACCAACGCCGTGCGCTACGGCACTATGCGCGAGAGCGTGCTTTCGCTAACGGCGGTGATGGCCAATGGCGAGACGGTGACGACGGCCAAGCGGGCGAAGAAAAGCTCCGCCGGCTACGACCTGACGCGGCTGCTGGTCGGTTCGGAGGGCACGCTCGGCATCATCACCTCGCTGACATTGCGGCTGCAGGGCATACCGCAGGCGATTTCAGGCGGGGTGTGCCCGTTCCCGACATTGGACGCAGCCTGCCAAGCGGTGATCGCGACGATCCAGATGGGCATTCCGGTGGCGCGGATCGAACTGGTGAACGGCCTGCAGATGCGGGCCATGAAGAACTATTCGAAGCTCGATTACCCGGAGGGTCCGTGCCTGTTCCTCGAGTTCCATGGCAGCGATGCGAGCGTGGCCGAGCAGGCGGAGAGTTTCGGCATGATCGCCGAGGAGCAGGGCGGCGGGCCGTTTTTATGGACGAGCGTGGCAGAGGAGCGCGCCAAGCTTTGGGATGCGCGCCACAACGCCTACTGGGCTTCGCTGACGCTGAGACCGGGAGCGAAAGGGCTTTCGACGGATGTGTGCGTGCCGATTTCGCGGCTGGCGGAATGCGTCGCCGAGACTGAGGCCGACATTGCCGAAATGGGGCTGATCGCGCCGATCGTCGGTCATGCCGGCGACGGCAATTTCCATACGCTGGTGCTGATGGACCCGAACGACCGGGCCGAGATCGCCAAGGTGGAGGCATTTGTGGCGCGGCTGAACATGCGTGCTATCGCCATGGACGGCACCTGCACCGGCGAGCACGGCATAGGGCAGGGCAAGGCCGGCTTCCTGCGCCATGAACTCGGTCACGGCGTCGATGTGATGCGCACGATCAAGCAGGCGCTCGATCCGCTCAACATTCTCAATCCGGGGAAGATCGTGCGAGTGGAGACGTGAGGTGATTTGACGAGCCGAATGAAGGGTAGTGCGAACAGTTCCAAGCCAGTGCTGCCCCTCATCCGGCCCTACGGGCCACCTTCTCCCCGTTAAACGGGGAGAAGGGAACAGAGCCTTTCGATTGCCTCTTTATCGACACGCCGATGCAGGTAGAGTGCGCCGAACCTAATCGAATGATCGAGGCTGATGCTCGCGCGCCTATTTGTGATCGTTGGCGGCCTGTTCGTGCTGGTGCTGATTGCAGCGCTGGCCGTGCCGCCATTTATCGACTGGAAGGGCTATCGCGCCGATTTCGAGCGCGAGGCAAGTGCCGTGCTTGGCCGCAAGGTGACGGTGCGCGGCGATGCGACTGCGCGGCTTTTGCCGTTTCCCTCCGTGACCTTTTCCGATGTCGCGGTGGCGGGCGGGCCGGATGGCCAGCCGGCGATGACGGTCGAGACCTTTTCGATGGACGCGGAGCTTGCGCCATTCCTGAGTGGCGAAGTCTTGATCTTCGACATGCGGCTGGTGCGCCCGAAGGGCACGATCGATGTCGGCGCCGATGGCGCCATCGACTGGACGGTGCGCCCTTCTTCGCCCTTTGATGCCAGCCAGATCTCCATTGAGAAGCTGACCATCACCGACGGCGAGATTGAACTCCACCATGGAGCGGGCGGGCGCAACCATGTTCTGTCCGAGATCAACTCGACCGTTTCGGCCAAGTCGCTGGTGGGACCGTGGCGTCTCGACGGATCGCTTCTGTTCGACGGTATGCGCAGCGCGGTGACCGCCTCGACCGGGCAGGTTTCCGGAGACGGGCAACTGCGGCTGCGGCTGCGGATTGACCCGGATGCCTATCCGCTGACCATCGAGACCGACGGCAATGCGCGGGTTGAGAATGGTGCGCTGCTCTATGCCGGCCAGTTCAAGATGCTGGAGGACGACAAGGGCGAAGTAACCCTTCGCGACGGAAGCGGGGAGGCGGTCAAGGTCAGCGACGCCAAGGCCGAGCCCGGCTACCGGATGAACGGCAAGTTCAGCCTCGACCACAAGCAGCTTGCCATCGATGAATTCCGCTTCGAGACGGGTCCGCTCGACAATCCCTACACCGCCGATGGCACGGCCTCCATCGCCTATGGCGACGAGCCGCGCTTCCGCATCGAGGCCTCCGGGGCGCAGGTTCAGTTCGACGAGGCCGTGGGGGCAGAGGCGAAATCCGGCTTGACGCTGGCGGAGCGGGTGAGTGGCCTCGAAAAGGCGCTGCAGAAAATACCGCGGCCGACCATTCCGGGTTCCGTCGAGGTCAAGCTGCCGGCGGTGGTGGCTGGCGATACGACGATCCGGGACGTGCATTTCTCGGCAGAGCCGGCGGAAGGTGGCTGGACGGTGCATTCGCTGGGCGCGACGTTGCCCGGCCGCTCGACGCTGGAAGCGGCGGGCAAGCTCAGCACGGGCGATGCGTTCGGCTTCAGGGGCTCGCTTTTGTTGGCGGTGGCGCAGCCTTCCGGTTTTGCCGCCTGGCTTTCCAAGGATGTGGACGAGGCAATCAGGCGCTTGCCCGGAGCTGGTTTCAAGGCTGATGTGGACATTACCAACGGCCAGCAGACGTTCAGCAACCTCGAACTCATTCTCGGCAAGGCGAAGTTCAACGGCAGCATAGAGGCCAAGGAGCCGGGCGAGGCGCGGCCTTCCGTGGCAATGCAATTGAAGGGCGGCCAACTGGACGTGGAAGGGCTGGCGGCATTCGCTTCCATCTTCGTCAGCGACAAGGGGGCGAACCGCTTTGCCGACCATGACCTCGATTTCCAGATCGTGGCCGGGCCGGTGGATGCCGGCGGCATGACGGCGGACAAGGTCGATACGGCGCTGAGGCTGCGCGAGGGCGTGCTTGAGATCGACCGGCTTGCGGTGACCGGATTGGCCGGCGCTTCGATCAGCGCGACGGGCCGGATCAAGGATTTTCCGGCCAGCCCGACCGGCAACCTTGATGCCACGGTGGTGGCGGTCGATCTCGCGCCGCTGATCGATGTCGCTGCGGAGCGCTATCCCGGCAATGCCGTGCTGAAAGGGCTGGCTGAGCGCGCCAAGGCCTATGGCGGCCTGTTCGAGGATGCGCGCATCGACCTTGTGACAAGTGCAGCCGAAAACGGCGATGGCACGACAGGCCTTGCGGTTTCCGCGCAGGGAGCCGCGGGAGGTTCCGCCTTTTCGGCAACGCTTTCGGCGCAGGGCAAGATGACGGAGTTTGCCAAGGCCCCGCTGGCGCTGACATTCAACGCCCGCAACGATGACGCCACGGCGCTTCTGGCGCTCTACGGCCTGCCCGCGCTGCCGCTTGGCCTGACCGGCGCAGGCACGACCGACATCGCGGCCAAGGGCACGCTGGGCGAAGGCCTGGCGACAACCGCCAGCCTGAGCGGCGAAGATTTCAAGGCTGGTTTCGACGGCAGCGTAGCAGTTTCCGCCCAAGGCCCGGCGCTCAAGGGCAAGGTGAGCCTGGAAGCCGCCGACATCGAGCCGTGGCTGATGACGACGGGGGTGGCGCTGCCCGGCATGGGCACCGGCACGTCGACGACGTTCAACGCCGAGGCAGACTATGCCAACGGGTTGCTGGTATTGGGCGGGCTGACGGGTGCGGTGAACGAAATCGCGGTTTCCGGCGACATCAACGCGGCGATAAAGGGCGGCAAGCCGCTTTTGACCGGGGCGCTGGTGGTGGACGAGGTCGATCTCGACCCGGCGGCGGTGATGTTGTTCGGAGACGCTTCGTTCGCGCAGGCACCGAAAGGCTGGCCGACCGCGCCGTTTGCGCAGGCGTCGGCGGTGCCGTTTGGCGCCGAACTTGACATCAGCACGGCGACGCTGGCGGCGGGGCGCTTTGCCACCGCTTACGACGCGGCATTTTCGGTGAAGCTCGATGATGACGGGCTTCGCGTCTCTGGCCTGAAGGCAAAGCTGTTTGGCGGCGAGCTTTCCGGCATGTTCGACTTGAAGAATACCGACGGAACCGGCCTGCTCAACGGGCAGATGACGGTTTCGGGGGCGGATTTGAGCGCGGCGCTGCCCAATGGCGGCATTTCCGGCACAGGCAATTTCTCCTCCTCTGTTTCGACCAGCGGCAAGTCTGTGGATGGCATGATCGCTGCGCTGTCCGGCTCGGGCACGGCAACGCTGAAGGGCGTGACGGTCGAGAACCTCAATGCGGACGCTTTGCCGGCGTTTTTGGCCAAGGCAGATGAGATCGGGCGCGACATCAATGCCGCGCAGACGGTGGCTTTCGCGCCGGAAATCGCGGCGCAGGGCAGTTTTCCGGCGCAGGATGCCGATATCGCGTTCACCGTCGCCAACGGCATATTGCGCGCGCCGCCGGTGACTTTCGCAAATGCGGCTTCGCAGCTGACTGCCGATCTCAGCGCCGACCTTGCGGCGGGAACGGTGGCGGCGCGTGGAACGATTGCCTACAAGGCCGGCGACGATGCGCTGGTCGGGTCCGAGCCGGCGCTGAATTTCGCCATCGAGGGAACGCCTGCCGCGACGACGCGCAGCTTCGACAGCGCGCCGCTGGCGCAGTTCCTGACGCAAAGGGCGCTGGAAAAGGAACAGCAGCGGGTTGAAGCGATGCAGGCCGTGCTCCTGGAAAAGCAGAGGCTGAGGCGCGAGGCTCGTTACTATGCCGCTTTGCAGACGGAGCGCGAGCGGGCGGCGGAGGAACTGCGGAGGCAAGAGGAGGAAGCGCGGCTGAAGGCCGAGGCCGAGGCGAAAGCCGCGGAAGAGGCTAAGGCAAAAGCCGAAGCGGAAGCAAAGGCGGCTG
>MKRZ01000080.1:2447-35106 GCA_001897075.1 Mesorhizobium sp. 61-13 | reverse complement strand
ATTGAAGGGACGACAGTCCCCGAAGTGGCGCGATAGGCATCCAACTGAGTTGCCCCGGCCGCTTTTTCATCGGATGACATCGCTTCGGTGGTTGTTTCAAGCGCGGCTAGCGCGCTGCCGACGCCGTGCTGGGCAGCAAGAGACAGCCACACGAATGCCTTGACGCGATCCTTTTCCACGCCAATGCCCTTGGAGTACATGTACCCGAGACGCGCCTGAGCGGGATAGTGTCCCGAGGCTGCCGCCTTTTCGAACCAATAGGCGGCACTTTGCAAATTGTCGGGCAGCTCCTGCGCCTTCCACAAGATGGTCGCGAGATTATATTGGGCAAAAGGGTCGCCCTGGCCGGCGGCCTTCTCCAGCCAGGTCCTGGCTTGCTCAGCATCGGCATCAACGCCCTGCCCCATGCTGAGCATGGCGCCCACATTGTTTTGGGCCTCGACCGACCCGGCCTCGGCAGCCTCAAGGTAGTAGTGGAACGCCGATTCAAGCGACGAGGCTGTCCCCTCGCCGGCGGCCGACATGTTTGCCAGCCACAGCTTTGCCTCTACCTTGCCCCGCGCGGATTCCTGCTGGAAAATGTCATAAGCCTTAGAAAACTCGCCAGACTTGTATGCGGAGACCGCGGCTTCGAAATCCGGGCTGTTCACTTCACATGCTTGGGCCATTGTCGGTTCCGTTCTTCTACAAGCTGGCAAGATGTTTGGCTTGGGACTTGCCGGCGCGTTTGGCGATCTGCTCCTGCATCCAAAGCCCCACCGCGTCCGCCTGATACGGCAGCTCTCGACCGATGCTTTCCGGTTGCGACGCCGTTCCCCAGTTCGAAATAAAGCGATGGGCGTCGATTGCCCCTTCCGCCAGCCGATCGATGAGCACTTGCCACGGCGCAAGCGACGTTGGATTTGCGCCATATATGCCAATTCGGCACATCGTGCGCCCGACTGCCGTTGGCTGCAGGGCGATCACGCAAGTCTCGTCGCCCGCCTTCATCAGAACCAGGTTTGGAAACAGCCACGCTGCTCTCACGACCGGAGAACCGTCGGAATTCTCGGTTACGATCCAGCCGTCATCGTCGTTTGCCGAGATCGGTACGCCACGGGTCAGATGCTGGCCGAGCAGTTTCCAGTTGGCATCGTATTCCAGCCATTTGCCGGCACGGCGAGTGCGCGCGTCGCCGTCGAAGAAACCAAAAGAACCAAGCTCATCCCATGAACGGGCCGGAACCGAAGTTGAAGGATCGAGGTTGACGAACAGGAGCGAGTGCAATGTTGCCACTTGCGCCTTCAGAAGCCGTTCCGGCTGCAGCCCCAGATACTGATGCATCTCGGGCGTGTCGCTGCCCAGCTCGGTCGCGGGTATGACATCGCGGTCCCTGCTGTAACCACACGACGTAAATGAGCATCGCGTCTTCGTGCCGGTCTGGCACTGCGCCGGTATTATCCGACAGCCTCCGTGCTGAGCCTTGTTGAACCGGGCTTCGAAACCATCGGCAACCCGTTGGATATGGATGCCGTGAACCCCAACCGTAAACGGCAAGAGGTCTCCGGTATTCGGAATTTGCTGCTCGCAGCCGACACAGATCCAGTCTTTCGCCCAGATCACCTCGTCTTCCAGCAGCGGGAAAACCCGGGAGCGAAAGACGGAAGGCGGCAGCATCCGCGCGCTGCCGGGCGCATTGAGCGATTTTTCGTAGAATGTGGGCGCAACGAAGTCCTGTCCTTCGTCGTAGTAGCCAAGCTCCGGGCGATGTAACACGGCTTACCTCATCACGAGACTGGTGGAACTCACGCCGGGCGACGCCCGGCGTGAGCTTTCATCACCGGGGGATCAATTATCCAGTGACGCGTATTCGTAGTCGGCACGACCACGATACTTGACGGATCCTGCCGGAGCCGCCGGAAGCGGTCCGTCCTTGGAGAAACGATCGAGAACGTTCTTCACCAGGGTGGAGATGTTGTTCTTGCAGTTGTTCCAGGGAAGCGAGCCGCAAAATGCGATGGACGAAAACGAGAAGCAGCCACCACCGTTCGGCGTCTCATGGAACGCGATGTCGCCGCGAACGCGCGGATGCACCGTGCCGTCGAGACCTTGCTGGTTGAAGCCGAAGTCTTCAGTAACCAGCAGGTATGCTTCCGTATGACGACCCGCCGAAGTGGCGACCGCAAGTGTGTGCGGCGGTGAGCCCAGCATCGTGTCGACGATATCCAGTTCCAGACCGGCGGCGCCTCCGCCGACAAGCCCGAAATTGCCCAGCTTTTCGTCGTAGTCGATGCCTTTGAACGCCCAGGATACGCGAGGATCGAGACTGTCCTTCGTACGGGTGAAGTACGACGAAATGTCGAAACCTTCGGACGACATGCCAACGCCTGCCACCGAGTGCAGGTAGCGACCGCGGAAGCGCCACATGCCGCCCAGTTCGCCGTTGCTCTGGTGATAGTATTCACCTGGATCGGCCCGCCATGTGCGGATACCCGATTCACAGCGCCGCATCTCGGTCATGACGCCACGGCCCTGATCGTCATAGGCCGGGTGGAACGTGTGCACCCAATACCAGGCATCGGCGCCCATATACATCAAGCGGCCGCCGCGCTGGGTGTAGTTGTGCAGCGCGTCGAGCTGCGTGCCGGTGTTATGCTCCGGATGCGACCCCGTTATGATCACATTGTAGTTTTCGAGACGCGCGAGCCCTTCATAAGTCACGTCTTCGTCCGTGATCACGTCGTACTCATATCCCATCGTCTCCAGCCAGTAGATCAAGTGGAGATCGGCCGGATACTGCCAGGGCGCCTGAGCGAGGAAGTGGTCGTATTTCGGACGCATGCTCAGGATCGGGCGCAAGCGCGACGACAGGCAGATGCCGGATCCGTCGGTATGGGTGTCGTAGATCGAACCGCCATATTCGCGGTGTTCGGACACGAACATGTTCTGCTGCTGCATGATCGGAACGCGATAGACGAACAGTTCAGCGCCGCCCGCGTTGCACGCCAGATGTTCGTTGGCGTAGGCCATGTAGCTGATTGTCGGCACCATGACCGCAATCTTCGACTGCTCTTCACCGATCTTCGGAACGACCCAGAACGGTATGTAGTCCTCGTCGCCCTGTGCCGTCGTCAGCTTGAGCGCATAGAAGCGGCTCTTGGTTTTTGCCGGAACGGTCCATTCGATGTCGGCATCCCAGCGGGCATCGTCCACGTCATCGTCGTGGAAGTGGATCGCGCCATACTCCTTGGGCGCATGCTTCCAGTCGAAGTTCTGGCCGGACCAGTTATAGCCGGTCAACGCACGGGTCGGGCAGTTTACGATTTCCGCGTCGAGCCGATACGGTCCGGCATCCTTGGCCGTCCTGGTGCTGATGCCGTCGGAAAAATCCCACGCCGCGACGATCGCCTCGGACAGCGCATCCGTAGGACCGGAATTGCGGCGTTCGGTGAGGCCTGGCTGGGCGCCGAGCTTCATCAGCTCGATTTCGGTCCGGTTCAAAGCGCGGTTGCAGATTCTCGGGCTGTCGATCTTGCCGTTGTACTTGCCGCCAAGCACCACTCCTGCCGGCTTCGACGAACGCGCAAGCGCCCCATTGTCCAGTTTTTCGACATAGGCGGCAATCGCGGCCGGAATGTTTGAGTGCTGGATCTTGGCCTTGATCTTCTTCTTTACAGGCTCGATCACCGGATCGAGCGCGTAGACGATCTGAGGCTCGTGATACAGGACGACGTCGCCGGTTGCGGCGTCGAAGGTCGCAGCCACAAAGTGCCAGGCATGGTCGCGAATGGTCTGGCCAGTCGAGATCCGATGCTCGTTGATGCGAAGCTCAAGAGCCCCGTCCTCGTTGATGAACAGCCCATAGCCCTTGTTGTCGGACCACTTCGACACGAGCCCTTGCGAACCGTGCTTCCAGTACTGGGGGTGGGTCTTCGGCGTCGTAGGCCAGATCCAGCATTGCAGCGTAAAGCTCTCGACTCGGAGCTGCTTGCAATCCTGGACAAATCCGTACGATCCGCTGTGAATGACCTGCTTGCGGCCCTTGTAGGTCCGGTTCACGTCAGCCTTGATCGACTTCTCGATGAAGCCCGGTCCACGAGGATTCGTGTCGCCGTTGATCATCTGAACGACTTCGGCCGTGTATTCGCTGGGTCCGTCACAGTTGACGAAGAATTTGATCTTGTCGCCCGGGTGTACACCAAACTTGTCTGCATACCCCGTCAGTCGCATTGCGCACATATCAAGTTTCCTAGCTAATATCTTTCCACCGCGTTGGGCTTGCATGTCGGCAAAAGCCAACCCCAACACGTGACTGAAGATTGAGTTGTTGTTTCGGATTCCGGTTAGGTAGCCGGCCAGTTGTCGCTGCGGCGCTTCCAGCCTTCGTTGAACTGCGCAGCAGTCAGGTCCTCTTCCGGCAGCTCCTGCAGACGCATGACGAATATGTCGTGCTGGATTTCCTGCTCGTCGGTATAGACCTTGTCATTGACAAACACCGGCGGAACGCCGCGAACCCCGGATAGCCTTCCGATCCGCCACTCCGCATCCACTTTGGTGCAGATGACCACGAGCTTCCCCTTGGGGGACGCGCCACGCATCCGAAGCAGGACCCTGCGAAGGACCGGGTCTTCGTGGACACCGCCAGACACGGTGGTCGTATCTCCGGGAACTTCGCACTTGAGTACGGAGAACCCTGCGACCCCCTTCATCGAGTCTGTGCATTCCTTGTGGGCTTTGATGAGGGCATCCGCTTCGGGAGTACCCATCCTGGGAATAGCGACCATTCATTTCCTCCAATTGTTCTGCTCGGATAGCGCCTCACGCCTCCTGAGCTTCAAGTGCACTCAGAATTCTCCGGTCTGACTTTATGTAGTAACTTATGGCACTATTTTTGTATGCCACTGCCAAACGATACCATTCATTTGTGATAAGTCAACACGCAGGCATGGCCGATAGTATCTACGGCACCAGGCCACTCGTGAGACGCCGCCCTGGTCGGCACTGCGAGCTCGCGCCCACGCGCGGAACCAACAAAGTATTGATCTGCGCTGCTGTACCCCTTAAGATTCAACAATATAAGCGAGTTAGCGCGGCGGTTTCCCACGGGCGCCTCGATCCGCTTGATGTCCGCCCGGAGTTCGCATGTTGGAAAATAATCCAGGCTTCAAGATCGCAATTGCGGATGATCACGCGCTGGTGCGCGGCGGCCTTGGGATTCTCATCAAGACACTGCATCCGGACACCACCATCATCGAATGCAACAGCTTCGACAAAGTCTTGCGGAAGCTGGAAGACGGCCCCGTAGACCTGCTGCTGATCGATCTTCTGATGCCCGGAATGCAATCGGTCGAAAGCATCAAGGAAATCTGCGACACTTGGCCGGATTTGCCGGTTGTCGTGGTGTCGGTCCGCGAAGAGACGCAGATAATTCGTCAGGTTCTGCGAGTGGGCGCTGTGGGCTATATCCCAAAGACATCTTCGCCCGATGTTACAATAAATGCCATTCGCCTGGTGCTTTCCGGGGGAATCTACGTGCCCCCGCTGGCCTTGGAGATACGCGGCCGCTCGGACGACCTGCTTGTCAGCGACAACGAGGGCTCCGGATTTGGCGAACCGCATAGCAGTGTCGTGACCAAAAGCGGCCCTCTCACCGAGCGACAGGTCAAGGTGCTTCAACTTATCGCCGAAGGGCGGTCCAACAAGGACGTTGCCGAGGAATTGGGGCTCACTCCGGGCACCATCAAGATGCATCTGTCGCGGATCTACAAGGCGCTGGGCGCCAAGAGCCGCACAGATGCCGTGGCGAAATTCAATCGGCTCTCGCAAGAGAACTGAACAGCCTCTGATCGCTCTGCTGATTCGGCCATTCGGCGCCTGACGCCCTTCTGAAGGCCTTCAGCGCCATCTCATCTATGACCTTGCCCCTATGACGGCAGTATCGCGCCGTCCAGTAGCTTTGCGCTGCTCAAAAACGATCCGGATCGACCAACCTCCCCTCACGCAAGCCGTACGGGTGCCGCAAAGACATATGCTCTTTGGGCTCATGCCAAAGGTATATATACTATCAAAAGGTAATTGACCCTTTTGGCATAATATGCCTTAATACCTTTGGGCATACACAAGCGCCGAGCGTCCGTAAGCGGCCAACCATGCTCCGGGCCAATTTTGGTCAATTCCATCAAAATTTGTGTTTAGGGAGGACAATCAATGACAATTACGAGACGATCCTTGATCAAGCGAAGCAGCGCCCTTGCGCTCGCCTTGTCGACGCCGGCGATCTTTCGCCCAAGTGCTGCGCGTGCACAGCCTTGGATATCAAAGAATGGCACCATCAAGCTGGGCGTGCTGTTTTCCCAGTCGGGTCCCCTTGCCGTCGTGGAGAACGATTCCACCCAGGTCGTGCTGTTTGCCATCGACGAGATAAACGCCAATGGCGGCGTCGCCGGAATGCAGGTGGAGCCGGTCGTCATCGACGCCAAGTCCGATGTGAAGGTCTATTCGGAGAAGATCAGCCAGCTCATTCTCAGCGATCGCGTCATTTCCACGATCGGCGGCTATACATCGGCCAGCCGTCGCGCCGTTGCACCTTTCGTCATGGCCCGGGATCACCTGTTCTACTATCCCACATGCTATGAAGGGCGCGAATGCACGCAGAACGTGATCTGCACCGGCCCATTGGCCAACCAGCATTCGCAGGACCTCATCCCGTTCATGGTCCAGAACTTCGGCAAACGGGTCTATTTCGTCGGCTCGAACTACATCTGGCCGAAAGAGTCCAACAAGGTCGCGCGCGTCTGGCTCGAGAAGGTCGGCGGCGAAGTGCTCGGAGAGGACTACGTCCCCATCGGCGGCTCCGAATTTGCACCGATCTTCAACAAGATCCGCCAGGCCAATCCCGACTTCATCTTTTCGACCCTGATCGGCGATTCAGACGTCGCCATGCACAAACAGTTCCTCTCGGAAGGCTTCAAGGCAGACAAGATGCCGATTGCCTCCCTCACCACCGGTGAAATCGAGGTCCGCGCCATGGGTGCCGAGGCCGGCGCCGGACACTTCCTGTCAGCGCCATACTTCCAGGCGCTGGACACGCCGACGAACAACCGGTTTGTCGAAAAATATCTCGGCAGCAAGTACGGCGGCGGCGGTGTCACTCACTACAACATGGAAGAGACCTATCTCGCCGTCTACTTCTGGAAGGCAGGACTTGAGAAGGCCTTGGCCCAGACCGGTGACATCGAGGCGATCACCCCTCGCATGATCAGGGACGCATCAGGCGGCGTCACCATCGGCGACGAGATCTCTCCGGAAGGAAAGGTCTGGATCGACCCGGACAACTTCAACATGTGGCTGCGCCCGAAGATCGGCCAGTGCCAGGGCGACGGCCAGTTCAAGATCATCAAGGTGGCCGATCAGCACGTCGGGCCCAATCCCTTCGAGATCTATCCGGATCGGGGCGTTTGCAAGGCCGACGGTCTCCATACGCCAGCCGGCACCGTACAAAAGGGCGTTCTCTAGCCCAGTTCCGCTCCCCGCAAGGGGAGCGGTTCCACCCCGGCTATGTCTCGACCAAACAGGGCGCGTCCGTCATGGCGCGCGCTGTTCCCGCTCGCGTCACGAACGATACGAATTCATTCAACGTGGCTGCCCGCCAGCCGCCTGAGTGCCTGGGAAGGCTGCACCAAAATGAGCGTTACGGATTTCTGGACACCATTCGAACTCAATTCATTTCTCAACGCCCTTTTTATCGGGTTGAGCATCGCAAGCATATGGTTGATCGCCGCAGTCGGGCTGACAATCATATACGGCACCATGGGCGTCATAAACATGGCCCACGGCGAGTTGATCATGCTCGGCGCATATACGACTTATGTCCTCCAGACATTTTTCTACATACCGTTTCTTTTATGCCTTCCTCTCGTATTTGTTATTGTCTCGATTTTCGGGCTATTCATCGAACGAACGATCATCCGAAGGCTTTATAACCGGCCGCTCGACACGCTTCTTGCGACCTGGGGTCTGTCGCTCATCTTGATCCAGGGCGTGCGGGTGATCTTCGGAACCGCTCCCAAATATGTCTCCATTCCAGGCTGGTTGAATTTTCAGGTAAGCCTCGGCTTCCTGCATTTGCCGGGCTTCCGGCTCTTCATCATCCTTGCGACCGCCGCGCTCATATTCGGCACCTGGTACATCGCCTACCGGACCACCTGGGGCATAAGGGTCCGTGCCGTGATGGCGGACCCGGATATGGCTTCCTCCTTCGGCATCGACAGCAACCGCATCTACAGCATCACCTTTGCCTACGGCGCCGGACTTGCAGGCGTCGCCGGCGCCCTCTTCGGCGGACTGAAGACACTGCTGCCGGACATGGGCAGCGGCTACATCGTTGAAGCTTTCCTTGTCGTCGTCGTTGGCGGAACGCAGCTGCTCGGCAGCATATTCAGCTCCATTATTCTTGGAGAACTGGCGTCGATCTTTTCCTACTTCACGAACGATACCTTCGCGAGGTTCGTCCTGTTCACTCTCATCGTCATTTTTCTTCGGTTCCGGCCGCAAGGCCTCATTACCGAAGGCATGAAGCGTCGCTGACGCCGTCGGCTTGGAGAAGAAATCGTGTCTGCAAACATCTATCACAACCGAAAAGCCCAGTGGCTGGCATATATCGGGCTGTTCCTGCTGCTGGCGCTTGTTCCGGTCCTGTTCGACAGTCCTTTCCTGCTCAACCAACTCGCACGCTATGCGGTCTTCGCCATGCTGGCGGTCTCGGTCAGCCTTGTCTGGGGCTATGGCGGGATACTTAGCCTCGGACAGGGAATTGCATTCGGTCTTGCGGCCTACGGAATGGGCATGACCATGCAGATGCAATTCCAGGACCCGGTATCCGATCCCGTTCCAAGCTTCATGCTGACGAACGACCTGAGCACGCTGCCTCTGCTCTGGGAGCCGTTCTGGTCCACCCCGGTCGGGCTGGCGCTCACCATTGCGGTGCCGACGATCTTCTTCATCGGCTTCGGGGCAATGATGTTCCAGGCGCGCGTTGCCGGTGTTTTCGTTGCCATCATGACGCTGGCGATGCTGGCCGCCTGGTACGCCATGGCCTACGACATGCAGCCGTTCACGTCGGGGTTCAACGGAATATCGCCGCCCATGCCGTTCGAGTTTGCGGGTGTCTCGATCGACCCCTATAGCCCGACGGCATACCTGATCTGCGTTGGCTTCCTTGCTGCGCTCACCTTGGCAGTGAAGCTGTTGATGCAGTCGAAGTTCGGCCTCGTGGTTCAGGCCATCCGCGATGACCCGGAGCGCGTCAGGTTTCTCGGCTACAATGTAGCCTACTATCAGGTCATCGTGTTTGCCATCTCCGGTTTCATCGCGGCATGCGGCGGCCTCTGCTGGGTTATGGTCGTCCAATATGTATCGCCGACCTCCCTGGAACTCACGCTAAGCGTTTCCGCCGTCATCTGGGCAGCCGTCGGCGGCCGTCTGTCGCTGCTTGGCGCCATCCTCGGCGCATATCTCGTAAACGGGCTGCAAAGCTACATGGGAGATGAGCTCCAGGACGTCTGGATGATCGTCCTTGGCTCGATCTTCATCGGGGTCGTGCTGTTCCTGCCCCGCGGCCTTGTCGGCCT
Source organism: Mesorhizobium sp. 61-13 (assembly GCA_001897075.1). Taxonomy (GTDB): domain Bacteria; phylum Pseudomonadota; class Alphaproteobacteria; order Rhizobiales; family Rhizobiaceae; genus Mesorhizobium. The sequence continues at coordinate 25,498 of MKRZ01000080.1, read as the reverse complement.
GATCGAAGACGCGCTCGGATACTTCACCGGCAAGTCGGAAACCGAAACCGCCACCGTGGCAATCGAGAGGACCGTATAATGTCGCTCTTGGAACTCAGGAACGTCAGCAAGCGCTATGGCGATTTTGCTGCCATAGATGGGTTGGACTTGACCATCAACAAGGGCGAGTTGCGCTGCTTGCTCGGGCCGAACGGCGCCGGAAAGACCACGTGCATGGACCTGATCGTGGGGCGTCAACGCGTCAGCGAAGGCACTGTGCGTCTGATGGGCACCGATATTGCGGCCTTGTCTGAACACCAGATCGCCCGAAAAGGCGTCGGGCGCAAATTCCAGATCCCCTCCGTCTTCAAGGAACTCACCGTAAGGCAGAACCTTGAGGTTGCGTTCAACCGCAACAAGGACCCCTTCTTGAACATGCTCTCGTTCAAGAACTTCAAGGGGATGAAGCGCTATGACGAGATAACCGATCTGATCGGCTTGAAAGACCGCTCCAACACCGTCTCCGGCCTGCTGTCGCACGGCGAAACCCAGTGGCTGGAAATCGGGCTCGTGCTGATGCAGGACCCCGTCCTGCTGTTGATGGACGAACCAACCGCGGGAATGACGGAGCAGGAAACCTACAAGACCTCGCAGATTTTCAACACGCTCAAAGGCAGCCACACGCTGGTCGTCGTCGAACACGACATGTCCTTCGTGCGGGAGATTGCCGACGTCATCACCGTCATGCACATGGGCAAGCTCCTCGCCGAAGGAACCATAACGGAGATAGAGAACAATCCGCAGGTACGGAACGTCTATCTCGGAACTGAGGGGATCCACTAGATGCTTCGGCTTGACGATGTAACCTCGTACTACGGCAAGACCCCTATCCTTCATGGGATAAATATCGACTTGAAGAAGGGCGAATGCCTGTGCGTTATCGGCCGCAACGGCGTGGGCAAGACAACGCTTATGCAGACGGTCATGGGGCTGACCACCCGCATCGATGGAAAAATATCCATCGACGGGGAGGAGATGACGCGGCGAAGCACTGCCGAAAGGGCTATTGCGGGGCTCGGATACGTGCCGCAGGGCCGGCGCATTTTCGGAAAGTTCACGGTCCGCGAAAACATCCTTCTCGGCACTTTCGCCCGGCAAGGCATCAAGGCGCAGATACCCGAAATATGCCTCGAACTGTTCCCCTATCTGCGCGACAACCTGGACAAGAAGGCAGGCTTCCTTTCAGGCGGCCAGTTGCAACAGCTTGCCATCGCGCGTGCTCTGGCGACCGATCCGAAAATACTTCTGCTCGACGAGCCAACCGAAGGCATCCAGCCGAATATCGTCGAAGAGATCTACCACACGCTCGTCAGGCTGAACAAAAACATCGGAATAACGCTCGTCCTGACCGAGCAGCACATAAAAATCGCCAAGTCGCTGTCCGACAAATTCATCATCATGGATACCGGGCGACTGGTTCATTCAGGAACGTCCGAAGAACTCACCGACGACGTCGTGAACACTTATCTGTCGATCTGACGCTGACAGAAATCGGTGCCTTGATCCCGGGTCAGGCCCAGGATCAAGGAACGATGCCGAAAGGCCTGGTTAGCCCGGTCAACGAACCTTTCTGGCCTGTTTTACGAATGTCGTCGCTGCCTTTGCGGCCGCATCCAGTCCCGCATGCACGGCTTCGGGGAATCCGTTGCCCATCATGGCCCGAAGCCCGGCGGCCGTGGTGCCTTCATAGTCGATGAACGTCTGGACCATTTGCTCGGGCGGTTCATTGCTCAGGGCGAGAAGGCGGCTCGCATCGCACACCACGCCCAGAACGGCGCGCAGCGCTATCTCAGGCGGCAGGCCGCGCGCCTTGGCATGCGACAACATCTGAGCTGCCAAGAGCGCAGGAAATGCCGGGCCGGACCCGCTAAGGCCAGTCAGATAATCGATGTGCTCCTCCGTGCCGACCTCGTCGGTCTGACCGCAGCTCTCGAACAGCGCGCGCACGAACTCGCGGTCGCTTGCCACAACCCCCTCGCCTGCAAGCCACGGCGTGTAAGATCGCCCGATCGCGGCTGCCGCATTGGGCATTGCGCGCACCACCCGAGTGGTCCCGAGGCGATCTTGAAGCGTCTTGAGCGATGCGCCTGCCATCACCGAGATGACGAGTTTGCCTTCCGCGTGGATTGAGAGGTCGAAGAACTGGTGCGGTCGCACCGACAAGACGACGACATCTGATTGCCGGGCAAGCATCGCATTGTCCGATGTCCAGGTGATTGCAGGCCATTGGCCAAGTTTGCCAGCGCGCGCGGACCGGGAGGAGATGATCAGGCGGTCCTCGGTTATGACGCCCTCAGCAAGCGCTTGCGAGGCAATGGACAGTCCAAGCCATCCAGCCCCTCCGACAATCCCGACAGTGGGCGACGTGATCATTGTGACCTCCAGTCCTTGCCGGGCATCATGACGGTTTGACACCGCGCAGGCGCTCCGAACGTCGCCGCAGCAACTCGACCACGGTCAGGAGCGCTATCGATAAAACCACCAGTATGGTCGCGATAGCCAGTATGGTGGGCGATATCTGTTCGCGAATACCGGCCCACATCTGGCGCGGGATCGTGCGTTGCTCGTAGTCGGTAAGGAATATCACGGCGACCACTTCGTCGAAGGAAGTGCCGAAGGCAAACAGGGCGCCTGAGATAACGCCCGGCAAAATAAGCGGCATGATGATCTTCAGGAAGATCACATGCGAAGGCGCGCCAAGCATCTGCCCGGCCCTTATCAGGCTGCGATCGAAGCCGGACATCGAAGCCGTCACGGTGATGACCACGAACGGCGCGCCGAGCAAGGCATGCGCCAGTATGATGCCGAAATAGGTATTGGCCAGTCCGACCTTGGCGAGCAGGAACACCAGACTTGCCGATGTTACGATGATCGGCACGATGATCGGTGAAATCAGCAGTGCCGTAATCAGCCGGCCGGCCGGCATGGCGGGTTGCGACAGGCCGAGCGCCGCCAGCGTGCCGAGGATAGTGGCAAGGATGGTCGCGCCGGTGGCGATAAGAATGCTGTTCTTCGCCGAATGTATCCACTGGCCGTTTTGCCAGACGTCGGCAAGCCACTCCCAACTGCCGGCCGGCAAGGCGGGATTGCTCATGCCGTTCTCGAAAATGTCGAGATACCAACGCGTCGAGAACGCCGTCGGGTCCAGCCTCAACATGCCGTCAGTGAAGGTAAAATATGGCTCGGCGTTAAACGACAGTGGAATGATGACAAGGATCGGCAATACCAGAAACAGGAGAACCAGTATGCAGAAGGCCCGGAAGGCGTAGTACCAGGCCCGCTCCCAGTTCTGCGCATAAGTCGGCAAGGACATCGATCCCTCCCCTCAACCCAGCTTCAGGCCGTCGACCTGCGCCAGGCGGTTATAGGCCCAGTAAAGCAGGAGTACGCTGGCCAGCAAAAGCGCCGACAGCGCCGCCGCCAGCCCCCAGTTCAGCGATTTCTGGATGTGGTAGGCGATCATGTTCGAGATCAGCGTGCCGCTTTCCCCGCCCACCAGCGCAGGCGTGATGTAGTAGCCGAGCGAAAGAATGAAGACGAGCAGGCAGCCGGCAGCCACGCCCGCCTTCGTCTGGGGCAGGTAGATGCGGACAAAAGCCGTAAACTGGTTGGCGCCGAGAGAACGCGCCGCCCGCATATAGGTCGGCGGCACCGTCTTCATGACCGAGTAGAGCGGCAGGATCATGAACGGCAAAAGGATATGCGTCATCGCGATCACCGTTCCGGTACTGTTGAAGATCAGCCGAAGGCGGCCTTCGTCGTGGATGAGGCCAGTCCACACCAGCAGCGAGTTGATGACGCCCCTGTCCTGAAGCAGCACGATCCATGCTGTCGTCCTGACCAGGAGAGAGGTCCAGAACGGCAGCAGCACCATTATCATCAGCAGGTTTGAGTAGCGCATTGGCAGGACCGACAGCCAATATGCGACCGGAAAGCCCAGCAGCAGGCAGCACAGCGTCACCAACCCGCCGATGGCAAAGGTCCTCACGAACAGCGGAACGTAGATCTGGCGGCCGCTCGGCTGAGCGACGACCGATCCGTCCGCATCTATGCGGTGATCGACTGCGGCCAGATAAAAGCGATCGGTGAAGCTGTTGGCCAGCGTCTTCATCGCCGCCCATGCAACTGGATTCTTCCAACCGTCTTCGGCGGCTGCCAAGGATGTCCTGTAGGGCGGCGTCAGCCGCGGCGCGAGGCGAGCGGTCTTGATTATCAGGCTGCGCGCGCCGGGCAGTTCGACGTTCAGCGTCGCAGCAATCTTTCCGGCCGTTCCCTGCCTGTTATGGTCCTGCAGATCCAGCACCAGTGCTTCCCAGGCGCTCTCGGGCGGAAGACCTGTGCGATCCCATTCCGAAAGGGCCGCCGCCGTGCGCGGCATGCCTTCGGAAAACTCGGGAGCGTAGGCACTACGCGTCAGCAATCCGCCGATCGGATAGATGAAAGTTGCCGTGACGAAGAGCAGCAGCGGCACCACAAGCAGGAGGGCCCGCAGCTTCTGGCGTCGTAACGCCAGCCCTAGCTGGCGCTTCAACAAATCGCGGCCTTCCGGGGCAGAGTGCGAGACCTCACCCATGTCCAACGTCGCTTTGCGACTGATGAAGGGCGCGGCAGTTTTCAGCTCGCCAGCCGACGGCAACCTTATCGCCCTTGCGGGCCGACATGCCGTTGTCGTCGTTCAGAGCCTTGATCACGAACGGTTCCTGGCCGTCAACCAGCAGCCGAATGCGGATGTGGTCGCCGAGGTAGATCAGGTCGTCGACGCTCGCCTCCACGATCGACAGAGACGTGTCCGACCTGTTCGGATTGAGCAACACCCGCTCGGGCCGCAGCGAAAGCTGCACAGCCTGGCCGGGTTTCGGATTTCCCACGGCAATCGCGCTGACAATCTGTCCACCGTCCAGCCTTACGGTGCATTTGCCGGCAGAGTCCACGTGCTCAAGCTTGCCGCCAAGCCGGTTGTTCTCACCGATGAATTCGGCAACGAACAGCGACGTCGGCTGCTCATAGAGGTCCGCAGGTGTCGAAAGCTGCTGGATTACCCCGTCGTTGAATACGGCGATCCGGTCCGACATCGTGAGCGCTTCACTTTGATCGTGCGTGACATAGACGATGGTAACGCCGAGACGTTCGTGCAGGCGCTTGATCTCATACTGCATCTGCTCGCGCAGTTGTTTGTCCAGCGCGCCCAACGGTTCGTCCATCAAGACGACTTCGGGCTCGAAGATCAGGGCGCGGGCGACGGCCACCCGTTGCTGCTGGCCGCCCGACAGTTGAGCGGGACGCCGCGTCCCAAAGCCCGACAGTTCGACCATGGCAAGCGCATCAAGAACGCGCCGTTCGACTTCCGCCTTGCCGACAGATCGGACCTGCAGCGGAAAGGCCAGGTTTTCGGCAACTGTCATGTGCGGGAACAGCGCGTAGTTCTGGAAGACCATGCCGATGCCGCGCTTGTCCGGCGGCACGCGGTTGATCTGCCGTCCATTGAGCAGGATCTCGCCGTGTGTTGCCGGCTCGAAGCCGGCTAGCATCATCAACGTCGTTGTCTTGCCAGACCCGGACGGCCCAAGCATGGTGAGGAATTCGCCGCGCCGAATATCGAGGTTGAGATTGCGCACCACCAGCCGCTCAGCGTCATAAGTCTTCTGGACGTTGATAAACCTGACCACGGCATCGGCAGCTGAGTGAGACGCATCCCTATCGGGCGCTGGCTGTTTTTTGACTGTCAACGCTTCCTCCGCAGTCGCATTCAGGCACTCTCCTCCACGGCATCTTGCAGGGCGATGCGGCCCACCTCCGGTAGCGGCGTGTTACAGCCTGATCGTTCCTTCCAGAAAGATTGTCGCCGTGCCGCCGAGAAGGACGTTCTTGCCGTTGTACTGGCATAGAACAACCCCACCCCGGCTCGACAACTGCCGCCCCTTCATTTCCGAGCGTCCAAGCTTCTCGGCCCAGTAAGGTGCCAGGCAGCAGTGCGCGACACCGGAGACGGCGTCTTCGGGTACGCCATTGGCAGGCGCAAAGAAGCGCGAAACGAAATCGAATTCGCCCTCCCCCTTGGCCGTGACAATGACCGCCGGCAGGGGAAGGTCGGCCACCGCCGCAAAATCGGGACGCAGCCCGGCCACGACGTCCACGCTGTCGAAAACCGCGAGATAGTGCTTGGCAGCAAACACCGCCGCCGGCTTTGCGCCAAGCGCTGCCGCCAGACCAGCTGGCTCGGCAATCTGCTGCGGAACAAGGGCCGGCATGCTCATCTGCAGCAATCTGGCGTCCCTGCGCACAGAAAGCTCTGCCGTCGGCGAGGCAAAGCGCGCGATTTCGGCCGTTGGGTGAAGCCGCTCCAGCACCAGATGCCCGGCCGCCAGCGTGGCGTGGCCAATCATGTCCACCTCCCTGGTGGGCGTGAACCAGCGCACATCGAAATCGCGAGCGGTTTCCGACTGCTGCCCACCTCGCCGAGGCACGAAAAAGACCGTCTCGGACAGGTTCATTTCGGCCGCGACCGATTGCATCGGCTCGACCGGCAGCCATTCCTGAAGCGGGCACACCGCGGCAGGATTGCCCGTCATCGGCCGGTCGGTGAACGCATCGATGATGAAGAGAGGAAGCGTCATTTGGGCGGTGCCAAGGAACGGTCAGGGTGGGTCGCGACGCCGGTATCGCGCAAGCTGACAAGAGCTTCGCTGTCCGTCAGATAGGCCAGCCTGCTCCGCGCCGCCGCGAATGCGGTGGCATCGAGCATAGCGCCAATAACGCCCTCTCCCCGCCCGGCGCGGGCAAGGTCGCGGCCGTCCGGGCCGACGATGCAGCTTTCGCCGAGATAGACGATATCGCCGTCGTTGCCGCTATGGTTGGCATAGGCCAGATAGATCCCGTTTTCGAACGCGCGGGCCGGCACCATCTGGCGCGAAACAAGATCCCACTCGTGCGTCAGCGCAGTCGGAACGACGACGAGGTCGGCCCCGCGCACGGAGCATGCCCTGACGATCTCAGGAAACTCCAGTTCGTAGCAGATGATGAGGCCGACTTTCCAACCGTCCACATCGAAAATGGTCAGTTCATCGCCGCGCTGGAACCATTGCTTCTCATAGCCGGTGGGCATCACCATCTTGCGGTGATTGGCCAGCAGGGAACCGTCCTTGCCTACCGCGACAGCCGAATTGTAGATCGCGCCGTCGAATGCTTCGGGATACCCATAGACGATGCTGGCCTTGTGGCGTCGCGCAATGTCGCCGACATGTTTCGCGAATTCTCCCCCAAAGGGCTCGGCACGCTCGGCAAGGCTTTCGCCCGCGCCATAGCCGGACATGAAGAGCTCCGGGCATATGAGAATGTCGGCGCGGGCGCCATCTCCGGCAAGCGCTTGATCTATGCCACGCAGCTTGTCCTCCACCGAGGCATTCGCCAGGGCACTCTGGAAGACGGCCACATTGAGGTTTTCTTTCGCGGACATCACGACATCAGGCATACAGAACTTCACGCGGATATTCTGTGAGATACTCGAATCCGCTTTCAGTTACGACAATGGAATCGCCGATGCGACCGCCAAGCCTGCCATCCAGGCTGATGCCGCCATCGACGGCGAAAGTCATGCCTGCCTTTAGAACCGTCTTGTCGCCCGCCTTGAGCTCCGGCGCTTCAAGATACGACACGCCGATCGAACGTCCGGTGCGATAGCTGGTGGTGTAGCCGGCCGCGCTGTAGGCCTCGTCGGCCGCGAACGCCACGCTCTCCGCCGTGACGCCTGCACGAATGGACCGCAGCGCAGCCTGCTGAGCGTCGATTGCCGCCTGCTGAACCCTGATTGCCTCATCGGACGCTTCATTGACGAAGAACACGCGGTCGAAGCCCAGCTTGTACTGCTTGAACTGCGCCATGTTGCAGAAGCAGAAATAAACCGGGTCGCCACGCTTCAGAAGCTTGGTGCCCGCACGCCGGTGCACCATCGATGTATCGCTGCCGGATTGCATGATCTGTAGGTTGTGGATCATCGGCGAGACGAATGCATCCCAGCCCTTGGAAGTCAGGAACCCGGCCGCCCGGCGTGTCCCCGCAGCGATGACGGCGAGCGCCGCTTCATATTCGGCCGCACCGACCTCGAGCGAGCTATGCGCCGCCGCCATCATCGCGCCGGCAATCTCGCCCGCCTGCTTCATCACCTCGATCTCGACCGCCGACTTGATCATGCGCTGTTCCCCGAGAATGCGGGAAACATTCATCAGCGGCACGCCCTTGAACGTTTCATCGAGGAAATTGCGGACAATGGCTGGAACAAGGTCCGTTTCCACCCAAAGCGCCTTCGGGTTTGCGCCGACCGCGTTACGCAGCACGTTTTCCCAGCGATTTGGCCCGGCATCTTCCCAGATGCGCACGTCCTCGACCCACGTCATCTTCGAAACCATCTCATGTTCCATGAGCGGCGTCACAACGACAGGGTCTTCATCGGGCCGTACCAGCAGGAATGTCGGCCGGCCGAACTCCACCGCAAGATATCCCCAGAACCCCGCCAGGTAGGCAATCGAGCTCTCGTCGGTAAAGATCGCCAGATCGATACCTTCCTGTCGCAATCTGTCCTGCAGGACACGGGTTCTCATTCGGGCTTGTTCAAGCACGGCCGACTTCCTTCCAGATATTAAGTGCTGCTGTGTAGAGAGGCTAAACGTCGGTTAGTTGTTCAGCCACACATTGAACCGTTCGCTAATCGCGTCGCCATGATCGGCCCAGAACTCCACGTCATTGTGGAAAGCCGTGGCGAAATTCTCGGCGTTCGTCGGCAGATGCGGCCGCATAGCCTCATCGACGGTAGCCGCCGCCGATTTGCGGGCTGGTCCGTAGGAGATCATGCCTGCCTGCACCGCCATCTGTTCCGGGCGGGATGCGAAAGCTATGTATTGTTTCGCCGCATCGATATTGCGTGCACCCTTCAGGATCGCCCAGAATTCCTGGACCCAGATCTGGTTGTCCCAGATGGTCTTGAACGGCTTGCCCTCGCCAACCTCGGCAGCGTAGATGCGGCCGTTCGCAGCCATGGTCATCGCCACTTCCTTGTCGGCAAGGAGCTGCGGAGCCTGTGCGTGCGCATCCCACCAGACGATATTGTCACGAATGGTATCGAGCTTGGCCAGCGCGCGGTCCACGCCTTCCGGAGTGGCGAGAACGGTGTAGACATCCTTCGACTCGACACCGTCGGCGATCAGCGCCCATTCCAGGAACGCCTGGGGCTTCTTCATCAGCCCGCGCTTGCCCGGAAATTTCTCGACGTCGAAGAAATCGGCCATCTTGGTCGGCTTCTCACCGGCAAACATCTCCGTGTTGTAGGCGATCACCGTCGACCAGATGATCGTTCCAACGCCGCACTCGTGCAACGTACCTTCGATGAAATCCGACGCCGCACCGGTGCCATCGGCCGCCGCCGGAAGCTTGATATCCGCGACCGGCTCGAACAGACCGTCGTCGCAGCCGCGCACAAGGTCCTGCATTTCGACATCGACGACATCCCAGCTGACATTGCCGGTTTCAACCTGCGTGCGGATCTCGCCCAGCCCGCCATTGTAATCGACCATGTTGGCTTTTATGCCGGTCTCTTGCTGGAATGGCGCGAGGAATGCCTTCTTCTGGCTTTCGGCATAACTACCACCAAAGGAAGCGACCGTGACGCTGCCGCTATCGGCCATGACAGGTGTAATGAATGCGGCGATCAAGGCACTGGCTGCGCACGTACGCAGAATCGAATTCAGCATCATGTTACCCTCCTACATATCTCTCAGGCTGAAATTGGCTCTATCTTCAAGGTGTATACACCTTATGGAAATCTCACGGGGAATCAAGCCGAAAAGTCTGGTATATTGGGCAAATTTGAAAACTTCTTTCCTATCTGTATGCAGCAGTAGCATAAAGATGTTCTGGAAAGAGACCGAAGGCAAATCGCAGCGCCTCGGCCGCAGCAATGGAGTCGTTCACCATGGCCAATGAATATGAACAGGCGGACAGGGAACCGAAACGCGGTGCGGGCGGGTCCAGAAAGGTCAACTCGCTTGATATTCATACGCAGTTGCGCGACCGAATCTGCCTGCTCGAATATCGACCGGGCAGCATTTTGCGCGAAAATGAACTGGCCGATGAATTCAGCGTCAGCCGAACGCCGATCCGCGAGGCCTTGCAGCGCCTTGCCGTCGAGGGTCTGGTGGAAGTGCGAAACGGCGTCGGAACGATCGTAACCGCGCTCGATTTTGACGAATTGCAGGAAATCTACAGGCTTCGCACGGAAATGGCGGTGCTGCTCGGCCGGATGGGCACGAGAGCCTGTACACAGGCGGACACGGATGAGCTGGGCGCACTGCTCACGCGCTCACAGCGTTTGACCCAGTCATTCAACGTCCGCGAGTATTGGGACATCAATCACAAGCTTCATTTTGTCATCAGTGACATCATCCTCAATCGCACCTTCCGCGAGATCTGGGACAACCTGTACTTCAGGGCGGCGCGAACCTGGTACGACGTAGCGAAATCGATGAACGCGATCGCTACCGAATTGCTTACCATGGAGATCACTGACCTCCTGTTGGCGGTCCGCGAGAACGATGCCGAAGCGATCAGCTACATAAAGCGCAACTACATCAGCTACAGCTGGCAGCGCGTCCTGCAGAAGGAAAAGGACTGACTGCATTTGCCTTGCGGTTTACCGGCGCGATAGACGCGCCTACGCGCAACGCCGCGCCCGACCAGACAGCCTCGCGCGCTTCCTAAGCCTCGGAAATTCCGACGGCTATCTGGCGATAATAAGCACAAAACGAGAGACTAGATGGTGGGTGTGCACAGGATCGAACTGTGGACCCGCTGATTAAGAGTCAGCTGCTCTACCAACTGAGCTACACACCCACGCCGCCGGAGAAACCAGCGTTGGCGCGCATATAACCGGCGCTATCTGGCATGTCTAGCCCTGTAAGATCATTTCCCGACAAATCGCCATACTAGTTGGGATTCGTCGCACCGGCGGCGAAATTTCGGCCGCGGATTAGACAAAAATCCGGCCTTCACCGACTTTCACCGCATGTCCGCCTATGCGCGCTGCGACCAGTTTCCGGTGCTCTACCTCAAGTTCAAGCCGTATCCGGGAGGGCCGTCCCATTTCCAGCCCCTGCTCGAGCCATAGGCTCGACAGGCCGTCGCCCGGCTGGTCGAAATGCAGGACCGCACCGGCAAAGGCGGCGGCAGCCGATCCGGTCGCCGGGTCTTCGTAGGAAGGATTTCCCGGAACGAACATGCGCACGTGAAAAGCGCTGTCGTGGTTGACCGTCTCGCGGCAATAGACATAAGGGCTGGCAAACGCCCACTCGCTCTTGCGCGGCGCCAGTTCCGCCCACGCCTGGTTGTCGAGCCTTGCCTTGCCCGCCGCATTGAGACCGCTGACCGGAATGGTCACATAGGGAACCCCGGCCGACCAGAACGTTGGCCTGTGGTTTTCAAATCCGATTTCATGCGGTCCAAGCCCAAGTGCTGCGCCAATCGCGCTAGCATCGGCGGAAAGTTCCAGCTGTTCCGGCAGCTTTGCCAGGTCGAACTCGGCAAAGGTCGCAGCTTCACCCCTTTTTACGGCGCAACGCACCGGCCCTATGTTTTCTTCAAGAACGAAAATGCCGGCCACATCGCCGGAGTTGCTCGCTTCGGAGAGCGCAACGGCACTGCCCACCGTCGGATGGCCGGCAAAAGGCATCTCGTAGTCCGGCGTGAAGATGCGGATGCGGGCCCGGTGCGCCGCATTGTCGGCGGGCAGCACAAATACCGATTCGGACAGGTTGAATTCGCGCGCGATCCGCTGCATCGCCTCGGTGTCCAGGTCATCGCAATCCAGCACGATGGCAAGCGGGTTGCCGGTCAACCGATCGGTCGTGAAAACGTCGTAGAGCAGATAGTTGCGTCCCCGCATGGTCGAAAACCTGACACCAGATCAAACATGAGCGAAATTTAATTTGTATTTCAGTCCCTAAGGCCTGATGTGTGACACTTGATAGGGCCAGATTTAGTATAGGGGTCCGCCATGGACCAGATTGTCAATCCGCCACGCGCGGACTCGGATGCTTCAATCGAAGCCAGCCTCGCGCTGGACAGCAAGGGTGTGTCCGGCATCCGCCGCAGGCGCGTATGGCTTTATGTCCTGCTGGCGCTGGCCGTCATCGCAGCCGCAATCTTCGCCTATACCCGTTTGACGGCTGCACCCGTCCGGATCGAATACGTCACCCAGCCTGCGGCCCTTGCCGACCTCACCGTCGAAGTCTCGGCCACCGGCACTTTGCAGCCGCTCAATCAGGTCGATATTTCCAGCGAACTGTCGGGCGTCGTCCGCTCCGTCTCGGCTGACGAGAACCAGGAGGTCAAGAAGGGCGACGTCCTTGCCGCGCTCGACACCTCCAAGCTCGAGGCCCAGATCGAGCGCGCAAAAGCCTCCGCCAAGGCAGCCGAAGCCAATGTCGAGGACGCAGCCGTTACGTTGAGGGAAAACGAGAAGGCGTTGGCGCGTTCGACCGCCCTTGCCACGCGCGGCATGGCGACCGATCAGGCGCTTGAGGCCGCCACCGCAACGCGTGACCGTTCCCGCAGCGCCAAGGACATCGCCGAAGCCAACCTTGCCATTGCCGAGGCGGACGTGAAGTCGCAACAGACCGATCTTGCCAAGAGCACCATCTACGCCCCCATCGACGGCATCGTCCTTACCCGCTCCGTCGATCCGGGCCAGACCGTGGCTTCGTCGCTACAAGCACCCGTCTTGTTCGTCATCGCTGCCGACCTGAAGAAAATGGAGCTGAAGGCCGCGATAGACGAGGCAGACATCGGCACGGTCAAGCCGGGCCAGCAGGCACGCTTCACTGTCGATGCCTTCCCCGACCGCACCTTCAATGCCGATATCCGCGACATCTCCTACGCCTCGGTCACCACCGACGGCGTCGTCACCTATGATGCCCGGCTGGACGTCATCAATGACGAACTCCTGCTTCGCCCCGGCATGACGGCAACTGTCACTGTCGTTACCAAGCAGGCCAAGGATGCATTGACAGTACCATCGGCGGCGTTCCGCTATCGGCCCGCCGCCACCCAGACCACGAGAAGCTGGAGCCTGCTCGACATGTTCACCGGCCGCATGGGGCGTCCCGGTGGGAACAGAGCCCGCCAGCAGGCAGCGCCAGCAGCCGATGGCTCGCGCACTCTCTACATCCTGAAAGATGGCGCGCCGCAGCCAGTCAACGTCAAGATCGGTTCCACCAATGGCGAACTGACCGAGGTCCTGTCCGGTCTGTCGGAGGGAGACAAGGTCATCACCGCCCAGCAGCAGCGAGGCTAGCCGCATGGCCGGCCCCTTGCTGATAAGCTTCGACAAGGTCTGGAAGACCTACGGCGAAGGCGAGGCCCAGGTCCACGCACTTGCCGGGGTGGACATGATCATCCGTCGTGGCGAATTCGTCGCCATCATGGGACCGTCCGGATCAGGCAAATCCACCTCGATGAACGTCATCGGCTGCCTCGATACGCCGACCGCCGGAACCTATTCCTTCATGGGGGTCGATGCCGGTCGCCTCGACCGCAACCGGCGCGCCCTGCTGCGCAATCTCTACATCGGCTTCGTCTTCCAGGGCTACAATCTCCTGCCCCGCACCACAGCGGCGGAAAACGTCGAACTTCCGCTCATCTATCGCGGTGTGCCTTCGGGCGAGCGCCGCGCGCTTGCCATGAAAGCGCTGGCGGAGGTCGGCCTACAGGGCCGCGAGCACCACACGCCTGCCGAACTCTCCGGCGGCCAGCAGCAGCGCGTGGCCATCGCCCGCGCCATCGTCACGCGCCCCACCCTTCTGGTGGCCGACGAGCCGACCGGCAACCTCGACACCGCCCGCAGCCACGAAATCATGGAACTCCTCACCCATCTCAACACCGACCTTGGCCTGACCATCGTCATGGTCACCCATGAGGCCGACGTCGCAGCCTATGCCCAGCGCACCATCGGCTTCCTCGATGGCCATGTGGCGTCGGACGTCAGCACCAGTCCGCGCGCGGTGGCATCATGATCTGGGAAACGGTGCGCCTCGCCCTTCGTTCGGTCCGCCGCAATGCGTTGCGGTCGTTCCTGACCCTGCTCGGCATCGTCATCGGCGTCGCCGCCGTCATCGCCATGCTGACCATCGGTTCCGGCACCACGGAAAAGGTCAAGTCCGACATCGCCAAGCTCGGCTCGAACCTGCTCGTCGTGCGCGCCGGCCGTCCTCCCGGCCCCGGCGGGCATGAAGTGGTGCGCCGCCAACTCGGCGAAAAGGAACTCGACGCCCTCAACCATCGCCTCACCGGCGCACGCGCCATTGCACCAGCCGCACAAAAGCAGGTCCGCGTCATCTATGGCACCGAAAGCCTCACCGCAGGCGTCACCGGCACGGACGCCGCTTTTCTGGACGCGCGTGACTGGAAGCTCGTTTCTGGGCGCGCCTTCAGCGAATCCGAATCGCGCGGCGGCGCAGGCGTCTGCCTCATCGGCGAAACCGTGCGTCGCCAGTTCTTCCAATCCGGCGACCCGGATGGCGAATTGATCCGCGTCAACCGCACCACCTGCAAGATCATCGGCGTGCTGGAATCGAAGGGCTACACCGGCTTCGGTCAAGATCAGGACAATGTCGTCCTGATGCCGCTTACCGCCTTCCAGCGCCGCATCGCCGGCAATCGCGACATCGACAACATCTACGTCGCCGCCGACGACGCAACCACGACGACCGAACTCTTGCCGCGCGTCGAAAACGTCCTGCGCGACGTTCGCCACATCCAGCCCGACGGTGAAGACGACTTCGACATCCGCGACATGACCCAGATCGCGGAAACCATGACCAGCGCCACCACCACCATGACCGGCATGCTGGGCGCGGTCGCCGGCGTCAGCCTTCTGGTCGGCGGCATCGGCATCATGAACATCATGCTGGTGTCGGTCACCGAGCGAACCCGCGAGATCGGCATCAGGCTTGCCATCGGCGCGCAGGAAAAGCACATCCTCATCCAGTTTCTCGTCGAGGCGACCGTGCTGTCATTGCTCGGCGGCATCATCGGCATCGTCATCGGCCTGTCGCTGGCCGGCCTCGCCTCGGCAACGCTTGCCATACCCTTCGTGCCAAGCCCCGCCGTGGTCATGCTGGCCGTCGGCTTCTCCGCGCTGATCGGTATGGTGTTCGGCTTTTTCCCGGCGCTGCGCGGGGCGCGGCTCGATCCGATCGAGGCGCTGCGGCACGAATAGATCTTACAGCGCCGAGCCCAAAACCGGATTGGCGAAGTGCCACTGCACAAGCGGCAGCATATGCGGCATCAGCCCGTCGGGAAGGTCATCGACGCTGCGGATGATCACCGGCCCCGAAATCTCCGGTTCGGCCTCGTTCGCCACATGCCGTTCAATCAGCTCAGCTATGGCGTCGGCGGTTTCGGCCATCCGGTAGCGGCGGAAAATCACCGTTCCCCGCTGCGTCGCCAGCACATGGCAGCGTTGGCCGCGCGCGGCCCGTTCCAGGTCAAGCCCGGTCTCCTCGCGGACTTCCCGGATCATGTTGTAATCGATATCGACGACCCCGTCGAAAAAGTCCGACGGTTCAAACGAACCTGCCGCGAAATACACCCGCCCGGCGCTGACGGTATGCGAACCCATGCGTATCGCCACCAGCGCGCCGTCGCCGGAAACCAGCATCGCGTGAGCAAAGGCATGCGCCGTGCCCGGCGTCTCGCGATTGTTGCGCCAATGCATGAAGGTCGCAAACCGAACCGGATGGCAAGTGCCGGATAGTTCCCCATCCCGGTAAGCGAGCTTCGACAAAAGCACCACCGTCCCGTCGAACAGCGCCGGGTTGCGGGCTGTCTCGCGCTGCCAGTTCTCTTCTATCGCCTGCGCATGATCGCGCTCGAACGGGTGCGCGCCCATGTCGAGCCGCACGTCGATCCGATCGACCGGCAATATGACGTCTGGAGGCAGGTCGAAATTCAACGACGCACTCAAACGATATCCAGCGTCACCGCCACCGGGCAGTGGTCGGAGGCCTTGGGCCGGTCCCAGCCCGCGCGCGGAAAACGCTCCACCTCTTGCCCCGGTGGAAAGGGCGTGCGGAACGGCTGGCCGTTGCGAATGATGTCCGGCACCGCCGACGCATTCTGTGCCGCCAGCCCCTTTGACAGCAGGATGTAGTCGAGCTGGCAAAGGTGCCGTTCCAGCGGCCCGCGCGTGTGGTAGAGCGTCCACCGGTCCATTTCCGGCCGTCGCTCAATCACATTCTCGCAAAAGCCTCCCGCCAAAAGCACATTGAGGCAGGATTGGCTCTCGTCCGCCACCTTGAAGCGATAGCCTTCATGAGCATCGCCCTCGATCAGCACACGCTGCCGGTAGTCGTTCATGTCGCCGCAGATCGCCCAGCGCTTGTCGGCGGCATGGTCAACGCCAAAGCGCTGCTCGATGATGCGGCGCACCGCCTGAGCCTCGGCAACGCGGACCGGCATGGTCGCCGCCCGTCCGTCGAGGCCGTTGCGCGGCGATCCCATCGACTTGAAATGGACGAGGTAGAGCGTCAGCGGCTGGCCATCGACCTTGAGATCGATCTCCAGGCAGTCACGCCGGAAAATGCGCTCATGCGGCTCCTGCCCGAGCGCCGCCAGTTCCGGCGTATGAAGGCCGAACTCCTCGAAGGTGACATGCGCGTGGCTGGTCATGCGCACGAACTCGATCGGCTGGCCGTGCGCGGTCTCGTCGCGCATCATCAGCGCCACGTCGATGCCGCGTGAATCATTGCCCGCCGTGGTGAATTTCTGCCGGTAGCCCTGCCCCACCATCTTGAACAGATAGCCGTACTCGAAGGCCTTCAGCGCCTCGACATTGTCGACTTCCTGCATGCAGATGATGTCGGCCCGCGTCGCGGCGATCGCCAGCGCCGACAATTGGCGCGTGTCGTCCGAATGCGCGATGGCGCGCGCCTGCTCAAGCGCCCGGTACTCGGCTTCCGTTTTTATGTCGAACAGGGCCAGCGTCCTGTCCTGATTGAGCTGGTTGCGGAAACCGGAGAAATCGAACCTGTTCATCAGGTTCTCGACATTGAATGTGGCAAGGCGCAATGACATGCACCGACAATTGCCTGCAAGCCGCGCCAAACACAAGTGCGGCAAGGGCTTCGGCCAACGGAACTTTTTCCGTTCATCCCCCGTTCATTGGCAAAACCTCATTGTCCCCTCAGTTCCGGGAGATCGGGCGTCGGGGCATCGATCATTTGGAGTGTCAGATGAAACCGCTATTTTCGTTGCCAGTCAAAACCGGGCTTGCGGCGCTTTTCCTTGTCGCAGGTCTGTCCGCTCCCTCATTGGCCGGGCCGGTGCCGGTCGTCGCACCTGTGGCGCCGCAGTCGGCAACGGGTGCCATCATGCCGGACGGCATGCAGGTGGTGCCTGTGAGAGACGGATGGGCCGGCGACGGTCCAAGATCCGATGATGCACGCTACTGGCGTCGGTGGAATCGCGATCATTGGCGCGGTCGCTACAATGACGACTGGCGCTGGCGGGAACGTCGGCATCACCGCAGCTACTATGGTTCGGGTTTCTATCTCGGCTTGGGTGTAGCGCCTGCCTACCGGTATTATACCCAGCCGCGCCGCTATTATCAGCCGCAGCGTGTCGGCAATGCGCATGTGCGCTGGTGCTACGCCCGCTATCGCTCATATCGGGCTTGGGACAACAGCTTCCAACCCTATAACGGGCCGCGCCAGCAATGCTGGTCGCCCTATAGCTGATCCAATACCAATGGCGCCGCTGCTTCAGCGGCGTCATTTCATCTAGTCGGCGAACTCCACGCCCACGCGCGTCATGTCGCGCCATTTCACCCGTGCGCTGCGCGCATCTGAGCCCTTCACGGTAAGCTCGAAACTGCTCGGCACCGCCGAGGTTTCGCCAAAGTTCAGCAGCACGCCGCGATCCGACTCGTTGCGCACCAGCCCTTCCAGTGCGCCGTAGCCATTGTTGAAGGATAGCGTGGCACCCTTAAGCACACGCCTGCGCATGACGGCGCGGCGTTCGGCAAAGACCTCACCGTCCAGCCCGATCGACTTTTCCTTGATCTGGTCCATCGTCCCTTTCCCGTTGTCCCATGCATGGGCCAAGCCAGAAACGTGCCAGCCCGCCTGTTTCGGAATGGAACATAAGAAAAGGGCCGGGTGTCTGAGACATCCAGCCCTTCAGGCATCAAAATCCGATGGCGGCCCGATCTACCGCGCCAAATGGCCAGCGGGACGCGCCGAGGCAGCGCAAAAATCCGATGGCGGCACGGTCCGCTGTGTCAACTGGTGATGGGCTTCGAGGAACCGGAGCGGATCGTACATTGAAGTACGTGAGCACCGGAAGCCGAGAAGACCGCGCCAGATGGCCAGCGGAAAGCACCGAGGCAGCGCAAAAAATCCGATGGCGGCACGGTCCGCTGCGTCAGCTGGTGATGGGCTTCGAGGAACCGGAGCGCAGCGTACATTGAGTACGTGAGCACCGGAAGCCGAGAAGACCGCGCCAGATGGTCAGCGGGACGCGCCGAGGCGGATTTTTTAGTTTTTGGCCTTATCGACCAGCTTATTCTTCGCAATCCACGGCATCATGGCCCGCAGCTTGGCGCCGACTTCCTCGATCTGATGGCTGTCGTTGTTGCGGCGGATGCCCTTGAAGCGTGCGAGGCCGGCACGGTATTCCTGCATCCACTCGCTGGTGAACTTGCCGGTCTGGATGTCGTTCAGCACGCGCTTCATTTCGGCCTTGGTGTCGGCGGTGATGATGCGCGGACCGGAGACGTACTCGCCCCACTCGGCGGTGTTCGAGATCGAGTAGTTCATGTTGGCGATGCCGCCTTCATAGATCAGGTCGACGATCAGCTTCACTTCGTGCAGGCACTCGAAATAGGCCATTTCCGGCGCATAGCCGGCTTCCACCAGCGTCTCGAAGCCGGCGCGGATCAGTTCGACCAGGCCGCCGCACAGCACGACCTGCTCGCCGAACAGGTCGGTTTCGCATTCTTCGCGGAAGTTGGTCTCGATGATGCCCGAACGGCCGCCGCCGACGCCACAGGCGTAGGACAAAGCGAGGTCAAGCGCGTTGCCGGACGCATCATGATTGACGGCAACCAGGCACGGCACGCCGCCGCCCTTCTGGTATTCGCCGCGCACGGTGTGGCCCGGGCCCTTCGGCGCGATCATGACAACGTCGACGGTGTCCTTCGGCTCGATCAGGCCGAAATGCACATTGAGGCCGTGCGCAAAGGCAATGGCAGCGCCGTCGCGGATGTTCGGTGCGATTTCGTTCTTGTAGATGTCGGCCTGCAGTTCATCAGGCGTCGCCATCATCATCAGGTCGGCCCACTTGGCGACATCGGCAACGCTCATCACCTTGAGGCCGTCGGCCTCGACCTTCTTGGCGGTCGCCGAACCCGGCTTCAAGCCGATGGCGATGTCCTTGACGCCCGAATCCTTGAGATTCAGCGCGTGCGCCCGGCCCTGCGAGCCGTAGCCGATAATGGCAACCTTCTTGCCCTTGATGAGATTGAGATCGGCGTCGCGATCGTAATAGACACGCATGTTACAAGTCCTTCCCGTTTTCTAATCGAATAGTCCTATTGGGTCTTCCTTGCCCCGTAGAGGGCGAGAAACTGTCTTGTGGCGCGCGCCGCATCTTCGGCGATCGCCGCTTCGGTCATGCCCGGCCAGTTGCCGAGCAAAAGGCGGATCTGCACGTCGCGCGCAACCAGCCCGAAAAAAGTCCTGAACGCCGTCTCGGCATCCTCGAAAACCAGAACGCCACTGCGCTTTCCGGCATCGAGAACCGGCTTCAACCGCTTGGCCAGCGCAAAGCGTCCGTTGTCCAGCACGATGGCGCCCAGATTGTCCCTGCCCGAGCCGGCGTGGCTGATGGCGACGCGGTTCAGCGCAATCGAGGTATCGCTGGAGATCACCTTCAGCCAATCCCGGGCAAAACCTTCCAGGCTCTCGGCTAGCGAAATCAGGTCCACCTTGCCTTGGTCGACAGGCGCTACCCTCACCTTGGAAGCCTGCCAGCGCACCGTCGCATTGAGCAGGCCGTCGCGGTCGCCGAACCACTTGTAGAGGCTTTCCTTGGAGCAGCTTGCCCGCCGCGCCACCGCGGCCATGGTCAAATTGTCCCCCTCCTCCACCAGAAGCCGCAAGGCCGCGTCCAGAACGTCCTTTTGACGTTCTGTCAGCCTTTCGCCATCCAGGGTTCCGTCTGCCTGCAACACGCGATTCCTGCCAGAACTGACCAGATTTCAGACCGTACCGTACGTTACGGTTCGGCGTATGCCAAAATCCTGCGCCGAGCGCAAGAGAACATTGCGTCAACCGAGCATATTCTGGTCCTAGATCGCCACCTGCGTGCCGATCTCCACCACCCTGCCCGTCGGTATCTGGAAATATTCGGTAGCGTCCGCTGCCGAGCGCGCCAGCCCGATGAATAACCGGTCCTGCCAGCGCGGCATGCCGGAATTGGGCGAAGCCTTCAACGAGCGTCGCGACAGGAAGAACGACGTCGTCATAATATCGAATTTCCAGCCGTGTTTGCGGCAGGAAGCCAGCGCGCGCGGGATGTTCGGCTGTTCCATATAGCCGAAGGTCAGCGTCACGCGCATGAACAGGTCGTTGATGGTTTCCATCTTCACCCGCTCGCTGTCCGGCACCCTTGGCCGTGGCGCGGTCACCACCGACAGGATCACGTTCTGCTCGTGCAGCACCTTGTAGTGTTTGAGGCTGTGCATCAGCGCAGTCGGCGCGCTCAGCGGATCGCTGGTCAGGAACACGGCGGTGCCCGAAACAAGCTGCGGCTTCTTCTTGATCAGATTGCCGGCAAGGAAATCGAGCGGGATCTCGTTCTTGCGCGTCTTGTCGAACAGGAACCGGCTGCCCCTGATCCAGGTCACCATGACCAGCCCCATGACACAGGCCACGCTGATCGACACCCAGCCGCCATCCGCCACCTTGAAAGCATTGGACAGGAAGAAGCCGGCATCGATGACCCCAAACAGCACCGCTAGCGCGAACGCCGCGCCGAAGCGCCATTTCCACATCGAGCGCATGACCACGAACAGCAGGAAGGTCGTCATCAGCATCTCGCCGGTCACCGAAATACCATAGGCCGAGGCCAGCGAACTGGAATCGCCGAAACCGACGACCAGAAGCATGACGGAGATGGCGATGATGAAATTCACGCGCGGCATGTAGATCTGGCCAAGCTGCATCTCGGAGGTGTGCTGCACCTCGATGCGCGGCAAAAGATTGAGCTGGACCGCTTGGCGCGTCAGCGAAAACGCCCCGGAAATAACCGCCTGGCTGGCAATAACGGTTGCCGCGGTAGCCAGCGCGACCATCGGCGCCAGCCCCCATTCCGGCAGCATCTCGAAGAACGGCTTGTCAGGCACCGATCCATGCGCGAGCACATAGGCGCCCTGCCCGAAATAGTTGAGCAGCAGGCACGGAAACACGATCCAGAACCAGGTCAGCACGATCGGCCGGCGGCCGAAATGCCCGAGGTCAACATAAAGCGCCTCGGCACCGGTCACCGCGAGGAAAACGGCACCCACCGTGATGAAGGCCACATCCGGTTCGGCGAAGAGATAAAGCAGCGCATGGTAGGGATTGACCGCGAGCAGCACGGTCGGATCATCCCAGATGTGCAACAGGCCGGCAACGCCGAGAGCCAGGAACCACAGCGCCATCACCGGCCCGAAAACCACCGCCACGCGCCCGCTGCCAAAGCGCTGCACCGAAAAAAGCAGCGCCAGGATAACCAGCGTGATCGGCACGACATACGGGTCGA
This sequence comes from Mesorhizobium sp. 61-13, assembly GCA_001897075.1. Classification (GTDB taxonomy): domain Bacteria; phylum Pseudomonadota; class Alphaproteobacteria; order Rhizobiales; family Rhizobiaceae; genus Mesorhizobium. The sequence goes on along the minus strand of MKRZ01000080.1, from coordinate 3,616 downwards.
AGGCCGGCGTCACCACCTCAAGGCCTTCCACCGCCGAAAGCACCGAAATCGCCGGCGTGATGATGGAATCGCCGAAAAACAGCGCCGCGCCGCACAGGCCGACGCCGAGGATCCACTTCGACCCGGCCGGATAAGCGCTGCGCGCAAGCGCCATAAGCGACAGCGTGCCGCCCTCGCCGTTGTTGTCGGCGCGCAGCACGAAGGCCACGTATTTGATCGTCACGATGATCGTCAGCGCCCAGACGATCAGCGAAAGCACGCCCAGCACATCCTCGCGAATGAAGGTGGGCCCGGATGCGTGCAGCGCTTCGCGAAAGGCGTAAATCGGGCTCGTGCCTATGTCGCCATAGACCACGCCGAGCGCCCCCACCATCAAAACCCCGGTGCTTTGCTTTTCAGGCTCGGGATGGGTGGATTGTTCGACGGGCTCTGCCTCCCTACCAGTATTGGTAAAGGCCATGAACGACACTCCGATCAGAGCGCGGTGCTCTACCCTCGCTGCAATGCAATATCAAGTACCCTGGCACGTTTGCGGTGTGGATCGGTGGCTTACCAGCCGCAGGCTTTCAAGAACCGCTTGATCGTTCCCGCCATGCCATACTCCAGCGCATCGGCTGTCAAGCCATGCCCGATGGAGACTTCCGCAAGCTGCGGAATACGCTTGATGAGGGCTGGCAGATTGGCAACCACGAGATCGTGCCCGGCATTGACGGCAAGGCCGTTTGCCAACGCAGCCTCGGCCACATTGCCCAATTTTTCCAGCTCCTTCGCCGTTTTTGCGGAATCGGCATATGAGCTGGCATACGGACCCGTATAAAGCTCGATGCGGTCCGCGCCCGTGTCGCGCGCGGCCTGTATGCCGGCAGGGTCTGCATCGGAAAACAGCGATACGCGAAATCCCCCCTTTTTCAGGCGCTTTACAATCGGATTGAGGAACGCTGCCTGTTCGACAAAGTTCCAGCCGTGATCGGACGTCGCCTGCGCCGGATCGTCCGGCACCAGCGTCACCTGTTCCGGCTGATGTTTTTCGACCAACTGGAGGAAATCCTCGGTCGGATAACCCTCAATGTTGAACTCGGCCTGCGGAAACTCATCGTCGATGAGCGCGCGGATCTCAGGCAAATCCGAATTGCGCGTATGCCGCTGGTCAGGGCGTGGATGCACCGTCA